>JAEUJD010000111.1 GCA_016793015.1 Phycisphaerales bacterium
TCGGCTGGTTGAAGGAGAACCGACGCGTGGGGACCCGCTACGACAAACTCGCGTCGAGCTTCCTGGCGTTCGTGAACCTCGCGATCATCCGCCGGTACCTGCGAATTCTCGCTCCGGATGATCCGTCAGACAGAACCTAGATGGGCGGCGCTCGATGCCAGCGTGTGACAGAAAATGAAACAAAATGTGCGAGATTTCGGCGCGTACGTCGGCCCGGGGCAGCTTTATCCCGAGCGCGCACCGACCCTCAGGTATGACCTACTCGCGATGCCGCACAATTTACGTGTACAACGCCTAGGAACGGAATCTGGAAGGCCTTATTTGGCTGGAGATGCCACATCCTTTGGCCCATCAGTCTGCACAGTCGGCTTCCACTCCGGCTCCAGATATCGGTACATGGCCCGGTTATCGCGGAGAATCCCCATGATCACGCGCGAGGGCTGTTCCTTCGCGAGGCGTTCCATGACCTTGCGGTAGCCGTCGAGATCGACAATGGTCTCACTCCACTTTTCTGTGCCGGTCGCATCGCTGGGGACGCTGATGCGCTGGATGAGATCGCCCGAACGGATACCCGAGGCACCCGCCCAGCCGAGCTGCTCGGTGCCGGCGACGATGACGCCCTGTACGGTTTCTTCCCAGCGGTTGTCGTCGCGATCGAAGAACGTGAGTTCGCGCACGCTCAGCTCAAAGTCCTTGTTGCTGTCGCGCCGGGCTTCTTCGGGCGAGAGGCGGGTGCGTTCGAGCGTGAGTTTGATATCTTCGGGCACAGCCTTGCCGTCGCTGCCCTTGCGCAGAATCTTGACGGTCACTTCGCCATCGACCTTGAGCGTGCGGATTTTTCTCTGAAGGGCACCGGCATCCTGCATGCCCTTGACGCTCAGTTTATCGGAGTCGAGCCCGATGATCACATCGCCCACTTTGAGCCCGCTCTTCTCGGCGGCCGTGCCTGGATAGATGCGCGTGATGCGGTGGCCCGTCTGACCTTCGTGGCCCATCTCGCGTGCAAGATCGCGCAGAACGGGCTGCGTTGCCACGCCGAGCCACGCTTTGGCGAGTTCGCGGGGCGGATCTTCCTTCTTGTCGGGGCGGGGCTTGATGAGAGTTGCCTGGCTCTTACCCCGGCGATCGAACTCGATGAGCAGGAACTCGGGGATCTTTGCCGCGGCCTCGGTGGGGGTCAGCCCCTTTGCACCGTCGGGATTCATCACCGACTTGTATGCCTCGATCGCGTCGTGCACCGTCTTCACCGGCTTGCCCCCGATGGACTTGATGATGTCGCCACCCTGCAAGTTGGGCTCGGCAAGCTCGGAAGGACTACCTCCTTTGATCCCGGTCACGAAGACGCCGTCGCGGTTCGTCAGGTGCAGGTCTTCGGCGAGTTTCTCGGTGATCTCGGCGATGGTCACGCCCCACAGCCGAAGAGCGGCACGATCGCCCCGCTCACGCAGAAGCTTCTTGGTCGTAACGGTCGCTTCCTTCTTCTCACCGGCGCGGACGAAGCCGACCTTGATCTGGCTGCCGACCGGACGATCGGCGAAGCTCTTTACCAGCGGCGGCACTTCCTCCACGAATCGGATCGTAATCGGCTTGCCGTCGATCTCCACGATTCGGTCGCCGGCGCGAAGACCCGCTTCGAATGCGGGCGAGCCTTCAACTACTGCGTTGACGAGCACGCCGTCGTCATAGCCCGTGTCGCGGATGTTCTTCAGACTCACGCCGATCCAGGAACGGATGACTTCGCCATCCTTGATGATCGAGTCGGCCACCTGGCGGGCAAGGTTGCCGGGGCTGGCGAAGCCCATGTTGCTGCCGCCGAGCGTGTTCACGCCGACGACCTTTCCTTCGAGGTTGACGAGCGGTCCGCCGGAGTTGCCGGGGTTGATCGCAGCATCGTGCTGAATCCAGCGGGTGAACTGGCCGGTGCTGCCCGCCTCGCCCTGCATCTCTTCGACTTCTTCGCGGAGGAACCCGCTGGTGAAGACGCGCTCGGTGTTGCTGACGATGCCGAGCGTGACGCTGCGTGAAAGCGCGAAGGGCGAACCCATCGCCATCACGGTGTCGCCGATCTGGAGCTTTTCGGAGTCGCCGAATTCTGCAACGGCAAGCTCGGTGCCTTTCGGCAGTTCGCTCATATCGATCTGCAAGATTGCCAGATCGGTCAGCGGATCTTCGCCGACGAGCTTGGCCGGGACGATCGTGCGGTCGGCGAGCGTGATCTTGAACTTCTTTCCGTCGTTCACGACGTGCTGGTTTGTCAGGACATGGCCCTGCTTGCTGATGATCGTGCCGCTGCCGGTGGAGCCGCCCTTGGATTCCTCGCCGCCTTCAAAGCTTGTGGTGACGACGGAGATATTCACGAGCGCGGGAAAGACCTTGTCGCGTGCGGTCTGGACCATCGCACGCATCTCATCTCGGAGTTCTTCGGGCTTGGGGGCCGCGAAGGATTGGCTCGGGAGAATTCCGGCCATAAGCACGAGCGAGGAGGCACTTGCCGCGGCAAACTTTCCAAATCGCATGAAAACGCTTCCTTTCGATGCACCGATCAATCAGACGTCAGCCCGAGTCTAGCGATTCGGGCAGCGCCCGGGTTCGCGCGCACGTACCCGCAACCAGTCTCTTTCATCGGAATACCCGCTCCGGCTGCACAAACGGGCGCTGCACAAATCAACTTATGGCTCGATCATCGTGCCCGGAACACCCCGCAAACTGGAAAGGCCGGATTCGACCTGCTGTCGCGTGCCGACCAGCGTGATGTGCCCGAGTTTGCGGCCCTCCCGTGGCTCTTTGCCGTAGAGATGGAGGGTTGCGCCGGACACGCGCGAGACTTCTTCGGGTCGCGGGGCTTCGCCGACAATGTTGACCATGGCCGCGGCCGGGTGAAGAAGGACGGATGGGCCGAGTTCCGTGGCCGAGATTGCGCGGCAGTGATTCTCGAACTGGCTGGCACGCGAACCCTCGATGCTCCAGTGCCCGCTGTTGTGGACACGCGGCGCCATCTCGTTCGCAATCAGCGTGCGCCCGCCGTCGAGCTTCTTGACGACGAAAAACTCGAACGTCAGAACGCCGACGTAATCCATGCCGTCCATCAGTTTGCTCATCGCGGCGCGGGCTGCGTGCTCGAGTTCGGGCTCGATCTCCGCGCCTTCGCCCACGCGTGAGACACGCAGAATGCCGCCTCGATGCACGTTGGTGGGCATCGGATAAAACGCAATCCCCCCACCTTTTCCTCGGCAGGCGATGAGTGACACTTCGCGTTCAAACTCGACGAAGCCCTCGAGAATGAGCTGGCCGGAGCGACCGAGCTCGCGCCACGCGGTCTCGACATCTTCGCGCTTGTGAAGGACGAACTGGCCTTTTCCGTCGTAGCCCATGCGTCGGGTCTTGAGAATGCAGGGCACGCCGATCTGGTTCACGGCGTCGCGGAGTTCGGGGAGACTTCCGATCGGAAGATGCCTCGCGGGCTCGAGGCCGATCTCCCGAAAGGCGGTCTTTTCGCTGAGGCGATCCTGCGCGATTTCGAGCAGCGCCACGCCGGGATAGGAAGGTGTGGCACGCGAGAGAACCTGCACAGCACTGGTCGGCACGTTCTCGAATTCCCAGGTCACGACGTTGAGCCCGCGCCCGAACTGGCGCAGTGCATTCGTATCGGTGTACTCGCCCACCATGAGGTCGCCGACACCACGCGCGGGCGCTTCGGGGGATGGATCGAGAAAGCGAAAAGTGTGACCGAGGCGGATGCCGGCTTGCGCGATCATCATGCCGAGTTGGCCGCCACCGAGAACGCCGATCAGCATGATTCACCGGGGAGAGAAGAGGTTTCACCACAGAGACGCGGAGACACAGAGGAAGACGGGAAAAGTGATTGCAGGCAGGGCGGAGAGACCTTCTTGAAGCTATCTCTCTAGACCTTACGTAGACGATGGATTTCGTTCTTCAAATCCTTCGTTTGCATCACGGTTTTCGTTTGCGCTGCTCGGCGCTTGGCGAGGCGTCTTCGCAGGGTGGGGTCGCCGTTTGCGACGATTGCCGCGGCAAGAAGGCCTGCGTTGATCGCGCCCGCCTTGCCGATGGCAAGCGTGCCAACGGGAATCCCGGCCGGCATTTGCGCGATCGAGAGGAGCGAATCAAGGCCTTTCAGCGCACGGCTTTCGACCGGAACGCCGAGCACGGGCACAACCGTTTTGCTCGCGGCCATGCCGGGGAGGTGTGCCGCGCCGCCTGCGCCAGCGATGATCACTTGAAGACCCCGCACTTCTGCGCTCTGCGCGTAGGTGAAGAGCCAATCCGGCGTGCGATGGGCTGAGACCACGAGGATCTCGTAGTGCACGCCCAGTTCATCGAGAACGTCTGCCGCGTGCCGCATGGTCTCGAGATCGCTCTTCGAGCCCATGATGATGCCGACCTGCGGCGAGCCGGTCTTGCCTCTTAACAATTGTGTCGTTCGCTTGGCCATGCGCGGGCGAGTTTAGCGTTGTCCGAAACCCCCTCCGCGAGGGAGATGGCAGGGGGTGGGCTGAGAATCTTGCGAAGGCGCTCCGTTCTCAACCTCCCAACTCACTCGCCCACGCCCAACTTCTTCATCGCATCTGCGGCCGCAAACCCACGCACGCGAACCACCTTCTCCGGCGAAGTCTGCCCGCTGACGATCTCAACATCTCGGGGTTTCACGCCAAGCGTTCGGGCCAGAAGCTCGCAAACCGCTTTGTTTGCTTTTCCGGATTCAGCTGCCGCGGCAACTTTGATCTTGATTCGATCGCCCAGCAAGCCCCCGATCGCATCGCGCGAACTACCCGGAACCACCTTCAGACGCACCAAACAGCCCTCACCATCTTGTGTAACCGTCGCCATTGGCTCAGATTAGAGCCTGCCGGGGCCGGAATCCGCAAACCGAACCCCTACGGTCCTCTGCCTCCTCCTCGCGACCAACTGAACACTGGCCGAAACGACGTCGAAGCAACTCGTCCGGTCGGTGCCTTCGCGCGCCCGCACTTCGCGTGGTGTGTCTTTGCCCCGCGCCGGCCGACGGGCAACGCCCGGGAAAGCAGGACCATGGCGAATCTCAAGACGATGGAAAACGGCGAAGTGCGGAAACTGATCAAGTGGCGCACCGGCGCTCGCAACGGCACGAACGCTGTGTGGCGGAAGAAGTGGGTGATCGTGCCCGGGACGAAGGTGAAGTCGGTTAAGACCGCGCCCGCTGCCGCTCCGGTTGTGGCGAAGGTGGGAAAGCCGGTGAAGAAGTCGGCGTAATTCGCCCGCTCCGGTGTTACTGACGGCGACCGGATGTCATTTCTTCAACTTCGTTGCGCCGCACGAAGTCGGTCAGCCTCTGTACATCCGCGGCATTCATCAGCCCATCACCATTCAGATCCTTCGGCGTGCTGTGCTGCGCATAAATGTCCTCGACATCGATCTTGCCGTCCCCGTTCACGTCGTACGCCGGATTGAACACACTCGTCAGAATTTCGTTCGGCTCATCCGACGGCGGGAGCAGGAAGCGGAGCGCGCCGGGCACGCGCGCCGACCACGCGGCCTCGTTGTGCTGCTGGCCGAAGCCAACGACGTGGCGCAGCGTGCCTTCGAGCGGGTAGCGTGCGGCATCGCCGCCGACGAGTGCATCACGAAGGTTGTACGAGTTCGTGTAGTCGTCGCTTGATGTGCCGCTGTCGCCGTGATCCATGTAGATGCGGATATCGCGGAAGTTCGCGATCGGCTTCACCCGCGCGACGAAGTTGGTTGAGGTCCACCACGCGCCGCTCATCGCGCCGATCTTGCCGAAGGTGTTTGTGAAATCCCAGCCGAGGTAGAGCGAAACCACGCCTCCCATGCTCGAGCCCATCGTGAGCGTGTTTGGTGCGTCGGTCTTCGTGCGGTAGTTTGCATCGATGAGCGGCTTGAGTTCATCGCGGAGGAACCTGGCGTATTTGTCGGCCCAGCCCGCGCCGCTGCCGCTAATGGTGTCGCCGGGCGGCAGGTAGTCTTTCAGACGGTTCGCGGTATTGTCGACCCCCACCACGATCGCCTCGCGGATCTGGCCTCCGTTCGTCAGCGTCTCGAGTGGCGCCTGCATGTTCCACGTGCCGAATGCGCCGTTCTCGAAGATGTTCTGCCCGTCGTGCATGTAGAGCACCGGGTAGCGGCGTGTCGGATGCTCCGCATAACCCCGTGGCAGATACACCCGATACGGGCGCGTCTCGTTCAGATTGGTCGAGAACATACTGGGGGGCGAAGTCGCGAAGTAATCACGCTTCGAGACGCTGACGCTCGGCGCAGGCATGTACGAGAACAACTTGGAATCCTGCACAAAGACCGCATCGAGTTCGGTGTTGAAGTTTCCGAACGTGGGCGAGCGGTTGCCACCTTGCGCATCGGTCAGATAGAACTCGATCGACTTTGCCGCAAGGCCGATGCTCCACGCGAACCAGATCTGCTCCTGCACGTTGCCGGCTCGCACGCGCCCCGTGCCGTATCGCTCCAAGGGTTTCTGCTGGAACGCTCCCGTGCCCTGTCGCCACCACAGAATCGGATTCGCGAAATTCGTGGTCCAGAGAATCGACTTGGTTGTCGGCAAGATCGGAGCCGCGATCGTTGTTGCCGCGATCACACTGCCGATCTGCGTGCCGTTCCCGCTCTGACTCGTCTGCCCCGCGCCATCGTTCCGGAGCACATACCGATACGTGAAACTGCGATTCGCTGGCAGGCTGATCGTGGCCCGCCACGTCGGATACGCCGATGGTTCGAGCTTCACGGCATATCGCATGTCGTTGTTGCCCAGTTCCGGCAGACCGCCAAGAACAAAAACCGACTGGCCGACGTTGGTTGTCTGATTGATGAAGAAAACGACGTTCTGACGGGGCTGCTGCGCGAATGCGCCGGAGATGAACGCGGCGGTCGCCAGAGGGCTCAGAAATTTCCCGGCGAGATTCATCACGCTCTCCCTTGTGATCCAAGTATTGTTCAACCCCGCCCTTGCGGCCGCCTCGTCCGAGAACGAATCGGAATCCGGGGCGGCGTATTCCTAAAAAAGCTGGGGGCGACCCACACGAATGAACCTGCAAGCGAGCGCCCCTCCACCCACCGCGATGCCGCCCGTCCTCGAACAGGACGTTCGCACGCCCTCGTTCTGGATCGCGCTGGTCCTGCTTGCGCTGCTGGCGTGCCTGCTCATCTACGGCATCTTCGAGACGCGATTCCGCATCGCGGTGGAAGGCGGGACGGCCGCGGTGGACCTTCTGCGGCGAAACGCCCGCCGGCTCTGGATTCTGATCGCCGGCACTGGGCTGATCCTGCTCGGCATCATCATTTCGCCTCTGCCCGGTCCGGGCTTCATCCTGCTCGCGCCCGTCGGCATGGGCATTCTCGCGACGGAATTCGCGTGGGCCCGACGGATAAAGCAGGAGATCCAGCGGCGGGCCTCGCCCCTGGAGAACGCGACGCGGCACGTGGCCGACCGCACGCCCCGGTGGATCGTGATCCCTGCGATGCTGCTGTACTGGTGCATTCCGGCGGCCCTCGCCTCGTTCACATCTCTTCCCCAGCCCGCGATCTGGAGCACCGCCTCGGTGCTGTTTGCACCGTTCATTTTCTGGGCGTTGATGGTGTTTCGGACTTCGGCACCTTCGACAACAGGCCCGGAAGCAGGCGCCGGAATTGGAGCAGAAACAGGCTCGCAACCAGACAAGTAATCTCGCGTCGCCTCGGCGCTCCAAGCAAGTGCAACAATCCGCTCGCCTCAAGAGACGCGCGAACACACCATGACGCAAACGGCCTCACACATCAGCAATACGACGGTCGCCGGCGTCGAACAACTCGCGACGACATCCGATCTCGAAATCTTTGATTTCTGGCTCGGCCTGATCCTGCTGGCGACTGTTGCGTGTTTGCTGGTTTACGGCGTGTTCGACACCAAGTTTGCGCTCGCACGGGCGCACGGTGCCGCGGCGATCTCGCTCCTGAGGCGGAACATCTGGCGGCTGTGGATTCTCATCGCAGGAACCGCCGTCATCCTGCTCGGGGTCTTGCTCTCGCCTCTTCCGGTTCCCGGTTTTACCGTGCTCGCACCGATAGGCCTTGCAATCCTTGCCAGCGAATTTGCGTGGGCGGCGCGCCTCACGTTCGAGATCAAAAGGCATTCTGCGCCGATTCAGAACGCGACATGGAAGGTCGCCAGCCGCACGCCGCGCTGGACAGTCATTCCCGTTTGCATCGTGTATTGGTGTGTACCGATCGTGCTGGTGGCCACTTCGACTCTGCCGTCGTTCATCATCTGGCCCGCTTCATCGATCTTCTTCGCTCCGGTTCTACTCTGGGCGGTGCTGGCAATCAAGGGCGAGCCGCCGACTCTGGCGGCCGATTCGCCCGGCCTCTCGGCATCGGATCACCCGCCGGGCCAGAAGACCGCGCAGCCGTAAAAGGATTCACGCGGCAACCGCGAGCGCTCACACGATTTCATCGAGCGCTGCGCAGACAATTGCGAGTTCTTCCGGTGAGTTGTAATGCTGAATGCTGAGCCGCGCGACCCCGATCGCCGGGTCAATATGGAGATCGGTGTCGGTTGCGAGTTGCTCGACGAGCCGCTTTGAATACGCATGGCCTTGACGCATCGCAACGTTGCGTTCGCCCAGATGGTGTGAAATCTGCACCGGCGTTGCCTTCTTGCTCGTGAACGAGATGGTGCCGACGCGGCTCGATTCCGCGTGGCGCGGACCGACGATGCGGACGCTCGGCTTGCTCTTGAGATAATCGATGAGCTGTGCGGTGTGCCGGTCTTCCAGGCCACGGATGAGGGCGAACGCGCGATCGAAGACATCGCGCGTCGGAGCCGTCGACCAATCACGGGGCTTGCTCATCGCGGCGGTTGCGGCCCCGGCATCGAGGGTTGCGAGCTGACACATGAAATCCCACAACGCCGCGACGCCCGCCGCGGCCTCGTGACTGGCGTTGCCGAGTTCCCACTTGTACGGCACCTTGCTGTCGAGAAAGTAGTGGTTCGGGCCGACGAGTTCGCCCATCGCCTCGTGCGTGCCGAACATCGCGGCCATGTGCGGGCCGAAGACCTTGTACGTCGAGTAGACGTACCAATCACAGCCCAGTTCGCTCATGCGCGGTGCGCGGTGCGGGGCGTAGGCAACACCATCGACCACGATGCGAGCACCCGCGGCGTGGGCGATCTCCGCCGCGGCGCGAACGTCCCAGACCTCCCCCAGAATGTTCGACACCTGCGGCATCAGCACCAGCAGCGTGCGGCTGTTCACGAGCTTCTTGAGTGTGTCGAGCGAGGGACGCCAGCTGGTCTGGCCGGCGCTCGGACCGTGCGTGTCTCGGAGAGGCTCAACGTGCCACGGCACGATGGTGTAGCCCCGGAGGGCAAGACGCATCCACGGACCAACGTTTGCTTCGTGCCCGGCGGTACAGACGACAATCTGATCTCGTGTGAGCAGCCGATCGCGAAGCGAGCCGTGCGTGCCGCCGAGGACCGATCCGCTGGCCGCACCGCTGGCCTTCGCGAAATGCTCGCGCAGATCGGCGGGTGCCGCATCGAGATTGCGGCACGCGTCACGTGCATCGGCGTACGCCGCGGCGAGTTCGTAGCAGAGCACCGTGGAGGACGATCCGAAGAAGACATCGCCCATGCCGGCCCCGATCGCAGAACCCGCGGCATGACCGCCCGCGGCTTCGTGCCCGCCGAGAAATACCTTCACAACCTCGCGCGCTCGCGGGATGACGGCGGTGGCGCATTTCGAGAGCGGGTAGTCGCCGCCGAGCTGCACGAAGGACTTCTCCATGTACTCCCGCATCGCGTCGATGACACAGCGAGGCAGTTGCGACCCGCCAGCGTTGTCGAGCATGATCGTGTCGCCGGAGAGGCCGGGGAAGAGGGAGCGGATGGTGGGGAGAAGCGAAAGGGCATTGGGCATGACCCCATTATCGCCCATCGCCCCAACGCATCGCCCCCGCCCCCGTTCGAATACCACAACTTTGTGGTACCCCTACGCGATGCCCACACGCCCAACTGTGATTCGCTTGGCGCACGCTCGGTCGGGCGTTATTCTCGGCGGATGCCCGCAACGCTTGTCATCGCCGACGAAACCACGGCCGGTACCACTTCCAACCGGCGCACGCTTGAGTTTCCGACCGAGCAAGTCACGGTCCGCGAGATTCTCCGCGCGCGAGTGTACGAAGAGGTGCAGGACTACAACCGCGCGAGCGCAACGCCGAATGGCGCCGTATTCAACGGGCTGGTGCAGCCCTCGGACGCAGAAACCGTGCTCAACGGCGTGAAGGCCCGCGGCGGGCGCGAGATCGACTGGAAGAAGCAATTCGAGATCGCGTGCGATTCGTACGACCGCGCGGGCTTCATCGTGCTGGCGGGGAAGCACCAGACCGAATCGCTAGACGAGGTAGTGGAGTTGAAGCGGGTGGAGGAGGTGACGTTCTTGAAGTTGGTGCCGTTGGTTGGGGGGTGAGAATGGGGTCTCGAAACGACGATGCCGGGTCAGAACGTCAGCGCCGGGGTGTTGCATCTTCCAGTAAACCAAAGCCGGCATCGTCGGGGGCGCAAGAAAGAGCGAGAACGCGCGCAGCACGGATTGTTGAGATCAGCCGTTTGATGCAACGCGTTGCGGAGAAGATCAAGTCTTCGAAACTGCGAGACGCTTCCGATCCGTACGTTTGGGCGAACGTCCATCACGAGCAGGGCAGTTGGACAGATTGGCAGAGAGAGATTGGTCGACAAGCGAGGAGTGGTTGCGCGTTCAATTCAGATCAAGTCGTGGAACTGCTTCAAACCCTTGCTGCTTTTCCCACCATCACATTGTTTACTCATGGCTATCTGCCTTCTCTCTGGCGATCGATTGTGTCGTCCGTCAATCCGCTTGAACTGCCGGTCGAATCTCGAGCTTCCATCGAAGCGATCGCTCGCGCGCTTGAGGTGTTGCGGGGGGCCGCGGAGATGCGGATGGCCAGGGAACTGCGGAGCGCACTCAATACTGCAACAGGGATCGAGCTTCCCGACGGGGAGGCTTGGGCTAACCACGCCAAGCAGTTCCTCGAGTCTCTTCCAGCAAGGGATCGTGGTCGGTGGGTCGATCTTCTACTGCATTGCGAAACAGCCAGGGGAGCTTCCCCGTCGAAAGCGTGGCTCACAGTCGGTCGCCAACTTCGCTCGGCGATTCCCGCCGCGAAGTTGCGGGAGACTCGGGCGGTTTGGCTAGGGCTATTCGAGAAGCCTCGGACCGATGAGTTGCTTCTGGACTGGAGATGGCAGTCGAACTCCGCTCTCTATGTTTCTGACCGCGGGCAAGCGTTGATGCGGGGTCTATGCTGGCTGAGCGAAGGTGATTCTGCCTCTCGTACGGCGAGAGCAGTCGGCGGACTGGCGTTGGGGTCATTCAAAAAGGTGCCTGGAATCGGTCCCCGAGCAGTCAGCGTCGGCAACGCCGCCATCTGGGCGCTCGGCCAGCTCCCCGGTCCCGATGCGCTTGGCCAGCTCGCGATGCTTCGCGTCAAGGTCAAGTTCATCCCGGCGCAGAAGGCGATCGAGAAGGCGCTCACGGCGGCCGCGACGCGGGAAGGGTTGCCGCGAGCCGAGATCGATGAACTTGGCGTTCCCACCTACGGCCTGACCGAGGTCGGGGTGCGCCGCGAGGAGCTTGGCGACACCATCGTCGAACTGGCCGCGATAGGCGGCGATGTATCGCTGCGGTTCTTCAAGCGATCGACCGACAACAAAGGCGCGAAGGACGGCACGCCGAACGGGGCTGCCGCCAAAGGCAAGGAGATCAAGAGCGCACCCGCAAGCGTCAAGAAGGACTTCGCCGACGATCTTAAAGAACTAAAGGCTTCGGCGAAGGATCTTGCCTCGATGCTCTCGGCCCAGCGGGATCGCATCGACTCGATGTTTCTCGACAATCGCTCGTGGCCGCTCAAGGCCTGGCGCGAGCGATACCTTGATCATCCGGTCGTCGGCGTCATCGCGCGGCGGCTCATCTGGTCGATCGGTGATGCGCGCACATCGGTGATCTTCTCCGATGGCTCGCTCGTCGATCGGCTGGGGCGACCTGTGGACCCGCCGTCGGACGCAGTGGTGCGACTGTGGCACCCCGTCGATGCCCCCGCCGACGAGGTGCTGGCGTGGCGGCGGTTCATCGAAGAAAGGCAGATCCGCCAGCCCTTCAAGCAGGCCCATCGCGAGGTCTACCTGCTCACCGACGCGGAACGTCGTACCAACACCTACTCCAACCGTTTCGCGGCCCACATCGTGCGGCAGCATCAGTTCAAGGCCCTGGCTGAACAACGCAACTGGCGGAGCAAGCTGCGGCTCATGGTCGATGCCGAGTATCCGCCGCCTTCGCGGGCGATCGGCGCCCACCACTTGCGAGCAGAGTTCTGGGTGGAGCCCGTCGGTGATGACTACGGCACGGATACCAACGAATCGGGGGCGTATCTCTATCTGGCGACCGATCAGGTTCGTTTCTACGACGTGCGAGCCGCAGAGAACTCGGTTCATGCGTCTGGCGGTGCGTACGCGATGGGCGCCGAGCCGGGAAATCAGGTGAACGATTCCCTGTCGCTCGATTCGATCCCGCCGCTGGTCCTCAGCGAGATCCTCCGTGACTGCGACCTCTTCGTCGGCGTCGCGAGCGTCGGTAACAATCCGCAGTGGCAGGACGGCGGACCGAACAACCAGTTCCGCGACTACTGGCAGAGTTATTCCTTCGGCGACTTGTCCGCGACAGCCCAGACTCGTCGCGACCTGCTCTCGCGGCTGGTGCCGCGCCTCAAGATCGCCGAGCGCTGCTCGCTCTCGGATCGCTTCCTGGTTGTGCGAGGCAACATCCGCACCTACAAGATCCATCTCGGCAGCGGCAACATCCTGATGGAGCCCAACGACCAGTACCTGTGCATCGTGCCGTCGTCGAGCGGCGCCGTGGGCGGGGCGAAGTCCGCAGGCGCGTCCGGGGTCTTCTTGCCATTTGAGGGCGACCGCACCCTGTCGATCATCCTCAGCAAGGCTTTCATGCTGGCGGCGGATGACGCGATCACGGATACGACGATTACGAGGCAGATCAAACACGGATGAATTGGGATGCGGAAGCCACTTGGTGGCCGACCCTATTGCCCCGCCGGAAGAATCGCCAGCAACTGCCGCTGCAAAACCGGAACGTGAACGGTTGCCACCCTCCAGATCAAGTCGTGCTCGATCTCGCCGTACTCGTGCGCGAGAATGTGTCGCTGCGCGATGATCGGTCGCCAGGCAATCTCCGCGTGCGCCGTCTGCAACTCGTTCGAGACCCGATTTGCCGCCTCGCCGACGATCTCGATCTGCCGCTCGACAGCCGAACGCAGCATCTCGTCCGACCGGTAGGTATCTATTGACTTACCGTGCACGAACCGCGCGATCCGCTCGCACGCGTCGAGCATGTCGCGCGCAGGAAAGCCGCGTCATCCGACTCGGACACCGGCACATCACGCGGCATACAGCAACTTCCTCGTCGCGAGGATCGACTCGCGCCGGAACGGATTGCTCAACACGCCCATCGAAAGCAGGTCCACGTCTCGACCAAAGATCACTCCCAATTCGTCCTTGATCGCCGGCCATTCCCATGTGGAAGTCGATGAGTCGGGCAGAAACTGGATAAGGATGTCGACGTCGCTTGTGGGCTTCGCGTCGCCGCGCGCAACGGACCCGAAGACCCACAACGCGGCCACGCCATAGCGACGACCGAGTTCGGCCAATTGCTGTGTCTGGAGCGCCGAGACCATGCGGCAATTGTAGAGGCCGATTCGAGTGGCCCGCCAAACCGGTCATCGGCCCGAATGACAATCGCGAAGCGACCCTTACCGCGCCCCCGCCCCCACCGTCATCTTCACTGCCACGCTCGTCGGCTTTACACGCTTCTCGAACTCGCTGCGGTACTTGTTCATGATGGTCCGCACCGCCCAGTTGTTGCCGTCGGCCAGGCCGCAGATCGTCGTGCCCGGCATGCTGCCCATGCTGGTGGCGATCTCGAGCGCGAGGTCCAGGTCCTTGGTCTTGCCGTTGCCGTCTTCGATGCGGGTCAGCAACTGATACAGCCATCCGCTGCCTTCGCGGCAGGGCGTGCACTGGCCGCAGGATTCGTGCTTGAAGAAGCGGGCGATGTTGCGGGCCACCGCCACCATGTCGGTGTCTTCATCGAAGACCGTGGGACAAGCCGTGCCCAAACCAAGCACGTTGTTCTTGCGGCCGATGTCGAAATCCATCTCGGCATCCATCTGATCCGGGCCGAGAATGCCCATGCTGATGCCGCCGGCGATCGCGCCCTTGAACTTCTTGCCGTTGCGCATGCCGGCGCAGAGGTTCGGATCCTCGATGAGCTGGCGCAGCGTGATGCCGAGTTCAAGCTCGAAAACGCCCGGACGGTTCACGTGACCGCTCACGCCCATCAGTTTTGTGCCGTGGCTCGGCGGCGTATTCGGGAAGGTGCTCACCTTTCCCTGCTTCATGAACCATTCCGCGCCGTGGTGGATGATGCTGGGCAGGTGCGCCAGCGTCTCGACGTTGTTAATGATCGTCGGCCGCCCGAACAGCCCCTTGATGGCCGGGAACGGGGGCTTGATACGGGGCCAGCCACGTTTGCCTTCGAGGGCTTCGAGCAGGCCGGTTTCCTCGCCGCAGATGTACGCGCCCGCGCCACGATGCACGTAGCAATCAACCTTGAATGCGCCGCCCCGCCCGGTGTTCGCGCCGTTCAGCAGACCATTGCCACCAAAAATCCCATTCGCGTACGCCTCTTTCAAAGCGTTCTCGAGCACCTTGGCCTGGTGGTGGTACTCGCCCCGGATGAAGATGTACGCCGTCTTGATTCGGCACGCGTAGCAGCAGATGGCGATGCCCTCGAGCATCAGGTGCGGATCGAAATCCATGAGCAGCCGGTCCTTGAACGTGCCGGGCTCGGACTCGTCGGCGTTGATGGCCAAGTACCGCTGCCCCGGATCTTCTTCCTGTCCGGCTTCGCTGGTCTTGAGTTTCGGCAGGAACGTCCACTTCAGCCCCGTCGGGAATCCCGCGCCGCCACGCCCGCGCAGCACGCTCTTCTTGACCTCATCGGTCACGGCGTCGGGCTTCATCGCGATCGCTTTGCGGAGCGATTCGTACCCAGCGCCGTGAGGGCCCGGCCGGGTGTATTCCTCGTAGCTGACGATGTGCCGCCCTTTCGGATCGGCGTACGGCCAGCAGGGGATGCGCTGGGTCAGGACGGGTGCGTTCAGGTTGGGGTTGATCGGGGGGAAAGACATGCTGCCGGAGTGTATGAACGCCGACGGGCGGTTTGGGTGAGCGGTTCGGGTGACCGGGGCTCCCCGGAAAATCTTTCGGCCCCGGCAGTTCCCGTCCCCTAGGTCAGGGGCAGATCAGTTCGTTGTATGCATTGGCAAAGACGACGAAATCGGAATCCTCGACGAGGGTGTCGCCGTTCAGGTCCGCTGGGCACCCCGCCGGCATGGCCGGGTCGCTGCACAGCAGCAGGTCGTACGCCGCCGCGAAGAGCACGAAGTCGGTGTCGTCGACGAAGCCGTCGGCGTTCAGATCGGCCGGGCATTGCTTGGCCGCGGCCCAGAAGCCGGTGGCGATCTTCCAGTCGCCCCCGGTGGAGTACACCGGAGCCGACGCGAGCGTCTGGCCGATCGTGATTGAAGCAAGAAGGCCGGCCCCGCTCAGCGTACCGCCTCCGGCAGACAAGACGACCGGGCCGAGGGTGAAGCCGGCCGTTGCGTTGGCGGCGAGCAGGGCAATCGCGAGGACAGATGCAATTCTGGAAGTTCGTTGCATGACGTTGTTCCTTTCCATCGCGAGCAGAACCGATTACTTGTTGCTGGTGGTCTTGGAGATGACCATGGATTCGAGCAGCTCGAGGCGCTTCTTGAGCGCATCGAACTCACGCTGCTTCGCGCTCGCATCCTCGGTGCGCCGGACGGCCTGCTTCAGGAGTTCGGCCCGCAGTGCCTCGTTCTCGGCTTTGAGCTCTCGGTGCATCTCCTGGAGGGCGCCGATGGCGACGACCGACAAGTGCGAGTAGTCAACCGTCAGCATGTCTTTCTTTTCGTCACCCACGACGAAGCCGGGAAGCACCTCTTTGACTTCCTGAGCGATGAGCCCGGTGTCGCGCTTACCGTCGGAGATCCAGCTGAAATTCACCGGGCGGAGCTTGAGGGCGGCGTCGAGGAGACCTTCGGCGGGGGAAATGTCGGTCTTGAGACGTGCGTCGGAGACAGCGGTCCAGTTCCCGGCGCCCGACAGGCGTGCAAACTGCCCGGAATTGATCGCCGGCGAGATCTCAAAGAAGCCAACATCGCTCACCCGCATGCCAGTCCGGTTGAACTGGGTGGGTGCCCCGAAGTTGGAGAGGTACAGGTGCCACCCGCTCCCCACACTCTGCTTGCTGATCTCCAGGCGAACATCGGGGCTGGGGTTCGTCAGACCGATGCCCGCGTTGGTGGTCAGGGACATCGACTGGCCCACGAAGAAGCTGCTGGTGAGCGTGGGAACGTTGAAGCTGTTGGCGTTCACGCGGTCGGCGCTGATGGTGTTTGCGGTCACCGTGTCGGTGATGTTCGCGTTGACCGCGCTCAGGGTCAACGCCTGAACAAGCTGGTTGAAGAACGCGTAGGTGCCGCGGACCGTCGAGGCGGTGACCGAGCCGTTGAACGAGAACTCGGAGCCGGCGGCACGATTGGAGAGATAGGTCGCGATCCAAAAGTCGGCGTTGGGCTCGAAATTCGACACGCCGCGGGAATAGTCGCTGTTGCGCAGCACAAACCAAGTGACGGGACCGGGTGAACTCAACTGGATGGTGAACACTTCCTCTGCCGCGGCCGTGACGGCCGCCGGGAACGTGAATCGCAGCGCCATGGACGTCAGGCCAGGAATAGACGCGGTTGTAACTGCAACGGGGATCCCATCGGCACCGAGCCCACGGTACAGGGTCGCGGTGACGGTCGAAGCGGAGCCACCGCTGTTCTGCAGGGAAGCCTCCACCGCACGGACCTCGCCGACGCTGCCCGTGGTGAACGACTGCCAGCGGATGCCGTCATTCAGGGTCACGGTCCCGAAGGTGCCCGAAAACGGCACCTCCTGATCGAGCACCAGGTTGGACGTCACCTGCAGCCCCGGGATCGTCAGCGCCAACGGTGTGGCGCCGATGCGCTGGCGTGGGGTCAGTGTGTCGAACACGCCCGGCCCGGTCTGCACACCGAACTCCAGCCAGCGTTCTTCCGCGGCGCCAAAGAGCTGGGGATCGAAGCCGGGTGACGCAGAGAACACCCCCTGCGATACATCCACGGTCTGGCGGATCTCCTGCAGCGGTGTGCCGCCGGTGGGCGACGCGTAGAGCGAGAACCGAAGAACCTTTGACCCGCTCACCGGTTGGCCGGCCTCGGAGCGGAGCACGCCCTGCACGGAAGGTAAAGCCTGGGACCGAGCATCAACGGCGACGCAGGCAGCCACGGCGGCAGCGGCCAAGATCCGCGAGCCAGACTTGAATCGGTTCAGAATCATGTCGTCACCTCCAAGGAAAGTGCAAGCGGTCAAGATACAACTCAAGCGTCAAACAGATCGCCGAACCCTCACTTTGGGTGTTGCTTGCGCTCGATGCTCTGGAGAGCCGCATTGATCTGGGCGATCTGCTCCTGCAGACGCCGATTATCCCGTTCCAGCTTGGCGACCTTTGCCTCGAGCTCCTGCACCGCGCCGATGGCGACGACGGACAGGTGGGGGTAATCCACCGTCAGCATCTCGCGGGACTCGTCGCCCACCACGAACGACGGCAGCACGGCACGAACCTCCTGAGCGATTAGGCCCGTGTCCTTCGAGCCGTCGGCGTTCCAGCGGAAGGTCACGGGGCGGAGCTTGAGGGCGGCGTCGAGCAGCCCCTCGGCGGGAGAGATATCGGACTTGAGTCGCGCGTCGGATACAGCGGACCACACCCCCGTGCCTGACAGTCGAGCAAAGTTGGGTCCCCCAATCGTGTTCGAGACCTCGAAAAACCCCGCGTCGCTGACCCGCATGCCGGTGGTGCGGAACGAGGCGTTGGGAACGACGTCGTTGGTCACATGAATCTGGAACCCGCTGGGCACGCTGGGCGAGCGGACCTGGAGTTGCGCGGTCGGCGACGCGGCACCGATTCCGAGCTTGCCGCTGACGGTGGCGTCGTTGGCGGCGAGCGGGCCGCTGATCACCGCGCTGGAGGCGTTCAGCATGCCGTTCACTGTGGCCTCGTTGGTGACGAGCGCGCCAGCGTCCGCGATGCCTATGTACGCCGTGCCCTCGGTGGTGAAGTTCCACGACCGCAGGTCGCCGCCGAAGGCGTAAGTCCGGGGTGCTGTGAGTGAGGTGAAGATGGTCTGGACGGCGTAGTCGCGTCCGGTCGCGATGGGAGGCGTCGAAGCCCCCGAAGTGCCACCCGGATACACATCGCCGTACGCGCCGTACCAGCGCAGGTCGTCGGTGGGATACGGCGCGACCTCGACGGTGTAGACATCGCCGGCGCTGAACGCGACCCCGGTGGGGAGCGTGATGCGTCCGACGCCCGAGTTGGGCTGTATGGTGAACGTCGTCGTCACCAGGGGCGGGTTCGTCACGCCGGAGCCGGGACGGATGTTCAGCGTTCCCGTGATTGGAGCGTTCCCGTAGTTGAGCAGCGCCGGAATCACCGCCCGCAACTCGCCGTTGGTCGCGCAGGTGAGCGATTGCCAGGCACCTTGACGCACCAGCGACACGGTGCCGACGTTGGGGGCGATATTCACATCGGCCACTTCGCCCGTGCTCACGATGAGCCCCGGGAGGGTGAGCGCCACCGGTGCCGCGCCCAACGCCTGCCGCGGCGTGAGCTCCACCCAGGCGTTCGACGGGTCCTTGACCTCGATCCCAACATACAGCCCGCTCGTGTTGTTGTACTTCAGCGAATCGAAGGGCAGCTTGACAGAAAAGACGCCGCCCGACACCGCCACGCCGTTCTGTGCAAACTGCTGCAAAGGCGTGCCACCAGAGGCGGAGGTGTGCAGCGACAGCCGCAGATCCACAGTGCCGCTAAAAAGCTCGCCCGCGTCGGTGCGGAGCTGGCCCTGCAGGGTGGGCTGGAACTGAGCCGACGCCGTGCCGGCCGCGCCGAGAACTGCTGCTGCCGCAAGCACCCGAGTCCAACGAGAGAGATTCAGCATCGCACACACTCCTGTGATTCTGAGAAGCCTCGCCGCACGCGCGGGTTGGCGTTGATGAGTCTGGGGAATCACTTCGAACACACCGTCCAACACCCTCAGCGCTTGCCCCCGCCGTCGCGGAGCGCCGCCTCGATTCGCTCGAGCCGCTCACGCAGCGTGCGGTTCTCGTCCTCGAGCCGGTCGATCTTCTTCTGCTGCTCCTGGATCGCGCCGATGGCCACGGTGGATATCTTGGAGTAATTCACCGTCAGCGAGTCGTGGGCTTCATCGCCGACCACCGCGTCGGGCAGAACTGTTCGAAGCTGCTGGGCGACGAAGCCAAAGTCGGACGCTCCGTCGTCGGTCCATTTGAAGCGGACCGGGCGCAGCCGAAGCGCCGCGTCGAGCGCGCCGTCGAAGGGCGTCAGGTCGGTCTTCAGGCGCGCGTCCGAGACAGAGGTCCAGCCGCCGTTGCTGTCCAGACGGGCGAGCCTGTTGAAACCGTTGATGCGGTTGGTGATCTCGAAGAATCCTCCGTCGGACATTCGCATCCCGGTCTCGTAGGTCGGGAGCGCGGCGGAATTTGTCAGTTGAAACTGCCAGCCCGTGCCGACCGCTCCGCTCGCGACATGCAGCGGTGTGGCGGGCGCCGAGGTCCCGATGCCGACGCGCCCGCCCGAGTACGCGATCCCGCTGGCAGCGGTGTTCCACGGCGAGAACGCGTTGGCGACGCTCGCCGGAATTCCCGTGACACCGCTCCAGGGCACGCTCTGAGCAAGCGCAGCGGTGTTGGCGGTCTGGGCCGTGTTCGCAGAGTCCGCGGCGGAAGCACGCACGGCGTGCAGTGCCGCGGGCGATCGCGTGATGCGCTGGCGAGGCGAGAGTGTGACGTAGTCGTCCCCGCCACGCCGCACCTCGATCTCGAGGTACACATCCGGCGCGTTCGCGAACCAAGTCGAGTCGCCCGGAAGCTCGACGGTGAAGAGACCCTGAGTGATCGGCACGGAGAGGTTGGTGAACTTCGGCGAGAGAGGCGTCGGCCCGCTCGGGCTGTCGAAGAACCTGAACTGCATGTCGGCCGGGTCGCTGAAACTCGATCCGCCGTCCGCGAGCCGTCCCTGATACGTGATCGCGCCCGCGGCGCCGCTGGCCCGCAAGGGCAGGCAGTAATTCAACTGATCCAAAGGTCCGGCAACGCTCGCGAAGTACGCGGCGCTGGAACCGGGCGAGCCGCCACTCATCCACGCGCGTCCCGGTGGCGTTGGCACGGTGGCACTGGGGACCAGATACGCAGAGTCGTAGCTGTTTACGACCGCCGAGTAGCCGATGTAGAAACGACCCGTCACTTTCATCGGGGGCGTGAGGGTGTATTCGGCGAAACGCCCTGTCTTCGCGTCCCGGATCGTGACCGTCTGATCAAGGAGCGTCACGGCGGTGTTGATGTTTCCGGTGTTGTCTGCCTGCCACACATAAATGCGGCCGTTCCCGCCATTCGTGCTGTCGCCCCACATGCACGAGATCGACGTGAGGATGTCTGTGCCGCCGATTGCATCAAAGCCGTGGATTCCCACGAGCTCGATACCAGAGTTCGCCTGAATGAAGACACTGGGCGCCTGCATGTCGTGCCGGTACACCCGCGGACCGGAGCGATCCTCGAACACGCTCGCCAGCACCTGCTGCGTCTGCTCGTCGATCGGAGTCGTCCGGACCTTTAGCGGTTGACCCTGCACGAGCGACGCCGCGATCCCAACCACCAATCCCGCAACCAAGCACCGCATTCGCATACAGATCCCCTTTCGTCGGGAGAAATGCTCCCAGAGCTCTGCGAGACTTGGCCGCGTGAACCCTCATGAACCGATCCGAATTCTCACTTCAGCCGACGCTCCGGCGGCTCCAGCCGTGTCCGGAGCTGGGCGTTCTCCGCCTCGCTCTTGGCCACACGCCACCGCGCGTTCCGCGCTGCCACAGCGAACCACCGACCCGTGTGCGTGAATCCCATTGCGAAGTCTCCAGAGCCCCGGCGATGACGCCGGGCGGTCGCTCCGAGCACTATGCGGAATTCCCTCGCCCTTTCCCTCATTGATTTTGCGACTTCGCGGAGCAGCGCCCCGCCGTCTTCGATCCGGCCACATGGCGACCACGCCTCAGGAAAACCCCAAGCGCTTTCTGGGTCGATGCTCGCGTCCAGCGCACGCGCATTTCACCCATACCCGCTGAATATCGGGCATCAACTCAGCAGCCCCACACCGCGTGCACCACTTTCGGAGAGAAGTCATCGCGATGTGCGCCGCCCAGAAACGCACCAACGCGCGGCCGTTCGCTTCTACTTCAGCTTCGCTTCCAGCCGATCCAGCCGGGCCTTCAGTTCGTCGATCTCACGCTGCTTCTTGGCGGCGTCGACTTCCCGAGTGGCGGCCTCGTTCTGGAGCACGCGAATCTCGCGATCCTTCTCCGCCCGCAGGTCACGCAGCGCCTCGACCATCAGGGCCGTGGTTGCGCGCTCGGTGACGAATCGGTATCCGTCGGCGTCGCGCCCGACCCAGTCGGGGAAGACGCGTTCGACTTCCTGAGCGAGCAGGCCGATCTGCTGGCCGGGGCGGGCGATCCCCTTTTCGATGACATCGGCGTTGTACTCAAAGGTGTAGCCTCGGAGCGAGAGCAGCCGGTCGAGCGTGCCCTGCATCGGGGTGATGTCGTGCTTGAGGCGCGAGTCGCTGAGGCTGCTCCACGAACCGCCGCCGGTCTTGGCGGCATCGCCGAAGACCGCGAGAGGAAACTGCGTTTGGGAGCCATCGCCGATGGTGACCGCACCGCGGAGCCACGAACCACCCGTGACCGCGAGTTGGTAGGGTGACGCCACGATGGTGCCGACGGCGACGCCGCCTGTGAAGCTCCCGACGCCGTTCACGGTCAGCGCGTTGAGCGGAGAAACCGTTGTCCGGATGCCCACGTTGGCCGACTGCAGGTTGATGCCGAACGGCGGCGAGGCGACCCAAGGCGAAAAGGCATTCGAGACGTTGGCTGGCACGTCGTTCACGCCGCCCCAAGGCACCGTGGAGGCACTCTGGGCCGCGACCGCCATCGGGACGGGCCTGATGATGGTGCGGGGCGAGAGAACCGTGAACGCGCCCGAACCCGCTGGCGATCGAACTTCGATCTCCAGCCACCGATCCTGGCCCTGCCCGAAAGCCAAGGCACCAAAGTCCAGGCCCGTCGTGAAGACGCCCGCGCTCACAACGACTCCTGCTCTGACATTTTCGGTTCCAACCTGTTGGCCGCTCTGCAGCGCGTCATAGAGCCGGAACTTGAGATCGGCATCGCCGCTGAGCTTTGTTCCGGAGGTCTCGAGCAACCCCTGATAGGTGAAAGCGGTCGACGGCTGCGCATCAACACGCGCCGCAAGCACAATCGACCCGACCAATGCCGGCAGGACGTAAAGCAAACAAACGCGTTTCATTTCAAGCTCCACGAACGGTGCCTGAGTGTAACGCGAGCCATCGAAATTCCTCGTGGAATTCGGAAACTCGATGCTCGCGAACGGCGGCCTCAATCAGATCCAACCGGGGCCGAACTCCTTCGGAGCGGGTCGCGTATCGGACCACCGGCGCATCGGAAGCAACGAATGTAATCTCACCCCACCGATCAACCAAGCGCGATTCGTGAGCTACTTCCACGGCACATCAAAGAGGCTCGAATACGAATCGGTCCACACGCTCTGCTTGGGGTTCAAGAAGGCCGTGAACCACTCGGGCCGTTTGATCAGCGCCTTGAGCGGTTCCTTGGACTGGCTGAGCGCGAGCCATGTCGATTGCGTGCGACCCCGCCGCGCGTCGGACTCTTTCATCTGATCCTCGCGGATCGCGCACATCAGCTCCGCGCGCGCGCCGGCGTGCAACACCATCACACCGAGATCAAAGTGCCGGTTGGATGTGTGCACGGCCAGTATGCCGTACGGCGCGAGTTTTTCCGTGTACGTCGTCAGCGCCTCCACGGTCAGCAGGTGCACCGGCACGGAATCGGAGCTGAAGGCATCAAGGATGATCAGATCGAACTTCTGTTCCGAGACCGCAAGCCCGATACGGCCATCGCCGATCACGATGCGCACCACCACGCCGCGTTCTCTCGCCTGCGAGATATAGGTGAACATCGCTTTGTCTTCGGCGATCCGCTTTACCAGCGGATCGATCTCGAAGAATGTGATCTCGTCCCCCTTCATGCCGTACGCCGCGACGGTGCCCGCGCCGAGCCCCACCGCCGCGATCCGAAGAGGGCGATCGCCGGCCCGCGCAACCGCGAAGATGTCGCCGAGCGGTCCCTGCGGGTGGTAGTACGAAGTCGGGATCCTGGACAGCTTCGCATCGAGAAACTGCATGCCGTGCATCGTCGATCCGTGCGTGATCCTCGTTCTCGTCTCGTCGCGATAAACGGTGTACACGCCGAAGAACGAGCGCCCGGAGAACAAGAGGCCGCGCTGCGATTCGCGCTGAAAGGCCGTAAACAGGATCGCCGCGAAAATCGCCGCGGCAAACCGGTACTGCCCTCCGGCGAAAAACAGCGCGCTCAGGAAGCACACAGCCCCGATGACCGATGTGTAGATCGGAATACTTGACCACCACGAGAGCGGTCCGCTCAGAGCCCATCCGGCCAGGATCACCAGCCCCGCCGCCGACACGGCCATGGCCGCGTGCTTCCACCAGCGGACGCTGCGAGCCGCGGCGGTCGGCGCGATCAGCAGCAGGCACGCCGCCATCGCGAGCGGATACTCAAGAAACGAGTTGAAGAGCGATGGCGCAAGCAGAGCATTGAATACCCCGCCCAGCGCGCCCCCGACTGCCGCAAGCAGGTAGAACTCGGTCAGCCGCGAAACATCCGGACGCAGTTCGTACAGCCGGCGATGGCACGCGTACGCGCAGCCCGCCAGCGCCGCCAGATGCGCTGCCACCAGCCAGATCAGCGGCCGATTCAGGTTCGCGACCGCATTCATCGCAACCGCCAGCGAGGCCAACATCGCGAACCAGCCCGCGGCACTCGAGCTGATCTTGAATCGGCCGGAGAACGCCAGCATGTACGTCAGCAGATAAATCGAGAGCGGACCGATCCACAGCAGCGGCACCGCCGCCACGTCCATCGTGATCGCAGCGGTCGCGCCGAGCGACATGCTCGAGGGCGCCGCGGCCAGCGCGATCCACAGCAACCTCGTCCGCCAGCCGAGCCGCTTGACTTCCTTCGCGATCTCTTCGACGGCCTCGGGCGGCTTTCGGTGCCGGAGCGCGAGCATGCCCGAGAGCAGCACCATCGCGACAAGTATGCAGTACCCCGCCGTCCACACTTCCGCCTGCCCGTCGATCGCGAAGACCGGCTCGATCAGGAACGGGAAGCACAGCAAGCCGACGAAGCTGCCGGCGTTGCTTGCGGCGTACAGGAAGTACGGGTCCTTCGCCCGCGGATCGGTCGTTGCGCCGAACCAGCTCTGGAGCAGCGGGCCCGTCGTCGCGGCGGCGAAGTAGGGCAACCCCGCAACCACGGTCAGCGTCGCGAGCAACCAGCCGGTGGGTGTCATGCCGGAGTAGAGCACGGCCGGCAAGCCGATCGGAAGCGTCAGCACAACGCACGCGAGCACCGCACCGTGTACGAGAAATTGTGCCTTGAACGGCAGCTTCCGAGTGAGCAGGTGCGAGTACAAATAGCCCAGAATGAGCATCGTCTGGAAGAACATCATCGCCGTGTTCCAGACGCTCGGTGATCCGCCCAGAATGGGCAGCACGAGCTTCGCCGCCATCGGCTGAATAAGGAACAGGAGCGCAGCCGAAAAGAAAATCGCGACGGCAAAGATGCGGATCATCGCCCGAAGGTTAGCAGACACGGCATTCGAGCCAGAAACAACGACAACCGCGGAGCGAATTCCTACGCTCAGCGCAGGAGCTTCATGTGCAATTTGACGCGGTGATTTGCGATATCGACGGCTGTCTCGGCCCCGAGAGCCACCATCCACTCGACGCCTCGTCTCTGGCCCGGCTTGCCGAGCACAATCGGCGCGCGATCGCATCCCGCGATCTTCCTGTTATCGCGCTCGCGAGCGGACGGCCTTTCCCATTTGTTGAGTGCCTGTGCCGCCTGATGGCGAACACCGTCGTCCCCTGCATCGCCGAAAACGGAGTCTGGCTGTACGACCCCGTACAGGGCGACTTTGTGATCGATCCGGCCGTCACCCCGGATGATCTTGCTTCTGTCGGTGCGCTCGCGCAGTGGATCACGCGCGAGCTCGCACCCAAGGGCGTCGTCATGCAGCCCGGCAAGTCGGCCAGCATTTCCATTTATCACCCCGATACCGACTATCTGATGTCGCTGATGCCCACGATCGCCGGCATTTCCCACTCGCACTCGTGGCCGATCCGCGTCAGCCGAACCGTGCGCTGGATCAACCTCGATCTCACGCATGTCAGCAAGGCGACCGGCAT
>JAEUJD010000116.1 GCA_016793015.1 Phycisphaerales bacterium
CAGTTCAGCAGCTGGCAGAACAGCCAGTTCGCCGCCTTCCTCGGCGGTGCGGTCAACTGGCAGCAGGGTGGCCGTACCGGCACCCCGCAGGATGCCCAGACCAACCTGAACCAGGCCAACTACCTCCTCTGGACCATCGACGGCCAGATCAAGGGTAACGGCTGGAACCTTTACGGTGCGTTCATCGGCAGCCACGCTCGCACGCTCAACACCGCCGCCGGTGCTGGCGCGAACCTGAACAGCTACGGCTGGCAGATTCAGGGCGGCTGGTTCGCAACGCAGCAGATCGAACTCTTCGGTCGCTACGACGGCATCTACGCCAACAACTCGCTGGGCGCTGCTCAGCCGGGTGGCGGCGTGAGCCCCCGCACGTGGAACTTCATCGACTTCGGTGTGAACTACTACCTGTTCCCCGAGTCGCAGACCGCCAAGATCAGCGCTGACGTGGTCATTGGCCTCAACAAGAGCCAGAACCTCCAGGCGATCAACTTCCAGGGCAACGCTGGCACCGGCCAGTTCGTTCCGGGCAGCACCATTGCTGCTCCGAACACGAACGCCGGCACCCTCGGCAGCCCCAAGGCTGGCGAAGTTGCTGTCCGGGCTCAGTTCCAGCTCCTGTTCTAAGGTGCTGAACTGGTCCTGACAGAGTCGCGAGCGTGAAAATGCTCGCGCAGTCCGAACGAGTTGTCTCACCGGCCGCCCCTTTCGGGCGGCCGGTTTTTCTTTTGGCCGATGACGCCCCGTTTCATGGACGTTCGAGCAGAATCTCTCCTGAACTTTGCAGAATGACCCGGTGTATCCCCGCCGGGGCGGCGTACATCGAAGCAAAGCGGTCCGGTTGGGCCCAAGTCCGGTATCTTGCCGGGCGTGCTCGGGCTGGCAGGCCGCGGCCGAGGCGAGCCTTGCGGGTTCGCCCGCGCGCGGCTGTGGTCTCGGGCTTGGTCTCGGGTTTGGTCTCGGCGATGGTTTCGGCGATGGTTTCGGTGCCGGTTTCGGTTTGGGGCGGGCGAGTTCAGGGAGGTGCCGTTTGCGGACGTTGGTCGCAATCCCCGTGTATAACGAATCCAAGCACCTGCGCGCGGTTCTTGATCGCGTGCTTGAACACGCCGGCAACGTGCTCATTGTCGATGACGGCTCGACCGACGATTCGCCCGCACTGCTGGGCACGATGCCGGTGGATGTGATCCGGCATTGCGTCAACCGGGGATACGGACGCTCGCTCATCGATGCGTTCCGCTTTGCGGCATCCGAGAAATACGACTGGGTCATCACCATGGAC
Organism: Phycisphaerales bacterium; assembly: GCA_016793015.1. Taxonomy (GTDB): domain Bacteria; phylum Planctomycetota; class Phycisphaerae; order Phycisphaerales; family UBA1924; genus JAFEBO01. The sequence continues at coordinate 1,280 of JAEUJD010000116.1, forward strand.
TCGGACGAACAGCACGAGCCGGAGCGTTTGCCCGAGTTTTTCGAGGCGATCGAGAAGAATGACGCCGACATCATCAGCGGCAGCCGGTATCTGCGTGCGCCGACGCAAGAAGCCCTCGCTCTCGCCCCCGGAGATCGCCGTCGCATCAACGGCCTGATCACCGAAGAGATCAATGCGCTGCTCGCGCACCGGCTTGGAACGAAGCTCACGGATTCCTTCTGCGGCTTCAAGGCGCACAGGGTGAGCGCGACCAATCGGCTGGAATTGTCGGAGGACGGCTACGCGTTTCCGATGCAGCTTTGGGCGCGTGCCGCGGCACACGGGCTTCGCGTGCGAGAGATCCCGGTGGACTTGATTTACAACGACCCGAATCGCACTTTCGGCGCGGCGCTCAACGACCCCGAAGCTCGGCTCAAGCACTATCGCGAAGTTCTGCATCGCGAGATCGCTTTCAGTGGAGGGCGAGTCGGCGGTTCGCAATCGGGTCACGCGTCGTTGGCGTGCCGCGAGGCCGGGTTGTCCGAGCCCGTTGGTCGTCGGGCCGTGCGCAAATCCAACCACGCCGATTGCCCGGATCTGAACTGACGGGAATCTCGCCGGACGGGCGGCGTGAGTCACGCTGACAGTGGGGGGAGGCGGGGCTTTCGCCGCGCTCGCTCCGCTTGCCGTGCGGGAGCATGCGATCAAGAGCAAGTCGTTCTGGCGACTGGACTTGAAGCCGTCTTTCTCGCTAGACTGCCCGTTTGCGGGTCGGGGTGCCTTTGGAGGGTGCCGGAAAAACGGAGAGAACGAGATTGTCTCAAGCAACGGGTTCGTGTTGGGCTTCACGCTGCTGTGTGCTGTGCGGGTGCGTTGCCGCCATGCTGATGTCGGGCGTTTCCAACGCTCAGTGCACGCCTCAGTGGTACCCGCCACCGGTGACTGTGCCGACGATCGCCGATGGGCCGATCATGTCGGCCACCACGTGGGATCCCGACGGCAGCGGGCCGCTGCCTGAGAAGATCTTCATGATCGCCAACGGTCGAGTGTGCACCTGGGATGGAACGAATTTCACCGTCATCAGCGACTCTCAAATCTTCCGAAATCAGCGCGACGCGATTGCCGTCTACAACAACGAGATCTATGTCGCGGGTTGGTTCACAAGCCTCAATGGGGTTTCGGCCCAGGGCATAGCCAAATGGAACGGTTCGAACTGGCAGGCCGTGGGCTCCGCCGCCGGACAGGCCTCGTTCCTTTCGCTGAATCCGTGCCTCAAGGTCTACAAGGGTGAGCTCTACATGTCCGGCGGCTTCACCACGGCGGGCGGAGCTCCGAGCAACTACATCGCCCGCTGGAACGGGACCCAATGGAACGGGCTCGCCGGCACCGCATTTACCCCTCTCAGCGGTGCCTACGACATGCAGATCGTCGGCAATGATCTCTGGGTTGGCGGAGAAATTGCGGCCATTCCCGGGGTCGCCGGCTCTCGGTCGGCCGCGAAATGGAACGGCACAGCGTGGACCGGGGCGTCGTTCCCGTACGGCTCGGCCTCGTACGTGCGGTCGATCGGCGACTTCAACGGCACGGCGTGGATGTTCGGCGCCTTCTACGACCCGAGCAACACCGTGCTCATCGGCGGGCTCATCCGCAAGACCGCCACGAGCTGGGAGGTTGTCCCCGGCGGCCCGGTCTCGGGCGGGCCCGTAGCGACCGTCACATCGTTCAAGATGTACCAGGGCAAGCTCGCGGTCGGGGGGCTTTATCTCAACGCCGGTCCGATCGTGAACGCGAACGACATCGCGCTGCACGACGGCACCACTTGGTACCGCATGCTCCAAGGCATCCAGTTCGCTCAGTTCAACCACTACGTCAACACCATGCTCGTTTATCGCGGAGAATTGCATTGCTTCGGGCTGTTCAATCAGGTCAACGGCGTGCCGCAGTACAACTGGGCGCGCTGGTTCGACGGACCGCCGGTGATCGTCACGCAGCCGGTGCCCCAGCAGATCTGTGCCGGAAACACCTCGAAGACGATTTCGATCGCCACTGGGGGCGCGAACTCGTTCCAATGGCGCAAGAACACACAGCCTCTGTCGAATGGTGCGACCGGAACCGGATCGACGCTGTCGGGCGTCACAACCGCTTCCCTTGTGATCGGCAACATCACGGCGCTCGATGAAGGGATGTACGACTGCGTGCTGGTGAACACGTGTGGCACGCAGACCACGGACGCCGTGCATGTCTTTGAGTGCGTGGGCGACATCAACTGCGATCATTACGTCGACGACGCCGATTTCGCGCTGTTCGCTGCTGCGTACAACCTGCTGCTCTGCGAAGATCCTGTTATGCCCGCCGGTTGCCCGGCCGATCTCAACGGCGACGAGCTGGTCGACGACGCCGATTTTTCGGTTTTTGCCGCTGGTTACGACACACTTTTGTGCGTCTGACCGGTCGTAAACTTGGGTGTGTCACAGACTTCCGAGCATCCTCCTGCTTGCAATCCGCTCGGCCATTCGGCCGATTCGTTTGTCGCTCGTGCGAAACAGTCGCTGGGCCTGGCGAAGCCGGCGGCGCTCGACGCGTATCGGGGATTCTTCTGGAAGGGTTCTGAGAACGGTGCAGCTTCGGTCGCGCCGATCTCCAGCGTTGTGATCGATGAGGGTGCCGAGGGCAAGATCTTCAAGTTCACGCAGGAAGTGCCCGCGGCCGAAACCAGGCTCGCCGGTCAGGTGGAGAAGCTGCGCACGGAGAGCGTGCTGATCCCAATGATCGGTAAGCGTCGCGTGCGGACGTACACGTTGTGCGTGTCGTCGCAGGTGGGCTGCGCGATGGGGTGCACGTTCTGCGAGACGGCGCAGATGGGTTTGATCCGGTCATTGTCGGTCGAAGAGATCGTGCAGCAGTGGTATGCCGCGACGCACCTTTTGAAGCACGCCGAAATTCCCGAGCCGGTGATCACTCCGCAGGGGCTTGAAGGGCCGGTGCGGAACATCGTGTTCATGGGCATGGGCGAACCGATGGACAATCTCGACAACGTGCTCGGCGCGATCGATGTGCTGAGGGATCACCGGGGTCCGTCGATTCCGATTTCGAAGATCACGATCTCGACGGTGGGTCGCGTGGACGGAATCGCGCAGCTTGCGGCGCGGGTGCGTCAAGACGGCTGGCACCGGCTGAATCTGGCGATCTCGCTGAACGCGGCGGACGACACCATTCGCTCGGGCATCATGCCCGTCAACCGCAAGTGGAATCTGGCGGATTTGCAGCGGGCGCTGATCGAATTTCCCGTGTACGGGGGCGGCAAGCTGTGTATCGAATATGTGCTGATACCGGGCGTGAACGACAGCGATGAAGATGCCCGCAAGATCGCGGAGTTTCTAGCCCCGATCAACAACGACTATCGCGTCCGCAAAAACGCCAGTACGCCCCGCACGCTTTTGAACCTCATCCCGTACAACCCGCGACGGGTATCTCCGTGGCCTGCGCCCACGGAAGAAAAGGTCGAGCACTTCCTGGCGAAACTGATCGAACTTGGCGTGTACGCCAAGCGCCGGCGCACGAAGGGCCGCGACCTGATGGGTGCGTGCGGGCAGCTCGGCAGCGAGCACATCCGGCAGCGCAAACTGGTTGGGGTCACGATCTCCGGCGTATGACATTTCCGGAGCAGTACTCCGACTTCACAGGCAGATCGGCAAACCGTACGACTGGATAAAAATCTGGAAGTCCACGTCGTCGACGAATCCATCCTTATTGAAATCGCACGGACAACCGGCCGGCATCGTCCCGTCCGCACAAAGAAGCAGGTTGTACGCCGCGGCGAAGATGACAAAATCGGCATCGTCCACGATGCCGTCATTGTTCAGGTCGCCAAGACACTTGGTCAGGATGTTGACGGTCCCGATGATCGGCTGGACCGCGCCCGATGGCAAGAGCGGTGAAAATCCGGTGAAATTGCCGTACACGGCGATCTCGACGAGCGGGTTGTCGGGTGCCAGGTTGATCACGGTCTGGCCATTGTCCCACTCGACGACGCTGATGAGTTTTCCGAGCGGGTTTCCCGACGGTAGTGCGGGCACGCTCAGCAGAGCGCCGCCGCTCTTGATCGCGAACCACGCGTCGCCGAATGAAAGGCCAAACTTGTTGAGAAAAAAGTTCCAGGCACTCGCTTCTGAGGCCGGGCCACCGATGTCGCCGGTTCCAGCCATTACCAGCACGTTGCCACCTTCGCGCACATACGACTCAAGAACCTGAGCGTTCGTGCTGCCGGATCCCACGGCTCCGGAAAAGAAAACGCCTCGATACTGGCGGAGGGTTGCCAAGGTGAACGGCACGCTCGGATTCACTTCCCAGGTGTGACCGAGGGCGAGCATGCGGTCTTTCAGTGCGGTGCCCAGCACGCCTCTCTGACCTGGGAAGTTGATCGGTCCCGAATTCGAGAGCACAAGAAATCGAGAGGGCTCGTTGTCGGCGAAGAACTTCGAGATGTTGTCGGCGAGCTGCGTCGACTGAGCCGGCTGCTGCGCAAAGGCCCGATCCGAGAGCAACCATTCGTCGCCCATCGCGATGATGCGGCCGTTGCTGGCATCACAGAATTGAGCAAGCGCGATCGAAGTGGTCAGGATTGAAAAGAGGCGTGCAGCGCATGAACGCATGGTCGTTTCCCCCAAGAAATGGCGTAATCTCGGTGCGCTTCAAACGATACCCGCATTTGGGCTGGCGGCACGGCAAAAATCCGCGGGGAGAATGTGGTCCGAGAATGCGGCGCCACTACGGCTGCAATCGCGTTGAAGCCCAAGGCCCGCAATCGAATTCGCTCGGGCGCAGGCCGGGAGTAAGCGATCGTGTCCATGCGGCGCGATCGTGGACGCGGCCGGGACCGCCGAGCCAGAGTTCCACCCGATCTGCCCAGAGACGCCAGCCTCCCCAGTGAGGCGGGCGGGGGATTTCCATGCCGTCGCCCTTGTCCATGATGTCCTTGATCGAGATCTGCAGCTTGTCCATTGCCTCGCCGACCTTCAGGAGCAGCGCATCGCGTGACTCGATCGGTTGGCTCTGGTCGCTGGCCCACGCACCGAGGCGGTTCTCCCATCCCCGGCTTTTGAAGTACTCGTCGCTCTCTTCGGGCGGGCTTTTGACGACTGGGCCTTCGATGCGGACTTGCTTTTCGAGCGAATCCCAGTGGAAGACTGCCGCGGCGCGGGGGTAACTGGTGAGTCCACGTCCCTTGCGGCTCTGGTAGTTGGTGTAGAACACGATCGCGCCGTTCTCGAGGATCTTCTTGCAGAGCACGATGCGGGCGGTGATCGCCCCGCCCTCGTCGAGACAGGCGAGCGTGAAGGCGTTTGGATTGGGAGAGACCTTGCGGCCGTTTGCATCGTCGAACCAGGCACGGAAGAGGGGCCAGGGCGACTCCGGCAGTTGGTCCGGAAGGGTGTTACTCGGTGCGAAAATGGCGGAAAGATCCATTTCGGGCATAGGAGACTCTAGTTCTGGCTGGGGGACTTCGGAAAGTTGTGCACAATGGATGTGGATGATTTGGCGTTTGGAGAATCCGCAAGGGGGGGCGGAATACCGTCCGAGCGATGAGCAGTTTCGGAGGACAAGAAGGCGGTGGGGGAGGTGGCAAGCCGTGGCGGGAGCGCCGGCCACCGGTGTCGACCGAGAAATTATTTGATCGCCTGCCGCCTCACTCGCTCGAGGCGGAGATGAGCCTGCTCGGGTCGATCATGCTCGATCCGAGGTTGCTCAGCGACGTGCTGGCGATCGTGCGCAAGCCGGACGAGTTCTACGCCGAATCGCACGCGACGATTTTCAAGTCGATCGTCGAGGTGTACGACCGCTTCAACTCGGGCGATCTTGTTCAGATCGTCGAGTCGATCAAGGACAAGGGGCAGCTCGAACTGGTGGGCGGGGCCGAGTACCTCGTCAAGCTGGCGGAAAGCGTTCCGAGCGCGGTGAACGCGCCGCACTATGCGCGGATTGTGGCGGAGAAGGCGAAGCTGCGGAAGTTGATCGATGCCGCGGGAACGATTCTGTACGACGCTTACCACACGGGTGAGCTCGGCCCGGACGGCGCACGCGAGGTGCTGGACAAGGCGGAGATGGCGGTCTTCGAGATCGCGCAGCAGCAGCAGCTGGCGGACCCGCAGCAGTTGAAGGATTTGCTCCAGCTCGAGATCGACCGGATCGAGAGCCAGGAGGGCAAGGGCATCAGCGGCGTGCCGACCGGGTATCTCGATCTCGACGATCTGCTTCGCGGGATGCAGCCGGGGGAATTGGTGATCGTCGCGGCGCGTCCGAGCATGGGAAAGACAGCTCTTGCACTGAACATCGCCGAGCAGATGGCCAGCGGCGTGACAACGGGCGGGTACAACTCGGCGCCGAACCCGGTCGCGCTGTTCAGCCTCGAAATGTCGAAGAGCGCGGTGACGCAGCGACTGATCTCGGCGCGATCGGGCATTCCCTCACAGAACCTGCGAGGCGGGCACAAGCTGAGTGATCGCGAGTATCGCAAGCTGCTTTCGGCGTGCGACGAACTGGCGAAGGCACCGATGTTCGTGGACGACACGCCGAACATGACGGTGCTCGCGCTGCGTGCCCGCGCTCGGCGTCTGGTCGCGCAGCACGGCGTGAAGGCGATCATGATCGACTACCTGCAGTTGCTTACGTCGCCGGGTGCCGCACGGGAAAGCCGTCAGGTGGAAGTGTCCGCGATCAGCCGCAACATCAAGGCGCTGGCGCGCGAACTGAACGTGCCGGTGATTTGTCTTTCGCAGTTGAACCGCGCGAGCGAACAGCGCGAAGGCAACAAGCCCCGCATGAGCGATCTGCGCGAATCGGGTTCGATCGAACAGGACGCCGACGTTGTCATCCTGCTGCACCGCGAGGATTACTACCACACGCAGGACCCTGATTGGGGCCTTGATAACCCGGACAAGATGGGCGTGGCCGAGCTGATCATCGCCAAGCAGCGAAACGGGCCGACGGGCGTGGTGCGGCTGGCGTGGGATTCGGCGACGACCCGCTTCAAAAACTACGCGGGCGGTCATGTGCAGCCGCCCCCGGAGTTCTCCGGTGGGGGAGCCTTTGGCGGCGGTGGGAATGCGGCGCCCGGCGGGTACGAATCGCCGTCCGGCGCGGCGCAGAGCTTTGTGGAGCCGGCCCCGCGGTCCGCATTTGCGCCGAGTCGCGCCACCGGGCCGATCGACGGCCATCGCGACGGGGGTGGACCGGATCGCGATGCCGAAGAGGCCGACGACTCCGTCGGTGGTGTTCCGTTCTAATCGGAGTGGTTGGACGCTTCGCCTGATGGCGAACCAGTTGCGTTGTGCGTCAGCGGGGCGTCGGTGTCCTTCGTATTGGGGCCGAGAGCCCGGATTGGAAGTTCGCACACCTTCATCACCACCAGCGTGAGCAGCGCCGCTGCCGTCAGCATCGTGGCGAGCGCGAACTCGCCCAGGCCGCACGCGGCACCGATCGCCGCGACGCACCAGACTGCTGCGGCAGTGGTCAGGCCGTGAACGCTCTTGTCGGCGCGCACGATCGTTCCCGCCCCGAGAAAACCGATCCCGGTTGTCAGGCCCTGCAGAACGCGGCTGGTTGCCTGTGCCGCGGCATCGCTCTGCATTCCTTTATTGCCGGCCCCGACCTCGATGACCAGCAGCACGAATGCCGCGGAGCCGATCGAGATCAGCGTCATCGTGCGGAAGCCCGCCGGGTGCTTTCCGATCTGGCGCTCGAAACCGATTGCTGCGCCCAGACCAAGTGCGGCACCGATGCGAAGCCCGGTCTCGAGCGTTGTGATGGTGAGCATGCGGGGCAGTCTAACGCGATTCACTTGGTCGAAGGTTCGGCGGGCGGACTCGCGGGTGTTGGCGCGTTTGGAGCGGCAAAGCCGTCGTACTTCACGAAGATGGCCACGTCGTCATCGGACGGAGCGGAGGATTCCCAGGCGGCGATGTAGAGTTCGCCCAGAAATCCCGCGGCATCCACGAGGCGTTCGTTGATGAACGCAGAGCCCGGCGCCTTCCAGAGATCGCCGCTCTTTTCGAGTACATACAGCGGCTCGACCTGAGCGTGGGATTTCTCGATCTGCTTGAGCACTGCGGGCCATGGGTTCATGGGATCGGGCATGTTCGCGACAGCCGGCGCTATTTTGAGCTGCGTGCGAATGGAGGCTTCTCCCAGCCCGTGCTTGCGGAGCGTGTCCGCGTCGATCTGTGCGTGGATTTCTTTCTTGGTCGTGAAGCCGTTGGGATTGTCGCCGACCCAGCCGTGGTGGTGGCGGGTGGTGTGCAGCGGCTGCGCGCAGTCGCCGACGAAGTGCGCCAGCGACCCCATCGACATGGCGATCGCGATGCGGAGCGCCTGCACTTCGTTGCGCCGCGCGGGGTCGTTGATTTTCTCGAGCACCCGGAGGGTCTTGAAATTCGATTGCAGTTTGGCGTAGTTCTCGCAGATCGCCTGCGGCAGGAAGCCCGGGTACGCGTCGGTCTTCGAAAAGTCCTTTGGTCCGGAGGCGCGGCCGGCGCCCGGATGCGATTCGCGGGCGAGGCGGAGCTGTGCCGCGAACTCGTGCCGGAGCGGATCGATGGTTTCCAGCGACAAGTCGAGGTCTGTGAGGTCTTCGACATCGAGATAGTGATCGGGGTTGTTGAGGTGCGCGAGGGAGGGCGACCGGATGTTGCGCCAGCGATCCGGCATGGTTGCGAGATCGGCGATCTGGATGGACCAGTCGTCTTCGGCAATCCACGCGGCGTTTGAATCGGGCACTTTTTCCTTGAAGCGTTCGATTCCAACGCGGGTGATGGCGCGGTGGCCCGGCGCATCCCACGCGAGGGCGGAGGGCGAGATGAAGGGCGTCAATACGAGCAACAACAGAAGGTTTCGCACACCGATAGCGTAGCGAATCGGGCCCGGATTCCAAAGGGGCGTTCGCGGATTGAGGATTTGTTCATCCGCTCAGCGGGACGCGTTTGTGACGAGCGTCTGCAGGGACCGGAGGAACCCGGCGGCGGAGGACGACTCGCCTACGCAGCCGATGGCGGCGAGCAGGAACTGGGTCGAACCGGCCTGGTTCAGGCGCACGGGAGCGGAAGACGCCCCGTTCCAGGCGATCACTTCGATGAGCGGGCCGGAGGACGTTGCCGCGGGTGTGGCTTTGGCCATGCAGATGAGCGCGTCTGCACCAGTCTCGACCGGAGTGGGCCGGATGGGAGATTTGTCTCGCTGCGCGATCCAGTTTGATGCTCCGTCGAGCGCGGCTTTCTCCGCCCAGAAGATGGTGGGTGGATTGGGACGATCGCTCGGGCCGACCCACGTGATGATGATGGCGGAAGGATTCGACATTGGTGGGGGATTGGGTGCGGGGTTGCTGGTTGATGGACGCAGCTGCGCTTGATCCTGGCGAGCATCGCACGCTGCAAGCGTGAAGGCGATGATCGTGAAGGCGGAGAGGTGCCGGTGCATGTTTCCTCCGAAGCAGGTTCCTTGCGTCGAGTTCAGGCGGCGCGGCGGCGACGGGCTGCGATGAATCCGAGGAAGGCGAACGACGCGATCGCGCCCGGTGCGGGCACGAGGCAGTCGGCGCAATCGGTGCTGAGCGCGTACTTGTCCTTGCCGAATCGGGCATCGAGCGCGGCCTGCGTCAACCACGCCGGGGAGGCGAGCTCGTCGTAGCCGTTGACGATGTTGTTGCCTTCGTTGTCGATGTTGAATCCGTAGGTGCCGCTCCAGAGCACTCCGATCTTGCCGGGCGCGATGAAGCAGACGAGGGAGAGCTCGGCCTTCCAGTCGACCGCACCCCGGAGGTACTCGCGTGTGGGTTTATCCGAGAACGTCAGGCCCAAACCGCCGTCGGTCTGATTGTTTTTGTAGAACAGATTTGGATATTCGTTGCCGTCACGGGCCTTCAGGACGTAATTCCAATAGAACGGATAGTCGACTCCCTTGGGATCGGTCTCGCCGGGATCGAAGTACGGAGTGCCCGCGGCGGTGCTGGTGTTGTGGGGCTTGTTGGTCTTGATGAGCTGAATCCACTGCAGCTCGCCCTTGAGCATGTTTGTCGCGACGGCTTTGCCGCTAACGGAGACACCCTTCGCCTTGGCGTCATCGTCGCGGTACGGAATCGGGAAGGCGAGATTGATCGTGGCGAGCAGCTTGCCGTCGCACTTGATCTGCTTGTCCTTGATCTCCTTCGTGTCGTCTGCGCCGCGGGCAAGGCCAGCGAAAGTGATGAGCGAAACAAGGATTACGACCGGGCGGGTGGTCATGGCTGCTCCTGCGGAAGTCACTGGGGAAGCCGGCGGTCGGGCGTTTGCCCGCGCGCCGGGGAGAAGTTGGATTCAGATCGGCCGATGATCAGGCGGCACGCCGGCGGCGCCCCATGCAGACGATGCCCGCGAATGCCAAGGTGCACGCGGCGCCCGGAGCAGGGACGTTGCACGTTTCGCAGTCGGTGCTGATCGTGTAGATATCGCCGAAGCGCTGGTCGATCGCGGCCTGGGTGAGGTACGTGCCTCCGACGGCGAGTTCGTTGATGCCGTCGATGGTGAGCAGTCCTCCTGCGGTGATCGTGAAGCCGTAGCTGCCGGTCCAGAGCACGCCGATCTGGTTGGTGAGTTTGTTCCAGCAGACAAGGCTGAGTTCGGCGGTCCAATCGATCGCGCCGCCGGTCCACGTGCGCTTGGGCTGATCGCTGAATCCGAGCGTGTTGCCTCCGTTGGAGAACTGGTTCTGAACCCACAGGCCGGGATAGTTGTTGCCGTCGCGACCCTTGAGGTTTTCATTCCAGTAGAACGGATAGTCGTTGCCCTTGGGGTCGAGTTCGCCGGGATCGAAATAGGGAGTGCCTGCGGGCGTATTGGTGTTGAGGGGCTGATTGGTCTTGATCATCTGGAGCCATCGCATCTCGCCGGCGAAGTTCGCGGTTTTGGTGGCGTTGCCGTTGACGGTGATTCCGCCGGTCGCGCCGTTCGCGTACAGCGTGGGTTTATCGAAGTTGATGGTGGCAAGAAGGTCGCCGTGGCACTTGATCTCGCGGTTGACGATCCCCTGCAGAACACCCAGCGACGAAGCGCTGCCTGCAACCAGAGCGATCGAGGCGGACACAAGAGCAAACGTGCGATTCATGTTGGAAACTCCAAAAGAGAAACCAAGCGGGCCGATCGCATGCGATCGACCGAGCCACATTTGAAACGGCGGCGCGTCTTGCCCCGCCCCATTCCCGCGCGCTGCTGGCGAAATTGGAAACCGCGGCGCTCGAGATCCCGGTCCGAGCCGGACTCGGGTAGTTTCCCGAGAACGCGGGCGCGCGTCAAGGCTGTCGCGCCCGAAATTGATTCGAGATCTGTTGCCGGATCACATGTATGGGGGGGGTGAATACCCCTATTCACGAAACAAACAGGTCGCGGTGCGGCTCGTCGTCCCGTTCTGGTCGTGCGGCGCGGGACATCAGTGTCCCGATGGCGGTCAGTGGATCGACCTTTTCAAAGAGCACAGCGTGGACCGCGCGGGTGATCGGGACTTCGACCCGGTACTTTTCGGCCAGTTGCAGGACCGCCCGGGTGGTGTAGACGCCTTCGACGACGAATGGCGACTGAGCCAGATATTGCTCGACATCCGCGCCGCGGCCGATGGCCTCGCCGCAGGATCGGTTTCGGCCTTCGGGGCTGAAGCAACTGGTTGCGAGGTCGCCCATGCCAGCGATTCCGGCAAAGGTCTGGGTGGATGCGCCCATCGCGGCGCCAAGGCGCGTGATCTCGGCCATGCCTCGGGAGAGGAGAGCGCTCTTTGCGTTGTTGCCGGCTTTGAGCCCGTCGAGTACGCCGGCGGCGATGGCGATGACGTTCTTCACGGCGCCGGCGAGTTCGATCCCCAGCATGTCGCTGCTCGTGTAGACCCGGAGCCACGACGCGGTGAAGAGTGATTGCATCTGGCAGGCGAATGCGGGGTCGTCGCTTGCGGCGACCATGGCGGCGGGCAGGCAGAGCGCAAGTTCCGCGGCGATGGTCGGACCGGAAAGGCAGCCGATCGGTCGGGGACGGCGATCGGGGTTGTCACGCCCCGAGCGATGCAGGACATCGGCGATGATCTCGGAGGGGCGAAGCATCGTGCCTTCTTCGATTCCTTTTGAAACCGAAACGATGCCGGCGGCATCGGGAAGAAGCGGGGCGGCGTTTTCGAGAGCGACGCGCATGAATTGCACGGGAATCGCGACCACAACGATGTCCGCTCCGCGGAGCGCCTCTGGCAGCGACAAGCAGACCTGCACCTGCTCGGGAAGTTTGAAGTGGTGCAGGCGGGGGCTGCGTCGAGTCTGCGCAAGTTGTGCACTTTCCGATGGGTTTCGGCCCCACATCCGGACGTTGACCGGTCGACGCATGAGGCCGGCCGCGGGCGGGGGCTGTTCGGCGGCGGCGGAAAGGACGGCCGAGCAAACCAGGCCCATCTGGCCCAAGCCGAGGATGGTCACGGTGGGGAGGGCGGGATTGTGGGGGGAGTTCTGCACGGGATCGAAACGATCTGCAGATGTTCGGTCTTTGGTCTCGATTCGCGCCCGAACCGTTCGGGCCGGAACGTCGTATTGTTGGCGTGCCGGAACGTCCGTCCGGCGGGTCGGGCATTCTGTCCGGCCCTTTCGCGTTGGATTGCGACACATGATGGTCGAGCAAGGCTCCACAGTCCAGAGTCGATCGGTTTGATTTGAATTTCCTGCCCCGAATCGCACCCCTCTTCGCGAGGCCCCAAAGAACCATGGCTTCTCATACCCACGATCACTCCCACTCGCACGCACTTGATGGCCACCCGCATCCGCACGATCACGAGAGTGAAGAGCTGATCTGCTGCTCGCACCACGAGATCGAGATTGAGCGGTACATCAACCTCTCGCTCCTTGGCGGCGTGCTCGTGTTCGTTACGACGGCGGCCCGCATCCTGCCGCTCGGCATCTCGCCGGCGATCGTGCAGATCCCCGCGATGATCGGCGCGGTGCTGCTGGCGCTCCCGCTGCTGTACGCAGCGTGGAAAGAGGTCTGGGCGGTGCATCTCTCGAGTTCGTCGCTCGCGGCAATCGCGATCATCGCGGCGATCGCCATCGGTGAGTACGAGATGGCGGGCTGGCTCGCGTTCATCCTCGTCATCTTCGGGCAGTTTGTGCGGCGGAGCGCAACCGGCGCTCAGCGGGCGATTGCCGAACTCGTGCAGTTGACCCCCGATGTTGCACGCATCGTCGAGAACGGCGCGGAGCGCGAAGCCCCGCTCGGTCAGGTCAAGGTCGGGTCGCTCGTTCGCGTCCGCCCCGGCGAGAACCTTCCGGTCGACGGCAAGGTGCGCACGGGCCGATCCACGATCAATCAGGCATCGCTGACGGGTGAAGCGGCTCCGGTGGAAGTGCAGCCCGGCGATCTGGTCTATGCCGGTACGAGCAACCTCACGGGCGGCCTTGATATCGAAGTGACGCAGATCGGTGCGGATACGACGATCGGCAAGGTGACCCAGTTGATCCGGCAGGCTGAACGCAGCCGCACCCCGCGTCAGTTGCTCATCGAGCAGGTTGCCGGGTTCTTTGTTCCTGTGGTGCTTTCGGTGGCGTTCATCGTCTGGTTCTTCATGAGCCAGTCGGAAGTGCAGGAGATGCAGAAGAACGCGATGAAGACGGCGGTCGTCGTCCTCGTCGTCGCGTGCCCTTCGGCGATTCTGCTCGCAAGCCCGAGCGCGATGCTGGCGGCGTTTGCCGCGGCGGCGCGATTGGGCATCATGGTGAAGCAGCCGAGTTACCTGGAGGCATCGGCCGACATCACGGCGGTTGTTCTCGATAAGACCGGCACGATCACGACCGGCAAGTTCCAGGTGACCAAGTTGGCGCCGGTTCCGGGCGTGGACGGCGCGGACCTGCTGCGTGCCGCGGCGAACGGTGAACAGCACTCCAACCACCCGCTGGCACAGTCGATTCTCACGACCGCCCGTGCGGCACGCGTTGAAGTGGATGGGACCCAGAATTACGAAGAAATCCATGGCCGAGGCGTGATTGCCCGGACGTCGATCGGCGAGATCCGCGTCGGTCGAGGGAGCTGGATCGCCGAGGGCAATCCGAATGCCGCACGCGAGATGGAAGACGTCGAGAAGCGGATCGAGGGCATGACCGGCGTGCACGTGATGCGCGATGGCCGGTACCTTGGCGCGGTCGGGCTGGAAGATACGGTGCGGAGCAATTGCCGCCAGGTGATCCAGAACCTGCGCGAGAACGGCGTGAAGCACGTCGCGATGTTCACGGGCGATCGGCTCAGCGTTGCGACGCGTGTTGGTCAGGCCGTTGGGGTCGACATGATCGAGGCCGAGTGCCTGCCCGAAGAAAAGCACGAGCAGATCCGCGGGCTGAAAAAGCTTGGCTACCGCACGCTGATGGTCGGCGACGGCATCAACGACGGTCCGTCGCTTGCCGAGGCCGATGTCGGCATCGCGATGGGTTTGTCGGGCTCGGATATCGCCGCGAACTCGGCGGGTATCGCGCTGATGAACGACGATCTGTCGCGCATCCCGTTCCTGATCGAGCTTTCACGCCGCACGCGGTCGATCATCGCGCAGAACATCGCGGTTTCGGTGCTGATCGCAATCGTGGGCCTCGTTCTCGCGGCGACCGGCAACTTCAATCGCGCGGGCGAACTCGGGTTGCCTCTGGCGGGTCTATACCACTTCCTCGGCGATATATTCGTCCTTGCAAACAGCTTCCGGTTGTTCCGCTTCGGCGAGAGTTTCGCCTCGACCGAGACAGCGCAGCCGGCGCTCAAGCGTCGTGCGGCATCGGTGCGCGGTTTGGCTGGTTCGCAGCCTGCCGCAGCGTAAATCGCTGCTGCCAATCAGTGTGCTTGCAAGCCCGGGTTCGCCCCGGGCTTTTTCTTGGCTCATCCGGGATTCGCGGGGCGAAGCGGCCGCGGGAGTTCTACGGCATGCATCGATCGAGCCAGGAACAGCCTCCCGCGCTTCGGGTTCGCACGGCATGTCACTTCCGGCTTGCACGCCGTTCGAAGAAGCTGCGGTGCGCGACTGACCGAAGCAACGGAATGCTTCCCGCAAGTAGCGGATGGACCTCTCTTTGGTTAGAGCAACGTGCCGCGGAGAATCAGGATCGCGGCAGTGAAGTAGATGATGATGCCGGTGACATCGACGAGCGTGGCAACGAACGGCGTGCTGGAGCCTGCCGGATCGAGCTTGAGCTTCTTGAGCCCAAACGGCAGCAAGGCGCCCATCACCGATCCCCAGAGGACGACGCCGAAAAGGCTGGTGGAAATCGCCGCGGCAAGCCGGACGTAGTGCTCCTGTACCGACGAGTCGATGTATTCGACTCCTGCTGCATCCTTGCGGGTATCGACCCACCAGCCCATGAGTCCCCAGATGCCGACGCGGACGAAGCCGATTGATCCGATGATCAGGCCGAGCACCGTTGCGACCATGAGCTCGCGCCGGAGAATTCTCCACCAGTCTTTGACGAGCACCTCGCCGGTGCCAAGTGCGCGGATCACAAGGGTGGAACTCTGCGAGCCGGAGTTGCCGCCGGAAGAGATGATTGCGGGCACAAAGATGGAGAGCACCACAACCTTCTGGATCTCGTCGTCGAAGAACCGCAGGGTGTTGCTCGTCAGGAGTTCGCTCAGGAACAGCAACGCCAGCCACGGAGCGCGCTTCTGGACGAGCGAACGCACGCTCGCCTGTGCGAAGTTTTCATCGAGGGCGGCCATGCCGCCGACCTTCTGGATGTCCTCGGTGAATTCCTGCTGCGCGACGTCGGCCACGTCGTCGGCGGTGACGATGCCGATGAGGTTGCCCCGGCTGTCGACCACCGGCAGCGCCGTGCGGTCGTAGCGGGCCATCAGTTGAACCGCTTCTTCCTGGGGCTGGTCGGCCCGCAGGGTGACGAAGTTGCGGTTCATCAGGTCTTCGATCTTGGCCGCGGGGTCGGCGAGGAAGATCTGGCGGAGTCGGAGATCATCGATCAGCTTGCCCGATTCATCCACGACGTAGACGACGTTGATGGTTTCGGCATCGCGACCGTGCTTGCGGACGTGATCGAGCGCCTGCGCGACGGTCCAATCCGGCTTGATCTTCAGATAGTCGGGCGTCATCAGACGACCGACGGTGCGGGGCGGGTAACCGAGAATGGCCTGGGTGGTTGCGCGGGTTTGGGGTGAGAGACTGGCGACCACGCGCTCGGCGACGGACTCGGGCAGTTCGTCGAGCAGGCGTGCCTGGTCGTCCGAGCTCATTCCTTCGATGACGCGGACCGAGCCCTCGGCGCCGAGTTCGTTGATCAGGCGTTCCTGAAACTCCGGCGAGAGGTAGGCAAACGCCTCGGCGGCGGCATCGCGGGGCATGAAGCGAAAGCCCAGGGCGGCTTCGGCCGGATCGAGGCTTGAGAGGATGTCGGCAACGTCGACCGGGGGCAGCCCGTGCAGCGCGCTGCGGACCTCGGAGAACGCTCCCTCCTTGATCAGCGCGGCAATATCGGGGGCCAATAGCTCGGCCGTGAGGTTCACAGACTGATCAAAGCACACGGAAGCTTGGGTCGCAACCGGCTTTCCAGCAAAATGAGATCAAAGAGCCAGATCGCCGAGGCCTCGAAGCCCGAGTGGTTCGAGCGTGAAGAAGGGTTCCGCCGCGGCCGTTCCGATGCGCGAGCCCATAAACGTCACGCCCGCGTCGAGGCGTTCGAGCAGCCCCTTTGCGGCCGGATTCATCTCAAATTGCGTGCGATAGGCGCCGATCGCGGCGCGGCGCTTGGCCTCGTAGCCCGAGATGTCCATGATGAAAGTCGGGTCGGGCACGCGGCGCAGGTGCGTGCAGTAGTAGTAAATCAGCCACTTTGGATAGAGCGGGGGCTTGCCGAGGTCGCCGGGCATCGGCTGGCACGTCAGTTTGGCATCGAAACGCGCATCCTCCACGATCCGCGTCGTTGCGATGTGGTCCGGGTGGGCATCGAGCGGGTGAGGGCAAAACACGATCGTCGCCTGATGGGCGCGAATCTGACCCGCGACAAGGTGGCGATTTTCAATCGAGTGTTGGACGCGCCGGTTCGGGAGGTCGAGCAAGGTGCGTGTGATCTGCGGCTTTGGTGCGTCGGGTTGAAGGGCCGCGAGTGCTGCCCTTGCCTCGCCCAGACGGGTGTCGCGGTCGCCGATCGGGGTCGGGCTGCCGTCGGTCATATCGAGGATGAGGATGCTGTGTCCCTGATCGGCCAGACGGGCGATGGTGCCGCCCATGCCCAGTTCCTGGTCATCCGGATGTGGACCAACTACAAGTATGTTCGCCATTGCTCGTTCCGATCCAGGGTGGCCCTTCTGGGGTGTCAATTGGGATCAGCGCTGCCAGGGTCGGCGGGTACCTGCTCAAAGTTCGGGGCCGGCTTGGCGTTTTCACTCTTTGCCGCCAGCGAGAAGGGGCCTGTGGCGGGTCTCCAGGGTGGTTGTCCTTGCCACGTGAGTTGGCGAGCCCAGACCCAGACCGGAACGGTGTTGCGAATGGGCGTGGTGACGCGTTGCTCGACCGGGCTGGGCGTGACGACGAAACTGGGGTTGGGAGGCGAAAGCGAAATGAAGACCTCGGTGCGGCCGCGCTGCTCCATGATCTGATCGAGCGTGACGGTCCACCCTCCGATCGGAGGCTGCGCGACGACGGTCCAGAGCGGGCTGGATTCGACCCAGACTTCCGGTCCGGTCCAGGCGTTTGGCGTCTTTTCCGGAATGAACCTTCCGGGTCCGCAGGCGACGAGCGCGAGCAGGAGAAGCGCGGCGCCGAAAGGGGCCACGACTTTGCGAGTTTTTCGAGCCATCGGAACGATTCTGTACATGCGCGAAGATCGTAACCAGTGGCCGCACGCTCGCGGCCGAAAGGACGACCTGTTCGCGCGGAATCTGCCTCTTTCAATCCGGAGTCGTCAAAGCATGTCTCGCCACTGGATCGCGTGCGTTTCCCGCCTCGGCCTGATCGCCTCGATCGTGCTGGCGTCGACCGGGCTGGGTGGCTGCTCGACGTTCGACAGCAAGCCCACCGGCCGCCCTGTCGCTTTCCGCGAGGAGCCGGATATTCGGGTGCGGATCAAGAAGAATGTCCTCCAGACCCGGATCGAGGGCCCCAGCCACATGGTCATCCGTCCGACGACCGTGGTCCGGGCCGAGGCGGTGACGGGCCCGCTGAGCTTCCGTGGCACCGTAAACGGGATGGTGATGACCGACGGGACCGGTCATCAGCGGGAATTCGCCCCCGGAACCGATGTGGAAGTGCTGCCACGCGAAATGACCGAGGCGGAAAGGCGATCGAGCGACGGGTATAAGCCCGGCGACGCGCTGGTGGTGGATGGGGACACGCATCCCGGCTTCGCGCTTATTCACTCGAAATCCGGCGATGGGGGCGTGCTCGACGTCATCGGCGTGATGCCGATCGAGACGTATGTGCCGGGCGTGATCAGCCATGAACTGATCTCGAGCTGGCCCCGGCAGACGTTCGAGTGTCAGGCCGTCGCGGCACGCAGCTACGCCCTGCACGAGCGCGACCGCTCGCGTCGAACCAACGAGTACTTTGATGTCGAGAGCAACACCAGCGACCAGGTGTTCGGCGGGCTTTCCAGCCTGCCCGTCGCGATCGAGGCAACCCGGGCGACGCGGGGCGTTGTCATGACGGAAGGTGCGAGCGGACCGGCGGCCCGGGTGCTGCTCCGGACGTATTACTCCTCCACCTGCGGCGGCGAACAGGCCTCGGCCAAAGACGTCTTCCCGACCGCAGGCCCCAATGCATTCAACCTCGCCAAGCCCCTTCAGGCGCAGAAGCGGGCGCATTTCTGCCAGAGCGCGGGGCGGTATCGCTGGACCGTGAGGCGAAACGATGCGGAACTCTCCAAGCGGATCCGCGCGTGGGGAACCAACTCTGGGCATCCCGTCAAGGGCATGAACCGATTGACCGAATGCAAGGCGCTCGATCGCAACGTCACCGGTCGGCCGATCCGCTATCAACTCACCGACGAACGCGATCAGGTCTTCAAGATCAGCGCGGAAGAGCTTCGCAATGCCTGCAACTTTGCCGTGCCGGGAGTGACCGAAATCACGAAAGAAACCCGCGTCTACAGCGGCAACCTCGAAATGTCGTTCGCCTCGGGCGAAGTGATCATCGGGGGCAAGGGCTTCGGACACGGCGTGGGCATGTGCCAGTACTGCGCCAAGGGAATGGCTGAAAAGGGCTGGGATTGGCCGAGCATGATGAAGTTGTTCTACCCGGGCGCGGGGACGATGAAGGCGTACTGAGGCGATAGAAACTGTGAGGGCAAGAGCAGGAAACTAGAAACCGGATCTGCGATGCCGCAGAACCACTGCTCCAAATATTGAAGCTACTCCGAAGGCGCCTAAATACCATGGCAGGTGACTGGTGGTCGAGGAGGGGCTCGAACTTTCGGAAGACGGTGTCATTTTTCCGGCCGTCGGAGGCTTGCTATCGTGAGCGGCGGACGAGCTTTTCGCCATCGGAGGATCTTTGGGTATCGCGATTTCAGAGCTTGTCGATTTTTTGAATTCCGCCGGCACGACGAACATCGAGTTGTCAAGTCGTGTCGGAAAATCGATGCTCTTGACCAGGGTTTCGCTGCCGCGGGTGATCTTGTCGTCGATTGTCGAGTGCTTCGAATGAATATCAAATGTCTCCCGTCGCCACCAGTTGGTTCGCTTAAACGGAACGACTACCGCGATTCCGGGTACGGCTCGGAAATCATCAAACTCAAAGACTTCTTCCGCAACTCCGTGGTGAACGCCTTTCTCAAGCCGAATCAACCTTGGTCCTAGCGGCCCTTCGTTCGTGAGCTGAAACCGCTGGCCTGTGCCCTTTATCGTGATCGAGACTGTGCCCTTTCCCGTTTCGACGATGCGATCTTGGTTAGGGGTCGAATCGATAAGTCGAGCAACAAGCCAAGGCTGAAATTCGGAATGAGGCCAAGCGCCTTCTGCAAAGAGCATCGGCTCCGGAGTCTGAATTAAATCATCTGGTGTTCCGGAAAACAGAGTAGCATCTGGCCGAAACACTCGCAGAAACACCATCTCGCGCTTCCAATCGGCGAGAGGTTTCGTTGTTCCGGAAGAAAGCGAATTTTCTATGGGCGTTGGAGATCGATATTGTTCTTGAACGAAACGAAGGCCATCTGGCCATCGCATCAAAATGGTGTCGTCAAAGCGGACTTGAGTGGTGTCGTTTTTGCCTTCGATGACGGGTCGCCCGACGGTCGTTTGAACAAGTCGAACACAATCAAATTTCTTGTTCTCGGCAATCCATTCAATCCACCAGTTCGCTTTTTCTCCAGCAGCAACAGCCTCAACTGCCGTAAAGCTGCAAGCAATGAGTAACGCAGTTGTGAGCGTCGATCCGCGCATCAGACTTCGCACGTGCAGCAGACGGGATTGTTTCCCGGGCAGCTGATAGGGTTCTTGAGACGTGGAACATTGTACGCGGGTTCTACCGTGCCTGTGCTAATGACGCTTGAACTGCATCTGGTGCCGCCCATTCCGTCTGATACGCAGTCGTATTTCTTGAACGAAACCCTTTCACTGCTTGGAGTCGGATTGCCGCAAGACTTAAGTCCATTGACCCCAGGGTCCACCGCTCCGCATGTATCTCCGTTAGGCGTCGTCCATTCACGGCACGTACACGGCGTAGAAGAAGAATTGGGTTCTGCCGGAATTTTGGTGTCCAAATTCACGATTTTGTCCCGACAATCTGGGTTGGTCGGTTGTCCATTGCACGGGGGGTCACTGTAAACCGGCTGGCCCAATGCGATTCCAACGCAGATCAAACCGCCTAAAATTGGAGTGATTTCGCGTATTCGAGACATCCTCAACCCCTTTGTTGAAAAACTGTCGGTTTCCTAGTACGCTTTATCAGGCTACGGAAATGAAAGTAGTCTGTCAAGAGTACATGAGATGCCCAAGCCATTAAATTTTCGAAAGGCCTTTACGCTCGTTGAACTGTTCGCAGTGATTGGAGTAGTCTGCCTGTTGCTCGCGCTATCTTTGCCGCTGTTGGCTGCTTCTCGTCAACGGGCATTAGAGCTAAAGTGCCGACTTAATGTGGCGCAACTTGGCAGCTTGGTTGTGATGTATTCCGTCGACTTCAAAAATTATTATCCGACATGGGTGACTGATGGCGCGTCAACAGCTACACACCCGGAACGCTGGAAGGCCTATGCCATGCAAGGTGCGCGTTTGTTTAACACCGAAAGATGGCTTTCGTATTCAGATTGTGGCTCGGATCAACCGTTGTATAGATGCCCGGCAAATCGGGAATTTCGGGTTCTCGGTGCCAAGGCGCAATTTGACTACTACGGCGGCGGTTCCATGTATGCTGATCCTGCATTTCTTGATCCAGATCAATCACCTTCTACCTGGAAAAATCGGTTCATCGGGCGCGCGCAAACCATAGATTCTGTTCGCTTTCCTTCGTCGAAAATCGGACTTTTTGAATTATTTGTTTGGCACGGGTGGCGCGGCGCATATTCAGCAACGGGGTCTTGGTCGACAGATAGCCTCTCAATGTTTACTTCAGATCGGCCTTTTTCAGCTTGGTATTTCGATGGGAGTGTTGGTTCACTTGCATTTTCGCAGGCTCTAGGAGGAGTCGACCGCGCCCCCGATTGGTATTCAGAAGCAGTATGGCTCACTGCGTTCGGATCTCGCGGGCGCGACAAATAGGAGAGCTTGGCCGTGGCTTGTCAGCCCAGCAAATCAATAACCATCCCCGCGATGATCTGATCCGCCGACTTGTTGATGTTGTCGAGGATCTTGCTCGTCTGCTGAAATGACGTGTAGAGCTGAGCGGCCTTGAAGAGCCGGACGCCCTCGGTTCGCAGTTTGCGTTCGGATTGCACGACATCGGGCACCTCGGGCATCGACGCGACCTGCGATGCGAGCCGTGCCGCGGCCTGGCTGCTCTCCCGATTCTGCTTCGTCAGGTACAGATCGAATGGCGTGCGCGGCGGGTTGGTCAGCAGCGCACGGAGGTACTCGTTCTGCGAGAGCAGGACGACATCAATCGGCGCCTGCGTACCCCGAGCCACAACCGGCGTCGTTGTGCCGTCATTTCGAATGACGGCCGGAACGAGCGTCGATCCCTGTTCAACTCTGTTCACCGGCGGGAGCACGCGAAGCCTTCTTTCAACGGCTATGCCAGAAACCGTGCGGCCGGGGCTGCTCCGATAAAGGGCGGCTCCTGGGCCGCCACGCCCGCGAGGCGGTCGAATCCTTCGGAGTGGCCGGTTCCGTCTGTGACGCCTGTGGCGGATTGGAAACGCAGCAGGTGGGACGTTGACCACACGCAACACCTCCAAAGATCGCTCCGTGCTACGGACGAGCGAACTCGAATACGAACTGCCGGAAGACCGGATTGCCATTGAACCGGCATCGCCCCGCGATGCCGCGCAGCTCATGGTGGTGTCCCGCGGAAGCGGGCAGGTGGCAGAGCATGCCCTGGTGCGCGATCTACCCCGGTTCCTGCGGTCGGGCGACGTGCTGGCCTTCAACACGACCAAGGTCGTGCCGGCCCGCTTGCTGGGCAAGCGAGAGGACACAGGAGGTGCCATCGAAGGGCTCTTTCTCTCCCGATCTCCGGATGCGTCCGGCGAGCGCTGGACGGTGCTGCTGCGAGCAAAGAAGGTCCGTCCGGGAATGCGATTCGCGCTCGTGGATCGAAGCGGGGGAATCTGCGGCGTGGTGCTTGCCGCGATCGCCAAAGTCGAAGGTGAGGCCGGCGCCTGGATCGTCTCGGTCGAGAACCCAGCCGGAGGCGATGCGCTCGAACGGGCAGGCCACACACCCTTGCCTCCATACATCATCAAAGCGCGGGAAAACGCGCACCGGCAACCCGATGAGGCAACCGACCGCGACCGGTATCAGACGGTGTACGCCGACAGCGCAGGCTCGGTGGCGGCACCGACCGCCGGGCTGCATTTCACCCCCGAGTTGCTCGCGGCACTAGAACAACTGGGGGTGGAGCGGGTGGATGTCACCCTGCACGTTGGTACCGGCACGTTTCGGCCAGTTGAGGTCGATGTTGTCGAACAGCATCCCATGCACTCGGAACGATGCGCGATGTCGAAGGATGCGGTTCGGCGCGTGCTGCGGGCCAAACAAGAGCATCGCCGGGTGATCGCTGTCGGCACCACCAGCGCGCGGACGCTCGAGAGTTTCGGTCAGGCTTGGGAGGGCCTTGTTGAGGCGGGTGCCGATCGGGGCGAGGCGATTGAGCGGTTGCCGGGGTACCTGGACACCTCGTTGCTCATCACCCCGGGGTATCGGTGGCGCTGGGTTTCGGGTCTGATGACGAATTTCCACCTGCCTCGCAGCACGCTGCTGGCGATGGTGGGGGCTTTTGTTGAGGCGGATGCCGGCCGGCTCCGGATCGGCCTTGAGGGGCTGAGGACCCTGTACTCCGAGGCGATTCGCAGGAACTACCGCTTCTACTCCTACGGCGATGCGATGCTGATTCTGTAGTGTTCGATCGTCGGCGGTGCGAACTGCCTCCGCCTTTGGTGCGGGGAAAGCCGGGGGACCGATATACGATTCGCGCGCCGGATCGGTCGCCGCACGGAGGCTTGGGAATGGATACGTTCGTGATCGAGGGTGGTCGGCGCCTGGAGGGCAAGCTCCGGATCAACGGGAGCAAGAACGCGGCGCTGCCGCTGATGTGCGTTCCGCTGCTGACCGACGAGCCGGTGACGCTCCGCGATGTTCCCAACCTGGCCGACATCCGCAGCCTGCGCAACCTGCTGGCCGAGTTGGGTTGCGTTCAGACCGGCGAACAGCAGGGCATGATGCGTCTGCACACGCAGGACCCGACCAAGAGCCATGCCCGGTACGAGATCGTCCGGACGATGCGCGCCAGCATAAGCACGCTCGGGCCCATGGTTGCCAAGCGCGGGTACGCCAAGGTTTCCATGCCCGGCGGCTGCGCAATCGGCGATCGCCCGGTGGACCTTCACCTGCGCGGGCTGGCGGCGCTCGGTGCCGAAATCACGCTTGATGGTGGCGACATCATCGCCAAGGCCCCCCGAAAAGGCCTGCAGGGGGCGACGATCTTCCTGGGCGGGCAGTTCGGTTCAACGGTGCTGGGCACGGCAAACGTGCTCTGTGCCGCGACGCTTGCAAAGGGAACCACGGTCATCGAATCGGCCGCATGCGAGCCGGAAATCGTCGATCTGGCCAACCTGCTCATCAAGATGGGTGCGCGGATCACCGGGCACGGCTCTCCGCGACTCATCGTCGAGGGCGTTGAGAAACTCTCCGGCGTTGATTACACCGTGATGGCCGATCGCATTGAGGCGGGCACGTTCATGCTTGCCGCGGCAATCACCAACGGCGACATCACGCTCGAAAACTGCCCGATCGACGCCATGCTCGTCGTCAAGGACAAGCTGAACGCGATGGGTATCCAGCTCGCGGTGACCGGCAGCGATCTGCTCCGCGCCACCGTTCGGGTCACCAGCGCCCGCACGCTCAAGCCGGTCGAGTTCACGACCCAGCCTCACCCCGGCTTCCCGACGGACCTGCAGGCCCAGATGATGGCCACCCTCACACTGGCGGACGGAAACAGCGTGATCACCGAGCGGATTTTCCCGGAACGGTTCATGCACGTTGCCGAGCTTTCCCGCATGGGTGCCCGGCTGATGCGACAGGGGCCCACGGTGATCGTCAGCGGGGTTCGCAAGCTTGTCGGGGCACCGGTCATGGCGAGCGATTTGCGAGCGAGCGCCGGGCTGGTCTTGGCCGGAATGGCCGCGGAAGGCACCACCACGCTGAATCGCGTCTACCACCTGGATCGCGGCTACGAGAGGATGGAAGACCGGTTGACCTCACTCGGGGCCAACATCCGGCGGGTTGACGACAAGGACCTGCCCAGCCATCTCACCGGCGGCGCGGATTAGGCGGAAACTCGCCCTCAACTGAGCCGTCCAATGGTTCCGAATCGGGGCAGGAAGCCCGCGAACTCGTTCGCATCCTGTCCGTATGATTGGCGGAACGGGGGTCTTCCACACCCGTTCACTTGTGTGCAGGAGCCAGCAATGCGGCAACGATTTTCCGCGTCATTGAAGTCGGTCCTTGTTGTGTCTGTTCTTGCCGGCATGGCCGCGAACGTGCTGGCGTCGGGCTTTGATCCGAATCGCAAGGGCGCCGGCGAGAGCCGCGCCAAGCTGACCGCCATGGAACGGGCTCCCTTTGACTGGACTCTTCTTTCGAAGCTCTCAGACTGGAAGAACGGCGCGGCACCATCCGCAGCATCGCTCGATGGCAAGGTCGTGCTCTTCGTCACCTACTCCGACTGGTATCGCCCGGCGGCCCGCGCGCTGGCGATCGCGCGTCGCGCCGCCGAGACGTACGGCAAAGATGGTTTGGTCGTTATCGCAGCGCACAACCCCGAGGGCTGGAAGGACGCTGCCAAGCCCGAGGCGCCGACGGGCGGCACGATGTTGCTCGCCCACGACGACAAGGGCGAGTTCCGCAAGGCGCTGCTGAGCTCACAGGATCCGAATTTCTATCTCGTCGACCGCGCCGGGCAGTTGCGCTTCGCCGATGTTGCGAACGAGTCGGTCGAAGAAGCGATCAAGTTCCTGGTCGCGGAAAAGCGCGACGACGCGGCCAACCTGAACAAGATCGAAGCCGATGCCAAGCGTGCCAAGGCCGTGCAGGACAGCAAGACCTCTTCGGTCAACAGCCAGAACGATGTGCTCCGCACGCTGCCAGAAATCGCGTTCACCCCGCCCGCCGCGGAAGAGTACACCGACGCAAAGTGGCCCAAGCTGCCTTCGGACGATCGCGGCCAGACCACGGCCCAGCCGAACAAGATCACGCTTCCCAACGCCGGCTGGTCGCCGGCGCAGCCCCCTTTGACCGGGCGCGCCGTGCTGCTCTACTTCTGGAATCCCGGAGTTCCGGCCTCGTACGACCAGATGCAGCGATTGGCCGACCTGATGCAGCGTCAGTACCAGCGTGATTTGGTGGTCGTGGGCGTGCTGAGCGACTTTGCGTCGTTTGGCCAGCGCGAGGACAAGCTCACCGACGAAGAGCGGGCCAAGAAGGCGCTCACGCCCGAGACCGCGCTCAAGCGAATCCAGGAGTTCCAGACCGCCCGGAAGTACGACCATGCGATGGTCGTGGACCTCACCGGCTCGGTGCTCAAGTCGGTCACTTCTGAGACCGAGATTCCGCTGCCGTACGTCGCGATCATCTCGTCCGACGGCATGTCGCGTTGGTGGGGCTTTGTCGGCTCGCCCGAGGCCAAGGGCGCACTCGACCGTGTGCTCGATGCCGATCCGGGTGTGCAGGCACGCCGCAAAGCCGAAGCGGAATACCTCCGAACCACCAAGAGCGCTGCCTCGGGAGAATCGACCGCTCCCGCGACAAAGCCCGCCGAAGCCCCCAAGAAGTGAGTACGGGCGCGCTGCTGAATCTCGTGCTGCACGAGCCCGAGATCCCCAACAACACCGGCAATATCGGGCGCACAGCGCTGGTGCTCGGTTGTTCGCTGCACCTCATTGAGCCGCTCGGGTTTGATACCAGCGAAAAGGCATGCCGGCGCGCGGGGCTTGATTACTGGCCCCGTCTCGGGGTCAAGCATCATGCATCATGGTCCGAGTTCAACTCGGTCGAGTCGCCCGCCCGGCTCTGGTATTTCTCGGCGCACGCGAAGCGCAGCGTGTTTGATGCCGAGTTCCTCCGGGGGGATTGGCTGGTCTTCGGCAAGGAAACCGCGGGATTGCCCGAATCGATCCTGAACGCGGCCGACCCCGCCTCGTGCCTGCGGTTCCCGATGGTTGAGGGCGAACGCGGGCTGAACCTCGCGACGGCCGTCTGTGCCGCGGCATACGAGGGTGTGCGCCAGTTGCACGCGAAGGGCCAACTTCGAATCGACGAGCGTGGCATCATCCTGCCGTGATGCCGGATTGATCCTGCTCCTGGGGGTCGGGGTTGAAAACAAAACGATCCAGGAACTCGGTCGTTCGCCACACGCAGTGCGCGAGCGCGTGGCTGCGACCTTCACGCCCCATTTGCCGGCGAAGTCCGTGATCGGACGCGAGCCGCTCCATACACGACGCCAGGCCCGCATCATCCGTGAAACACAGTCCGGCACCGGTGTCGAGCTTCTCCCGAATCGCCGGAATATCGCGGCCGATCACCGCTATCCCGGTCAGCATCGCCTGCACGCATGCCTGCGAATACGTCTCGGATGCCGACGCGATGATCAAGACGTCCATTTCTCGAAGGAACGCAGGCACTTCCGTGGCCGGCATCCACGGATGCGGGATGACGCCGGTTCCCCAGGAGGTGCGAGTCTGTTCGGAGGGCATCGTCGGAAAGCTCGCGAGGTGCAGCTCGCACCGTTCACGCAACTCCGGAGGCAGCGACGCAAACGCCTTGACCACGCCGTCGACGCCCTTGAGCGCCGTGTCGAGTTTGCCCAGCATGCAAAATCGCACGGGCCGTTCGGGGCGCGAATCCGGTGGCGGAAAGAACGCGTCCGGATTGCAGACGCCGTAGTAGACATCCACCGGTTCGCCGCCCGCGCGGGCCGGAAACGCCTCGGCCACATGGCGACTCACGGCGACCACACGCGCGGGCCAGCGCGCGAGCGACTTGAGGAAAGCCGGCTTCGGCGCCGCATTGGCCTGAATCACCATCCGCGTAAAAACGCCTCTCCGCAACATCATGTTCACGCCGGGCACGATGCCCCGCGCGACGTTGCCGAGAATCGCAACATCGAATCGGTGATTCCGAAGGGCGAAAGCGCACGCGATCGTCGCGAACAGCGGCTTGCGCAGGGCGGGCACGACCACAACCTCCAGATTCGCGGCCCGGGCGAGCGGCCCCATCTGTTCGTCAAACCGCGCCTTCCACGTCTTTTCGATCGGCACGCACACGCGATGTCCGAGCGAAACCAGGTCGGTCAGGATCTGAAAATCCATGACCTGCACGCCCCGGATCTGTTTGCGGGTGCGGTTCGCCAGGAACGTCGGCGCGAGATACAGGATCGAACGCGCGCCGCTCATCGGTCGTTGGCTCCGCGATGGCTCGAAAGTACGGACGAATCAGCCGAGTGCCGCGGCGCCCGCGACGATTTCGGTCAGTTCCGTCGTGATCTGAGCCTGACGGGCACGATTGAACACGCGGGTGAGACGCTTACCCATTTTGCCCGCGTTGTCCGTCGCGGCCTTCATCGCCACCATGCGGGCGACCTGCTCGCTCACGACCGCGTCGTTGAACGCCTGGAAGAGCACGGCCTTCACGGCGGAAGGGAGCAGTTCGCCCAGCAGCTCTTCGGCCGAGGGGCTGAACTCGTACTGCACCGTCGCACCGGACTTGGCTTCGGGCTTGTCGGCCTTCTTTTCGGCCGCGTCGGCCTTGAACGGGAGCAGTTGCATCACCGTTGGGACCTGCTTGCCGGCCGAAATGAACTTCATGTAGATCACGTGAACGCTGGAAACCTCGCCGCTGGTGAATCGGTCGATGTAGCTCTGCGCCAGTTCTTCGACATGCTCGTAGGTGGGCTTGTCGCCGAATTGCGTGTGATGCTGCGAGACCGGGATCTTGTTGTACTTCAGGAAGCCGGCGCCCTTCTTGCCGACCAGTTCGATGAAACCGGCGCGGTTGGCGGGATTCTCGCGGACAAAGTGCATGCCCGTGCGGAGGATGCTGCCGTTGTAAGGGCCGCAGAGGCCGCGGTCGGAAGTCAGCACCAGCAGGAGGGGCTTGGCGTCGGGCTTGGGCGTGCCGCCGGTGAGGAGCGGGTGCTTCACATCGGTCAGGCTTTTGGCGAGGCTGACCACAAGCTCGAAAAGGGCATCGGTGTAGGGGCGGCTCGAAACCGAGCGCTGCTGCGCCGCCGAAAACTTGGCCGTGGCGATCATCTGCATCGTCTTGGTGATGCGACGAATATTGCCGACTGCCTTGATCCGCTTCTTGATCTCGCGCGTCTTGCCCATAGGGGGAGAAGGATAGGCGTTTCCTGCCCGGGAATCGCCCCGTCCGTCCGGCCGATCGGCGGGTGTTCGGTTCGAGACTGCCGTGTTTTTAGGCAGAAAACGTCGAGATCGGTTCGGCGAGAATTTTCCCGGCCGCGGCAAATGCCAGCGATATTCTGGGGTAATCCCTCGCTTCGATCAGGATCGATTGAGCGGGAGGGTCTGCCGCCACGATTCGGGCAATGGAACCGGGCTTGAGGCCGTGCTTTGCAACAAACGCGAGGAACTGCTGGTCTTGGTCCACGATCCGTGAAACTCGGACCCTCGTGCCGGGCGGGAAATCGGTCAGCGACTTCCCGCGAGCTTCGCGCACGCCCCCTTGGCTGTCGGGAATCGGATCGCCGTGCGGGTCCACGCTCGGGTGGCCCAGGTGCTTGTCGAGGGCCTCGAGCACGACCGGCGAGATGGCGTGCTCGAGTCGCTCGGCCTCCGCGTGCACAACGCTCCAGTCGAGATTCAGGGTTTCAACCAGGAAGGTCTCGATGAGCCGATGGCGCCGGAGGATGTCGATCGCCGCCTTGTCGCCCTTGACCGTGAGCTTCACACCGCCGAAACGCTCATAGCGGACGAACTTTCCGGCCGTGAGCTTCTTGACCATTGTCGTGGCGGTGCCGGTGGTCACGCCCACCAGCGTCGCGATGCGCGACATCGCGGCCTCGCCCGTCGCCGATTCGCGGCACAGGGCGTAGATCGCCTTCAGGTAGTTCTCGACGGCTTCCGTCGCCAAAACAGGGCTCTCCGGGGTCGCTGCGTGAAGGGACATCATACCCGCCGGACGGAAACAACCTTGACTTGTAGTCGGCAAATCATATAGTTTGAGCCATCAAACTTGGAAGTTTGCCGATAGAAAGAGGTTGTGATGAGGGCGGGATGCAATCCATCGCGGGAGATTCTGGCAGGGCCTCTGCTCGCGGCCACCTTTGCCGTCCTCGCAGCTATCGCCGCGAGTGCGGCGCCGCCCGAGTCGGCGAAACGATCCGCCCCCGTCAAAGTCGTCGCGACCATCGGCATGATCGCCGACGTTGCGAAGGAAATCGGGGGCGAACACGTCCGCGTCACGGCGCTCATGGGCGAAGGCGTCGACCCGCATCTCTACAAGGCATCGCCCGGCGATGTGCGCACGATGTCCGACGCCGACATCGTCCTTTACAACGGGCTGCACCTCGAAGGCCGGATGGCCGACGTGATCGTGAAGATGGCCGGCCGGCGCACGGTTGCGCAGGTGACCGACTCGATCGATGAGAAGCTGCTGCGCGAGCCCCCGGAGTTCCAGGGCCAGTACGACCCGCATGTCTGGTTCGATGTCGGCCTGTGGTCCCAGGCCGCCGATCGAATCCGTGATGTGTTCGGCACCAAAGACCCGGCGAATGCGAAGGCGTACGACGCCGCGTCGAAGCAGTACGCAGAGGTGCTGGCGGCTCTCGACGATTACGCGAAGGCCACGATCGCGACGATCCCCAAGGACCATCGCATCATGGTCACGGCGCACGATGCCTTTGGCTATTTCGGCCGGGCATACGGCCTGGAAGTGAAGGCCATCCAGGGCATCAGCACCGACAGCGAGGCGAGCCTGAAAGACATCAACTCGTTGGTGGATGTGCTCGTGAGTCGAAGGGTGCCCGCCGTCTTCATCGAGAGCAGCGTCCCGCGCAAGACGATCGATGCGCTCGTCGAAGGTTGCGGGGGACGGGGCCACACCATCGCCATCGGGGGCGAACTGTTCAGCGACGCGATGGGTAAGGCCGGAACGCTCGAGGGAACGTACGTCGGCATGGTGCTGCACAACGTCGACACAATCACGCGGGCCCTCGGGGGCACAGTTCCCGAAAGCAAACCCGGCGCACTCGGCGAGTACCTCAAGAAGCGTGCCGCCAAATCGCCTACGGAGGGCCCTTGATCGTGATCAATACGCAGGCCCCGCCGCAGTCGGCGCTACCCGTCCCCGATCCCGCGCACATCAGCGTTGAAGTGCACGACGTAACCGTGGCTTATCACCGAAAGCCGGTGCTCTGGGATGTCGATGTTTCGTTCCCTTCGCAAAAACTCATCGCCATCGTCGGCCCGAACGGCGCGGGAAAATCGACGCTGCTCAAGGCGATACTCGGGCTCGTTCCGCTCGCGAGCGGCGGGGTGCAGATCTTCGGCAAGTCGCTGAAGCAGGCCCGATCGCTCATCGGTTACGTCCCGCAGCGGGAAACCGTGGACTGGGATTTTCCCGTTGATGCGCTCGATGTTGTTCTGATGGGCCGCTACGGACGTCTCGGGTGGATTCGCCGCCCCGGCAGCGCCGACCGTGCCGCTGCGATGGATTCGCTCCGCAAAGTCGGTATGGAAGAATTCGCGTCGCGCCAGATCAGTCAGCTTTCGGGCGGGCAGCAGCAGCGGGTATTCCTCGCCCGCGCGCTCGCACAGGATGCCGACATCTACTTCATGGATGAACCGTTCGCGGGCGTGGATGCCGCGACGGAGAAAGCTATCGTGGGCGTGCTCCGCGAACTGCGGAGCGCAGGACGCACGGTCATCGCGGTGCACCACGATCTTCAGACCGTTCCGGAGTACTTCGACCACGTCGTCCTACTCAACATGCGGCTCGTCGCCGCGGGACCGGTCGCGTCGACGTTCACCCGCGCCAATCTTCAGAAGACCTACGGAGGCCGCCTCACCATTCTCGATGAAGCGATCGAGTCTGTCCGCCGCGATGGTCCGGCGAGCTGATCGCCACCAACCACGACCCCTCCATGAACGAGTTCATCCGTCTCATCACCCTGCAGGATGCCAACACGCGGGTGGTGCTCATCGGCACCATGCTCCTGGGGATCGCCTCGGCGGTGGTGGGGTCGTTTGCGGTGCTGCGCAAGCAGTCGCTTGTGGGCGATGCGGTTGCGCACGCCGCGCTGCCCGGTGTGTGCGTCGCGTACTTTGTCATCGGTGAGCGGAACTTTGCCGCGTTTCTGGTCGGCGCACTGGTGTTCGGCGTGCTCGCGGCATCGTTCGTGACCTTTGTCAAGGCCTGGACGCGTGTGAAGGAGGACGCGGCGATCGGCCTAGCGATCGGCGGGTTCTTTGGCCTGGGCATCGTGCTTTCCCGGGTCATTCAGAATCAGCCCGCAGGTAACCGCGCGGGCCTGGACAGTTTCATCTTCGGAAAAGCCGCCAGCATGGTCGCGGACGATGCGAAGCTCATCCTCGCAGTCGCGGCAGCCATTCTCGCGGCCACCTTGCTCTTCTACAAAGAGTTCAAGCTTCTCTGCTTCGACCGCGATTTCGCTGCAGGCCAGGGCTGGCCCACAGTGCTGCTGGATCTCTTCCTGATGGCGCTCGTCTGCATCTGCACTGTGGTGGGTCTTCCCGCCGTAGGTGTCGTGCTCATGGTCGCGCTGTTGATCATCCCGGCGGTCGCGGCCCGCTTCTGGACGAATCGCCTGGGGGTGATGCTGGTCGTTGCGGCGGTGTTCGGCGGCGCGTCGGGCTTGTTTGGGACGATTCTGAGCGCGACGGTGCCCACACCCGCCGGGGCGCTGAGCCGGGGCTGGCCCACTGGCCCGCTCATTGTGCTGACCGCCGCGTTCATCTTCATCGTGTCTCTGTTGTGCGCTCCCAAGCGCGGGCTGATCGCCGATCTTGCCCGTCGATACCTGCTCCGCAGGCGGATTGCGGTCCAGAATCTGCTGCGCGATGTCTACGAAACCATCGAGCCCGCCGGCGATCTTGAACGTGCGTGGCAACCCAAGCGTCTCATGCGCCCCGCATCGTCCCACGCGCGCGGGCTTGGCCGCGCGATCCGAGACGGCCTGGTCGCTCCGCGCGGCGAGAGTTTCGTGCTGACCCCCGCCGGACGCGATGCCGCCGTCCGCGTGGTTCGCGCGCACCGCCTGTGGGAGCTTTACCTGATCGAGCAGGCCGATATCGCCCCGGATCACGTCGATCGCGATGCGGATCAACTCGAACACGTGCTCTCGCCGGAGGTCATCGCCCAGCTGGAAGCACGCCTCGCCGAGGAGGACCGGATTCATCCGCGAAGCCCCGTTCGGAGCGAGGCCGTCCCGGCATCCCCGCACCCGATCACAACTTCGACCGCCAAACCGCTCCCGACCGGCAAGGCGTCGATGCTCTCCCTGGTCTTTGCCGCGGCATTGTGCCTGCTGATTCCTTCAGCAGATTCTCTTGCGAATGCCTCAACGCCGCCCGCGCCCAGCACAGTTTCCAACGACGTTGTGCAAACACCCGGGGCGGGTGCAGCCAACTCCACCCTCCCAGCGCCAAGCGAGTCCGTGTCCAACGACGCGTGGTTCAGCATCGGCTCCTATCCCGTCCGGAGCGATGATCTCTGGACCGTCGCAATCGCGGCGTGCTGCTGCCTCGCCTGCGGCCTGCTCGGCTGTTTCCTCATGCTTCGGCGCATGTCGCTCTTGGGCGATGCGATCTCGCACGCGATTCTGCCCGGGCTTGCCGCGGCATTCTTTCTGACGGGCAGCCGCGAGCCCTTCGCCATGCTCGCGGGCGCGATGGTGGTGGGGGTGCTGACCGCCCTTATTTCTACGGGACTCAACCGCTGGGGCCGTGTGCCCGAAGATGCCTCGATGGGCGTTGTTTTCACCACGCTCTTTGCCTGCGGCGTCATCCTCATCACGCTCGTTGCACGCGATGTCGATCTCGATCCGGGATGCGTGCTGTACGGCCTGATCGAGTTCGCCCCCTTCGACACTGTTCGGCTGCTGGGTCTGGAGCTTCCCCGCTCATTCGTGTGGCTCTTCACGGTGCTCGTCATCAACGTGACGCTGATCACCGTCTTCTTCAAGGAACTCAAGATCGTCTGCTTCGATCCTTATCTCGCGACGACGATGGGTATCAGCGCCACCGCCGTTCACTACGGCCTCATGACCGCTGTCGCCGCAACATCCGTCGCCTCGTTCGAGGCTGTTGGCTCCATTCTTGTTGTTGCGATGCTGGTCGCGCCCGGGGCGACCGCGCACCTCCTCACCGACAAGCTCGATCGACTGCTCTGGTGGTCCGCCGCGAGCGCGGTGTTCAGCGCCGTGCTGGGATATGCCCTGGCCGTGCGATTCAACACCTCCGTCGCCGGGATGATCGCAACGGTGGGCCTCGGGCTGTTCATGTTCGCTGCGATCGCTTCGCCGCGGCACGGCGTCATCGCCCGGCAGTTTCACCGTCGGGTCGCGTCCCCACCCGAAGCGGCCAAAGCCTCGGACGTTACCGGCTGAGCGCCGTCGCCGATTCCCAGGTCTTCCCGAGCACCTGCTCGGCATACCGGTTCATCGAGTCGCGCAGCTGCTCGAAACTCTCCAGGACGTAGTA
Source organism: Phycisphaerales bacterium (assembly GCA_016793015.1). GTDB lineage: Bacteria > Planctomycetota > Phycisphaerae > Phycisphaerales > UBA1924 > JAFEBO01. The sequence continues at coordinate 35,607 of JAEUJD010000116.1, forward strand.
GATCGGCTGGAAGTGATCGATCTCAAAGTCGGTGTTGCAGACACGCTCCATGTCGAAAGGGCGCCACTCCGCGACCGGCCGCTCGATGCAATCCGGTGCGCTCCGGCCCTTCTCTTCCCAAGCACCCTTGAGCGCGTACTCGCTCTCGCTGTGACTGCTGACAAGCCCGCTGCCGTAGATCTTGACCTTCCCGTCCTCCTTGATCAACCCGAATTCAACCGTGAACCAGAACAGCCGCCCCAGCCGCTTGATGTGTTCTTCATCTTCGCACAGCAGCGACGCCTTGCCGTAGGTCTGAAGGAAGTCCGCGAACACCTTCAGCGCATGCAGCGGCACATGCCCGAACACATCATGGAAAATGTCCGGCTCGGGCAGATAGTCCATCACTTCGCGCGGGCGGATCAGCACCGTCGTCGGAAACTCGCGCTGCGCGAGGCACGCGAAAAACGCCTTCGCCGGCAAATACCCGGGCACCCCGTACGAAGCCCAGTTCGATTGCGCACGCAGGAACTTGTTGATCCCGTCGATCTTCGTTCCTTTCGCCAGCTTCACGCCCCCGGCGATCTCAATCTCGCGGTCCAGCACCACGTCGTCGAGCAGTGGCAGCCGATCCCGCGTCAGCCGCAGGATCTTCATCCCATCAATGAACTGCCCGCTCACCTGCTTCTCGAGCACGCTCCAGCGCCGATCAAACAAGTCACGCCAGACGTCATGATCCTGCGCCGTGTACTTCGTGTAGTGTTGCGTGATGTAGAACCGATCCGCATCAATGTCCTGATGGTGCATCTCCGGCGCGCGATCCGCGATCGCCTGAGCCTGCTTTGCCTCGTCGGAATCGATGATGTTGTTGTAGCGAATTTCCTGACGCATGAACTGCTCCGTCGCTGGTCTTCGTCACGCCGCGATCGAGGGCACTGTATCCAAAGCCTCCGCGTTGCTTCGTCCGCCCGGGACCCGGCCGGTTTCCGACAAAAATAGCATGGGCCGCATTGACTGCGGCCCACGCCAGGTCAGAGGCGCGCAAACGCCCCTTTATGTACGGGATGGACGAGACGGACGGGAAATCGGAACTGGCTGCGCAACCGGCCCAGGCGATGCTTCGCCGATCAGCCCATCTAGAAAACGGCGAAGCCGACCCATGAGCGCGCGCAGCATGATGGTTTTCCTCCCTTCGTCCGCCATCGGCGGACGTCCCTTGATTCCCGAATCCCGGCCGTGCGCGGCACATGCGGAAAAACATGCCGCCCGGATTCGCCGAATCCCTCGTCTCTCGATCCAGAGACTACCGCTCCCCTTCCCTGAAACGCAAGCAAAATCCCGCCACCCGTCTCATGTTCGTGTCGCGTCAGGTACTCCGTTTGCCCTCTTGTATATAGACGTCTGAAAACCGGCACCAGGGTCGGGGCGGTGTCGTCTCGCGTCTACCAGCGCTGAGAGCCGTTTTCGGCCCACCGGGCAAAGCAGCGCCAAGCCTCCTTTTCGGAGATCGCCTGTTCCGGCGCGATCGCCACCGGATCGCCGATTCGCCCCCGCCCGACCGCTGCTTGGATGCTGTCGCCGGGTTCCGCGCGCACCACCGGAACATCGCTTCCAAACAGCAGAGTCTTTCCGGGTTCGAGCCCCGAATGAATCAGATCGCGCCACGGCATGACGCGGTGCAGCTGATCCCGCAATCCGGTCCGAAGCGCCTCAATATCCGCAAGCAGATGGCACGGCTGCACGCTCGCGATCGCTCCCAGCTCGGCAAACCGGGGCACATCCGCTTCGTCGATCAGTTCGCAGTGTTCGATGCGCACCCGCTCGCGGCTCCCCGGCGATGCCCTTTGCCCCTTTGCCTGAATCGCATCGAGGCACGCCCTTACTGCGCCGTCTCCGATCGCGTGCATCGCGATGCCAAGCCCGAGTGCGCCGCACCGTTCGATCGCATCGCCGATCCGCCCGGGGTTCATCAATGGCTTGCCGTGTTCGAGTCCGGGCGGCGCATCCGCGAACGGATGGAGCACCCACGCCGTGCGGCTGTTCAGCGTTCCATCCGCAAAGATCTTTCCCCCCGCAAGGCGGAGAAGATCCGTTTCCCACGCCGATCGCCCGTTGTGGGCCGCTTCGATCTCCTCGAGCGGAACAAACAAATCGACTCGCATCGGAGCCGGGCGCCGGAGATTCAACTGCTTGAGCAGCGGCCCGAGCCACGCCGGGGCAAAGAGTTCGTGCACTTCGCTGAACCCAAGCCCCTCCAGATGGTCGAGCGCGCGCGAAATCTGGTCCGCCCGCGCCGATTCAGGCGGTTCGGGTGCCAGACCCCAGATCGCAAACGCCGCCGCCTCGAGCAGCAATCCGGTCGGCTCACCCAGGCGGTCCTTTTCGATGATTCCGCCAGCCGGATCGGGGGTTCCCCTGTGAATCCCGGCCTTTTCCAGTGCCGCCGAATTCGCAAAGACCGCATGGTGGTCGAACGACATCGCCAGGGTGGGGGTCTCCCCGGTCACACGGTCGAGTTCGGCCCTGCCAAACCACCGTCCCTCTCGCCACCCAAGCACCCGGGCGGAATGTGATTGGACCCAGCCCCCGCGAGCTCCTTCCGCGCGTGCCGATGCGGCGCGAACAGCGATGCGATCGAGCGCTTCACCCGCGCTCCCGCACCCTTCAAGCGAAAGCATGTCGAGAGCGCGACCGAGCCAGGGCAGGTGCGCGTGCGCCTCCCGCAGGTTGCTCGGATGTGATTGATCATTCAAGACTTGCGCATCCATGCCTCGATTGTTGGTTGCACGCTTTCAGGGGTCAGCGGGACTTCAACCTCCACGCGCTCAACGCCCGTCCGCGTGCGAACATCAAGCCCGAGATCATCCACACCCACCGCTTTGGGTTCGATCGTGCTCCTGCCTGACAATTTCAGAACAAGTGCGCCGAGCGCACCGGCATCCGCGTTCAGAAGTCGGCACAAGCGCGGCTCTTCCTTCGCCAACGGGTTCGCCAGGAAAAAATTTTCGATTTGCAACCTTCGGAGCGCCCATTTCACGTCAATCGGGCGCATCGCGACGAATTTCGCGCCCTCTGCGCGACCGTGATAGATGAGCAACCGGTCGCACGCCGCGTCACGATTCGCATCGAGCACGCGACACTCGGCCATCAACTGAAGCGAGCCGCGCGACTCGTCCGGCACGTGCAGCACGACCGACTCGGCGTCTTCCAGCGAGGGCGGCAGCGCCGCAACAAACTCGCCCGAGATCGGATCGATCACGATGTTGCGCCGGTGAACGACCTCATCAACCGTGATGATCGCCGTGTAGTGACGGCGCGCAAATCGGACCGGGTCGGTGGTGGAATCTGTATCAGAAGTGTTCGTCACGCGTGCATCTTGGACGAAGCGGGCGCGAAATGCAAATCGGCCGGAATCGGCCTGAATTCAGGGCCAAAACGACAGCGGGGCCGCACAGCGGCCCCGCTACGATCGCGAAATTTTGAATGCGGATCAGAACATGCCGGGTAAGCCGGCCCAACCGTTCACGAATGCAAACGGTCGGTTGCGAGAGGGCTGTGCGCCGCGGCTATTTGGCAGGGACCGCCGCGGCCTCCCTAAACCTCTCGCTGGGGATATTTCGGTCCCAGCAGCGCGTTAGCGCCGCTTGGATTTCTTCTTGCCCTTCTTCTTAGCTTTCTTCTTGGCCATGAGAGAGATCTCCTCAAACATGATGTTCGTGCGCCTTGACCGGTCGGATACGCGATAGACCCGAGCGGACGCACGATGAATTATCGGAAGTGTGACAACTTTCTCTTGAGAGTGCAAGTCAAAATCTCATGCGGACGAAAGTTTTCCACATCGTGCGCGCTTCTCGCGCGTCGCGCAACACCTCTTACCTGTCGTTTGCGCGCGCACTGCGCCACTTCGGCGACTCAAACAGCGAGTCGAGCGCTGTCGTGTTCACCCGGTTGTACTGCGCAAGCGTCTCTCGATCGCTCGCACCCGTCGGAACACGCGCCCGGATGTTCCCGTTTGCGGGGTTGTACCAGAACTCCGCAAGCTCCGCGCCCACCCGCGCATCAACGGCCCGCACCACCGGGTCTTCCAGGTACGTCTGCTCCGCCGATGCGATCTCGATCCACGGACGCCCGCCCGTGATCCACACATTGCGGGGTGGATCATCGCCGAACCATTCCGGATCGATCTTCTTTGGCCAGCCTTCCGCGCCCTTGAGCGTCTCGAGCATCGCCGCCCGCCGATCAACTTCCCGCTTCAGCCGCACCGTCGCGGATCGCAGCTCGCTCTCGCGCCCCCCCGTCACAACACGCTCGTACTGCCACCCGCCTACCACCATCACGCCCAGCAGGAGCGTGATCGCCGCGACGACATTCACGAGTCGGTTCATGTTGCTCCCCCCAAATCGGCCTCCCAAGCCCGACCTCTCGGGTCTCTTTCGGCCTTCCATTCGGAAGACTCTTCCGAAAGTGCCGGCATCCCGGCCCGAAGTGCGCGATCGCAACGCCTGTGCGGGCCTTTGCCCGAAAAGATTGGTACGATTCGTCCGTCCTTCCGGAGACAGCCATGAATACTCGGACCCAGCAACTTTCCCGTTTCGCTGCCGCCACGCTTGGTGCCGCCCTCGGTACCGCTGCGCTGCTCACCCTCTGCACCCTCGTCGGCTGCAGCAGCGCAGGTCAAAGCCAGGTCACCGAGACCGATCGCCCCGCAGAAGGTGAAGGCTGGGCGGTGCAGGAAGACATGGCCCGCTGATCTTCACCGATCTCGCCGCCGTCAATACAGTTGCGACGCAGCTCCCGCTTCGGGGCTGATAGCATCACGCACACACTCCGGAGCCTCGTATGCGACATCGCCGCGCTTTGAATCAATTCTTCCTTTGCCCCATCGTCCTCGCAACTTCCGTCGCCGTCTTTGGCACCGCCGGTTGCAAGAGCGGCACCAGCGAAGTCAGCCCCACCAATCGCCCCTCCGATGGCGACGGTTCGCATGTTCAAGAGCAGATGGCCGCCGCGAACGCGCCTCAAGAAGAACGCCGCGCCGAAGCAAACCAGGAATCCGCGGCAGGCGAAGCCGCAAACCGCCAGCTGGCCAACTCCCCGCCTCCCGCTCCAGCAGCATCCGCCCAACCCGCCGCCACGCCGGCACCCGAAACCAAAAACGATCCAAAGCCCGAGGCCAAAGCCGAAACCAAGCCCGAGGCGAAGGCAGAACCCAAGCCGGAACCCAAGCCAGAAGCGAAGGCCGAAGCCAAGCCGAACGTCACCTTCCTCAACGCCGACACCGCAACAGCGCTCTCGAGCAAAACCGCCGACAACGGCCTCGTCATCGAAGAACTGAAAATCGGTGAAGGCGCCGAAGCCAAGTCGGGCGCCGTCGTCACCATCAATTACCACGGCACGCTCAAAGAAGGTGGCACGCTCGTCGATTCCACCCGAGGCAAGCAGCCCGCAACCTATCCGCTCAATCGACTCATCAAGGGCTGGCAGCAGGGCGTTCCCGGGATGAAGCCCGGCGGGATCCGCCGCCTCACGATTCCCTCCGCGCTCGCGTATGGCGATGCCGGCCGGCCCCCCGTCATCCCGCCCAAGAGCGATCTGATCTTCATCATCGAACTCGTTCAAGTCGTCGAACCCTCAAAGTAATTCCGTTCCTCAGGAGGACACACACATGCCCACCACGCCCGGCGGCGTCGAGATTGAGGAAATCACCCTAGGAAAGGGTGGCACCGCGACGCTCGATTCGATCGTCATCGTTCACTACCACGGCACGCTCAAGTCGAACGGCAAGGTCTTCGACTCCACCAAGGGTGGCCAGCCGATCAACTTCCCTCTTGAAGACCTGATCCAGGGTTGGCAAGAGGGCATCCCCGGCATGAAGATCGGCGGCAAGCGCAAGCTCACGATCCCCTGGGCGCTCGCATACGGCGCAGCAGGTGCTCCGCCCGACATCCCGCCCAAGGCCGATCTCGTCTTTGAGATCGAACTCGTCGGCCTTCAGTAATGACCAAGTCAGAGAACTCGCAACGCGGCGTGCAAAGCCCCTGGTGGGCCAATGCTGGCGTGCGCGCTGCCGCACATGTTGGAAGCCTCGCGATCGTGCTCTACGGCACGAACGCGAGCTATCGCATCATGACCGGCACCGAGCCGCTCGACCGGCGCTTCCGCGACTTCTTTGAGTTCTACAGCGGAGCCGAAGCGCTCGTCAAGGGCACCGATGTTTTTGCCGCGGGCGAACTCGGTTACATCTATCCGCCCCTGCTCGCCACGCTCCTGATGCCGCTCGTAAAACTCGGCATCGCGGGTGCCGGGCTGGTGTGGCTCATTCTCAATGCGCTTCTGCTGGCGTTCGCCGCGTGGCTCGGAGGCTGGACGGTCGCAACCCGGCTGGGCGTGCCCAAGGCGGCGCCGCTCGTCACGTTCATCGGCCTTGCCCTCCTCGCCGACAAGTTGTTCGGCGACATGAAGATGCAGCAATCCAACATCCTCATGCTCACCTGCTGGGTCATCGGCATGTGGGGTCTGGGTCGCCACTGGCTCATCTCGGGCCTCGCGCTCGGCTTTGGCTTCAGCATCAAGTACCTGCCGATCGTCGCGCTGCCGTACTTCGGCGTTCGGGGGCGTTTCAAGCACGTCGCTGGCCTTGTCGCCGGCGTGCTCTTCTGGGCCATGATCCCCGCGGCATTCATCGGCTGGCAAATGAATACCGACCTCTGGCGCGGCGCAACATCCGGCCTCATTCACGCCGGCGATGGCGACTGGAAGACCGATGCAGGCCAAGCCCGCGTCATGAACACCCGCGAGTACGGGATCTCGATCACAACCGCCGTTGTACGGACGGCCGATTCACTGGGCCAGCCGAAACTGGGCATGCCGGTCGCTGCGCTGTTGATGGGCGCGACCTTCCTTGCCGCGTGGTGGGTCTATCGCCGGAATCAGCAGCCGATGTGGCTCGGTCGTTTCGGTGCAGTTGAAGAAAACCGGTGGCCCGTGCTGCTGGTGGAATGGACCGGCCTGATCGTCGTCACGCTCGCATTCTCGCCCCAGACCAACTCACGCCACCTTGTGCACGCGATGCCGCTCGGTTTCCTGATCGGCGCCGTGATCGTGACCGGTCGCAGCGCGGGCGTGCGCCGGCTCGGAATCGCGGCCGCGGCAATCTGGTGGTTCGGCATGGTCCTGCCGCCCTCGATCCCCTCCATGCAGGATGCGGTCTGGATGTGGAGAAGAGCATCCGGCTCATGCATCTTCATGATCATCGCATGGCTCATCACCGCCGAAGCGGTGTTGCGATCAACAAAATCAACTTATTGCCGTTAGCCGGCGGGGAACGTCCATTTTCTTCTGAGGACAGTGACGCACGCAGAAACGATCAGTGTGATGCCCGCCGCAAGAAACCATGTTCGCCATGCGACGGTCCGATCTATGAGCGTCGGTGGCCCGCTCGTCGAGTTCAGAAATTGCGGGGCGACCGGCTTCGCCAACGCCGCGTTGTGAGCGACAAGTCGAGCGCTTGCCGCTTCATCGATCAAACCGTCTTTGCCTATCACGGATTCGGACCCTTGCCAATGGGCGAGCGGAGCGATATCGCTCCAATGAAACCGTTCCGCCGAAACTTCCGCAAACAAGGCCCTCGAAAACTTGAACCTGGAGCAGGTCAACGCGTCTTTGTCGGTGCGACTCTCGACCTCCAGAAGCATTTCTTCGGGCTGCGGTGCCGGATAGAGCGCCGAGCCGAGCGAGCCGGAATAGCGGACACGGAGGAGCACTTCAGGAGACATGCGGGTCACAACTCGGCTAATCGCACCGGATTGTTCATCAATATCTATGTCAAAGTCTTCTGGCACCGACGACCGCACGCAGAGCAATCCGTTCTTTTTTTCAAAACGATAATCGTTTCGTTGACTCAATTCTGAAATCAAAAGACGAGCGACAAAGCCTGGGGACATGATTGTTGTGGGTGAAAGCCAACGCTTTCCGATGCGATCATCCGTCTGGTATCGCAACGTGACGATCTCGGCCCGCTTCGTACGGGATTCTATGAAAAAATCTCTGCTTGCGAGGGTTACATGAACCTTAAGATCTCTTGGACCGAGCAGTTTCGTTATCGAAGCCGATTCGCGACGCCAGTCTCCCTCCATGCGAATCCAGCTGGTTCCGTCCTCGCGCTCAATCTCCGGATTCGAATCGGTGCTGCCGAGAGCCTCGAGAGAATTTCCGAGACGACTAAAGTCGTCTCGAAAAGAAACCTTCCAGCCAATTTCAACGGAGGCCACGGCCTCCGAATGCACCGCTATCCCATATGCACGATTGAGCGTTTCGAGAATCGCAGCATGGTCAGACGACACGACAGCGCCGCCAGCGCTTACGCAGAGTACGGGAAGCACTCCCCCGATGACGACCAGCATTTTGAGCCAAATCAAATTGACGCGGCGCGATAAATTCAATCCTCCGTACATGCCGTGGGACAAGGATCGCCCCCTTTCACAAGCGTTATGCTTTTCGGCGACTCGGGCTGCCATGGCCCAACACAGATTTTGTTTGTGCTGTCCCAAACTCCTATCTTTTCATGGCAGCTCGCGTTCGCGTGCGATGTAACTGTGTTCGCATACTTCTTGCCAGCAACTTCTCGCATCGGCGCTTCATCGTTCGCACAACGGCGATGCACGCAGTTGCCATTTGGAAGTTCTTCGTCACCGCTGTCTGTGTCTACGCATCCGGACTGGATGCTGTCACCGCAGTCGGGCGGGTTAGAATGTTCATCAGCCAGGGCGAAAGCGCCGGCAAGGGTGGCGGCACATGCGATACCTATTCGGGACCTGAGAATTTTCATGAAAACAGCCTCCAAGGAAAGTAGAAAGTTTCAATCCCCCCAAAATGTACTGAATCTTGGGGGCGGTGTCAATAGCCAAATTCACACCAGCCGCCGCTCAAAAAATCGATTACAAGCCTTTACAATCATTGAACTTATGGTTGTGTTGGGCACTGTGGCCATACTCATCGCACTTGCAATTCCGAGGCTCGTTAAGACGCGGCAGCAGGCGAGGGATCTGACCGATCTCACAAAGATTCGACAACTTGGACTTCTTGTTACCGCTTATGCCAACGACTCGAAAGATCTTCCGCCCCAAATTTTTGCACCGATATTCGTGAATGGACCGCTCGGTATCCCGCCGCTCCAGATCAAGTATCGTGGCGCATCACTGACGGGTTCCTGGTTCACAAACGCAACCGTGTTTCACTTGGCCTTCGATGTACTGCCAAGCCCTGCACAAGTGCGGGCAACTGGATCGCCCACACGAATGTTCAAGGCGCACACAGACATTGGGACAACCGCGATGTATTCAGATTTCAAAATATCGGATGTGTATTACGCAGACCCGGAATATTGGTCCCGGGATCACCAGAAAGGGCCTGAACAATGGCGAACTCAGACTCTGACAAGCGTCGCCTTCCCATCCGCTAAGGGTTTTATGTGGCAGACGAAGCTCTATACAATCCCCGGTTATCCCGACGGTATTTACGGATGCTGTACCGCTGGTGTCCAAACCGCTGTGCTTTGGGCGGACATGAGTGCGAATCCACAGGTCGTCGCAGACTTGACATGGGGTGTTCCGAATGCGTGGACGTATGGCTCGGCAGGGCCTGTTTCGCCGGACGCAAAGGGGCCGCCTATTGACGGAACAGAACTTGGTGTGTTCGGTCGTGATCGGTGATGAAAATTGCCGGATGAGCTCGGCCAACGCCGCGCCCAAATGCGTTCAGACTCGAAAAATGGATCCGAGTCTTTTGCCGAGCAAGATCGACGCCGAGAAGAGCGTGACCGTCAACAGCGCCATTCCCCAGACGCCCATCGCGCTCGCGATGTAAACCCCGTCCCCCAGCCGCTCGGTGAACGCGAAGATGGCTTTGGTCAGCGGGTACTGGTGCTTCTGCTGCGCGAGCAGCATCGAGTCGGAGACTTCCAGCATCGAGAAGCTGAAGACCAGCATGCCACCGGCGATCAGGTTCGCCATGATCAGCGGCACGATCACCCGCCGCACCGCCGTAAACCGCGATGCACCCAAATTCATCGCGGCTTCTTCGAGTTCGCCGCTGGTCTGTTCGAGTCCGGCGACGGTCGATCGCACGATGTAGGGCAGCCGCCGGATGGCGTACGCCGCGATCAGAAGCGGGACCGGATTGGGATTTGCCGCGAGCACGCTGACGAAATCACCCAGCGGTCCCTCCTTGCCGAACGGCCAGCGAAGGCTCATGGCAACGTACCCAAAGGCCATCACCAGCCCCGGAACCGCCAGAGGCAGCATGCAGAGCGCATCGAGCACCGCCCGCCCCTTGATCGTGGTCCGCACGATCAGGTACGCGATCACCACGCCCGCCACCATGCTGATCAGCATCGCGGCAGTCGAGAGCTTCAGGCTGTTCACGATCGCGCCGAAACTGTCGCGGGCCGTCAGCGCTTCGCGATAGTGCGACATGGTCCAAGAGGTTGGGAGGATCGAGTTGTACCACTGTCCGGGAACTGTGAAACTGGTCAGAACCACGCCAAGGTGGGGCAGAATCGCGAGCAGAAAGACGAGCAGGAAGGCGCCCGAAGCCGCGATACCCGCGATCCCCTTCAACTCGATCTCTCCGCCCGCGCGGCTCGCCTTGCTGTACATGGCGTAGCCCGCGCGCCCGAAGAAGTACTTCCCGAGAACGTACATCACCACCGCCGTGCCGAGCAGAACGAGCGTCAGCGCATACGGCTCAGCACTCGTCTCCACCTGCTTCAGCCCGTAGAAAATCTGCACGCTGGTGACGTTGTAGAAATCGAACATCAGGGGCGTTCCGAGTTCGGTGAACGCCCAGATGAAGACGATCGTCGCGCCCGCGAAGATACCGGGTCGCACCAAGGGCAGGGTGATCTTGAAGAACCGCCTCCACCAGCCCGCGCCCAGGTTTTCCGCCGCCTCGTCCAGGGCCGGATCGAGGTTCGCAAGCGCTGCCGTGGTATTCAGGAAGATAATCGGGTACAGCGAGAGCGCCTGCACGCCGACCACTCCCCACACTTTCGCAGACCCCAGGATGTCGAAGTGCGTGCCGAACAGCGCGTTGAACGCTCCCTCGCGCCCGAGGATCGCCCGCACGCCGATCGCCCCGACAAACGGGGGCAGGATCATCGGCACCAGGACCGCCGCATTGAAGAAGGTCTTCCCCGGGAACTTGTACTGTGCCGCGAGCAGTGCCAGAGGAAGCGCGATGATCGTCGCCAGCGTGGTCGTTGCGACCGCCAGCAGCGCCGAGTTTCCCAGCGATCGGAAGAACATCGGATTCTCGAAGAGCAACCGGAAGTGATCGAGCGTGAAGTTTGAGAACCCCCGGCCCAGCCCCTCTCCTTGCACCTTCTCGAAGGCACCCTGAATCGTCAGAAAGATCGGGTAGACCAGCAGCATGCCCATCACGCCGAGCGTGAGGACCAGAAGGGAATAGTGCCAAGCCTGCCGTCGGAACCGCATGGGGCCGAGTGTAGCGGGAAAGATGAATTCAAGAGAACACGCGCTTCCGCGTTCTCTCTACCTCCTCCGCCTACTTCGCCTCGTGCTCCGGATTCTCTCCGTTCAGCACCCGCCAGACATCCCGAACCACCCACGACATGTTTTCCTGCGCCCGGTCCGTTGCCGCGGCAAGGTGCGGGGACAAATGCACGTTCTCCATCCCCAGCAGCGGATAGTTCGATCCGAATGGCTCCGGCTCGTGCACATCCAGCAGCGCCATCGCCTCGGGATGCGACGAGAAGAACGCGGCACACGCCCGGTTGTCCATCAAAAAGCCCCGGGCGGCATTCACCAGTATGACATCGGGCTTCATCCGCGCAAACGCCGCCCCATCGATCAGATTCCGATTCGATGGCCGCCCATCCACATGGATCGTGAGAATGTCCGCGTTCGCAAGCAGTTCATCGCGCGAAACGGGGGTCGCCCCGTGCCGCAGATCCGATTGGATATCAAGCAGGTCGTGATAGATCACCCGCATCCCGAGCGCCGCGCCCATTGTGGCCATGCGTTTGCCGATGCGCCCGAGTCCGTACACACCCAGCGTGAGTTCGTTGATCTGCTTCTCCGCCCGCAGTTCCCGCCGCACCTCGCCCCAGTGCGACTTCTCGAGCGCCTCGCTCAAAAACAGGCGGGGGCGCAGCGCATCGAAGATCAGCGCCCACACAAACTCCACCACGGCCTGCGTGTTCGCGTCCGGTGTACTGACCACCCGCACACCCCGACTTCGGCAGGCTTCCAAATCAATGTTGTCCAGCCCCACGCCCGCCCGCCCGATCACCTTCAGCTTGGGCCCCTTCGCCAGCATCGCTCCATCTACCTTGGTGTACGTGCGGACAACCATGCCTTCCGCCAAAGCGAGCAGCTGTTCAAACCGCTTTTCGCCCGCCCCGCAGCGAACCAGTTCGCAGCGCTCTGAGAGCCAGGCAGCCGGAGCGGGGTCGAGGTCTTCAGTCTGGATGACGAGGGGCTTTGCCACGCAGGACAATATCGACCGTTGCGCAAGAAAAAGCCCCCGCGTTCGGCGAGGGCTTCAAGGGTTTCGACCTGACTTCCGACTTACGTGGACTGTCCCGCCGCCTCCGGCTTCGACTGCTTGGGCTCGGCCGCCTGCTCGGCGGGGAGCTGCTCGGTCTTGAAGTAGAGGTGGTCATCGGCCTTGGTCGAGGTATCGCCCTCGGCCGGCTTCTTGTGCGTGATGGTGATCTTGCACGGCGGAGTGAAGTCGCCCTGCAGGAGCATCTCGGAGAGCGGGTCCTCGACGTACTGGCCGATCGCGCGACGAAGCGGGCGAGCGCCGTACTCGGGGTTGTACCCGCGCTCGATGAGGAAGTCCTTGGCCAGATCGTCGATGCCGATCTCGATCTTCTGCTGCTTGAGCCGCTTGCTCACCTTCGCGACCTCATAGTCGATGATGTTGGTGATGTCGGCCTTGGTCAGCGGGCGGAAGACGATCACGTCGTCCAGACGGTTGATGAACTCCGGCCGGAAGAAGCGCTCGATCTCCTTGGCGAGGACAACCTTGATGTTGTCGTAGTCGCCCGCCTCGGTGCGCTTCTGGAAGCCAAAGCCCGCTCCACCCTTGATCAGGTCAGCACCCAGGTTGCTGGTCATGATCATGATCGTGTTGCGGAAGTCAACGTTCCGGCCGAACGAGTCGGTCAGGCGGCCTTCTTCCATGATCTGGAGCAGCATGTTGAAGACGTCCGGGTGCGCCTTCTCGACTTCGTCGAGCAGGACCACCGAGTACGGACGGCGACGGATGCGCTCGGTGAGCTGGCCGCCTTCCTCGTAGCCGACGTATCCCGGAGGAGCGCCAACCAGACGCGAGACGTTGTGCTTCTCCATGTACTCGGACATGTCGAGGTGGATCAGCGCCTCTTCATCTCCGAACATGAATTCAGCCAGCGCCTTGGCGAGCAGCGTCTTACCCACGCCGGTCGGACCGACGAAGATGAACGAGCCCATCGGGCGCTTGGGATCCTTGAGCCCCGCGCGAGCGCGCCGGATGCTCTTGGCAATCGCCTTGATCGCCTCGTCCTGGCTGATGACCTTCTTGTGCAGTTCCTTCTCGAGTTCGAGCAGGCGCTGCGCTTCGTTCTTCTCAAGACGCTGGAGCGGGACGCCCGTCATCTTGCTGACGACTTCGGCCACCACTTCCTCGTCCACGACGCCGTCCACGGCCTGCGCCTTCGTGCGCCATTCCTTCTGCAGCTCCTCCTTCTTGCGGCGGAGCTGTTCGGCCTGATCGCGCAGCTCTGCCGCACGCTCGTAGTCCGCGGCCTTCACGGCCTCGTCCTTCGAGACGGACAGACGCTCGATGTCGCCCTCGATTTCCGCCAGATTCGGCGGCTTGGTCATGCTCTTGATGCGGACGCGTGCGCCCGCTTCGTCGATCACGTCGATCGACTTGTCCGGCTGCACACGACCGGTGATGTACCGGCCCGAGAGATCGACCGCGGCCTTCACGGCGGCGTCGGTGATCTTCACCCGGTGGTGCTGCTCGTACCGATCGCGCAGGCCCTTGATGATCTCGATCGTCTGCTCATCGCTGGGCGGATCGACCGTGATGGCCTGGAAACGACGGGCCAGAGCGGCGTCCTTCTCGATGTATTTGCGGTACTCGTCAAAGGTGGTCGCGCCGATGCACTGGATCTCACCACGGGCGAGCGCGGGCTTGAGCACGTTGGACGCGTCGATTGCGCCCTCCGCGCCGCCGGCGCCGACCAGGGTGTGGAGTTCGTCGATGAAGAGCATCACGTTCTTGGCGCGACGCACTTCGTTCATGACGGCCTTGATGCGCTCCTCGAACTGGCCCCGGTACTTGGTGCCGGCGACCATCATCGCGAGGTCGAGGACGACCAGGCGCTTGTCGTGGAGGATCTCGGGGACGTCGCCGCTGATGATGCGCTGGGCGAGCCCTTCAACGATCGCGGTCTTGCCCACACCCGCTTCACCGAGCAGCACGGGGTTGTTCTTGGTGCGCCGGCAGAGGACCTGCACAACGCGTTCGATTTCGATCTGACGGCCGATGACCGGATCAAGCGTGTTCTCACGCGCGAGTTCGGTCAGGTCGCGGCCGAAGCTGTCGAGGGCCGGAGTCTTGCTCTTGCCACCCTTGGCGGCAGCAGCCGAGCCGCCACCCGAAGCCTGAGCTCCAGCAGCACCGGCCGTACCCGCGACGCCGCCTTCCATCTCTTCCGAGCGCTCGTTACCGGCGCCGAGGAGATTGAGGACTTCTTCGCGAACCTCTTCGAGCTTGAGGCCAAGGTTCATCAGGACCTGTGCCGCCACGCCGTCGTGCTCGCGGAGCAGACCGAGCAACAGGTGCTCGGTGCCGACGTAGTTGTGGTTGAGGTTGCGGGCCTCTTCGATGGCGTACTCGATCACCTTCTTGGCGCGAGGCGTCTGGGGCAACTTGCCCATGGTGACCATCTCGGGCCCGGCCTTGACGAGCTTCTCGACCTCGAGGCGAACCTTCCGAAGGTCCACGTCGAGGTTCTTGAGCACGTTGGCGCCGACGCCGGAGCCTTCCTTGACGAGGCCGAGCAGAATGTGCTCGGTCCCGATGTATTCGTGGTTGAAGCGCTGGGCTTCCTGGTTGGCCAGCGCCATGACTTTGCGTGCCCGATCGGTAAAGCGTTCAAACATCTCTGGCACTCCCGGAGGGTGGGGTCTCCCTCCATTATCTTCGCCCCGCAAGGCCCCCCGGCTTCTGGCCGGTTTGGGAAGGGGAAGGGGCGAAAGCTCTTACTGCCTGTCAATAAAGGAAATAGAAGCGAAAAAGAACCTGAAGAAATCCGGCCTGCGGGCCCTGCCCCCGGCTTTCCTGACCCCCTTTCGTGGCTCCTGAAGATTGCCCATCAGGCGAAAGGGAGCGAGGAAACCGGCGGCACGCCGCATCAGTTGTATCGTCTGCACAGGGCGTGCCGTTCGGCAGAAGTTGGATGCAGCCCACGGAAGCTGGCAACAGCCAGTCAAGCCCGATTGCAGCCCATTCGCGGAGTCAGAAACGCCCCAGTCACCAACAGCCTGCCAAGTTGGCAGAGTTGGGGCGCGTTGCGTAGGGCTTGGCGGGGGCACTCGGACGATTTATGGGCAGAACAGAGCGTCGTATGCCGCGACGAAGAACACAAAGTCGGCGTCGTCGACGGAGCCGTCTTTTGTGATATCCGACGGGCAACCCGCGGGCATGGCCGGGTCGCTGCATGCGAGCAGGTTGTACGACTGAGCAAAGACGATGAAGTCGGTGTCGTTCACCAGATCGTCGCCGTTGAAGTCGGATGTCGCGCACGACCCCGAGACCTGCAAAGCGTACTTGCCGCCCCAGGGCTGGCTGCGCGAGACCTGAATCACGTAGGTTCCGGGCGCGAGCGACTTGGACAAATTGGCGTCGTACGTGCTGCCGTTGAGAACGAAGAAGCCCTGAGCGATCTGCCCGCCGCCGGCTGACAGAATCCGGATGTTGGCGTTGCTTTGCGCCCAGACATTGTCGGCCTGCGCGACGACGGTCAACGTGCGATATTCGTTGAGCGTCACCTTGAAGTAGTCGTTGGTGGCGATCAGTTTCATGTTGTACGCGCTGCCCAGCGAAATCTGCTTTGCCGTCGCCAGGGTGGCGTTGGGCGCGAACGCGTCATCGACCGGCAATCCGTACCGGCTGACCAGGCCGTCCTTGTCGCCCTGGCTCATGAAGCTGCGATTGCCCATCGAGGTCGCGAACTGTGCGTACGCGGGCAACGTGTCGATCGCGCGGCAGTTTGCCGGGCACGCACAGGATGACCCGGCGGGGCAGCAGATCGAGAACGAGCACTCGTCGTAGTGCATGATGCTCTCGAAGTCGTACGTGCCCTGGGGCGTCGCGTTGTTCACGGGGAAATTGGCGTTGAAATACTGCGACTGGATGTTCGCCTGATTGACAACGACGAACGTGCCCCGGTCGGACCGCTGCTGCTCGTGGAAGATTCCCAGCGCGTGCATCAGCTCGTGGCAGATGACGTAGCGGGACGACCAGCTGACCAGATTGACCGTCTGGCTCCCGCCGATCCGCCCGACAAACGAATTGTTCCCGGTGCTGTCCTGCACCATGATGTAGTTGGCCTGGGCCACCCGCGGCACATACGACACATTGCAGACGGTCTCGAGCTCGTTCATGGCGATTCGCAGCCGGTTTGCGTTGGTCGCGTTCACGTTGGCGTTCATGGTGTACGGGACGATGCCGCCGGGCCAGAGGTTGGTTGCCCAGAGGCTCCGGTCGTCGAATTCCTGGAGGGGCATCTGGCAAGGGACGTCATTCGCGGTCGGATTCGAGAAGAGCGGGTGATCGGGGAACGGCTGGCTCTGGCCAAAGGCTGAAAAGGCGAGGCACCCACAGGCGAGGGAAACGGCAACGCATGAATTCAGGCTCATTTGGAGGCTCCAGAGGCACTTTGGACGGATTTCGCACCCGGCCTTTCAATCTACCGGCCGTTCGACCGGATTGATTCGTTTGAGTTCCCGATTCTGCCTAGAATCTCGACCCCGGTGGCCTTTAAGGGCTGGCGGAAGGGACATTTAGCACCGCGTTCACTACCGCTCTGCCCGAGGCTTCGCCGCCCCGGGATTCTGAAGGCCCTGCCTGGTTGGCAAAGGCTTCTCAGAACAGGTCGGTGGGAGGTTGAAAGTTATGGCGAAAAAAGAAGTCACTCAGATCTTCAAGATCATGGCCCCGGGCGGGCAAGCGACGCCCGCGCCACCCCTTGGCCCGGTTCTGGGCTCGAAGGGTGTGAACCCCGGTCAGTTCATCCAAAAGTTCAACGCGGCAACCGCGTCCTTCAAGGGCAAGGTCGTCGGCTGCATCGTCACGGTGTACAGCGACAAGAGCTTTGAGCTTGAAGTCAAGAGCTCGCCCGCGAGCGTCCTGATCAAGGATGCGGCAGGCGTCGAAAAGGGCTCGGGCGTTCCGAACAAGGACAAGGTCGGCAAGATCACCAAGACGCAGGTCAAGGCGATCGCGGCGACCAAGCAGGCCGACTTGAACGCTGCAAGCGTTGAGGCGGCGATGCGGATCATCGAAGGCACGGCGCGCTCCATGGGCGTCACTGTGGTTGAAGGCTAAAGGAGAACAGACCACATGCAATACGTCACCAAGCGCACAAAGAACAACGACAAGATCCGCGTCAACGACGCGGTCGAACCCGCCGCGGCGATCGCGGCCCTCAAGAAGTTCAAGCCCACCAAGTTCGATCAGACGGTCAACGTCTGCTTCCACCTTGGCATCGATACCGCCCAGGCCGATCAGGCCCTGCGTGGTTCGCTCAGCCTGCCCAAGGGCATCGGCAAGACCAAGCGCGTCATCGCGTTCTGCCAGAGCGATATCGCCCCCAAGGCGCTCGCGAACGGCGCGGTCAAGGCCGGCGCTGATGAACTGGTTGCCGAGATCGAAAAGGGCTGGATGGACTTCGACGTCGCCATCGCGTCTCCGGACATGATGCGCGTTGTTTCCAAGCTCGGTAAGGTGCTCGGACCGAAGGGTCTCATGCCGAGCCCCAAGGCCGGCACGGTGACCACAAACGTGCCCGAAGCGGTGAAGGAATACTCGGCCGGTAAGGTCGAGTACCGCGCCGACAAGGGCGGCAACGTTCACGCCGTGATCGGCAAGATGAGCTTCAAGGACAACGACCTCGTTGAGAACCTTGAGCACTTCATCAAGGCGATCGAGAAGGTTCGCCCCGTGACCGCCAAGGGCGTGTACATCAAGAAGATCACCGTCAGCGGCGTCATGACGCCGGGCGTCCAGATCAAGTACGTCAACGCTGCGGCCACCGACGAATAAGCACACCAGCATTCAAGTGGGCCTTCCAAGGCTCCTGAGAGGATTCACGTATGTCAAAGACTGTCAAGAACATGATCATGCGGGACTACACGACCCGCATGGGCGATGTGGAGACGGCGCTGGTGATCGGCGTCCGCGGCCTCAACGCCAAAGACACGACCAAGCTCCGGGCCGGTCTCGCCAAGAAGAAGATGAAGGTCAGCATCGTCCGCAACGCGCTCGCGAAGAAGACCTTCGAGGGTGGCAAGCTCAAACCCCTCACCGAGTTCTTCTCTGAATCGACCGCGCTCGCCTACGGCGGCGAGTCGATCATCGAGCTCACCCGTGAGGTCGTGACGCTGACCAAGACCATGCCGAAGGTTGAATTGCGAGCCGCGATGCTCGACGGCATGATCTTCAAGGGTAAGGCCGGCGTGACGGAACTCTCGCAGTTCCCGACCAAGGACGAGGCGATCGGCAAGGTCGTTGCGCTCGTCATCAGCCCGGGCAAAAAGGTCATGGCCCAGCTGCTCGGACCGGGTCGCACGGTCGGCGGTTTGGTCAAGGCCATCGAAGCCAAGCTCGAAAAGGGCGAGGCGATTGCCAAGGCTGGATAAGAAACAGGCACTTGGCACTGGGCATTTGGCACGAGTGACAGGCAACCCGATTCGATTCAACCGCGGGGCTCCGAGCCCCGCGGTTTTTTGTTTGTCCGGAATGACATTGGGAATGCATCAGGCGTGCCTTTCTGCCGTTAGGCTGCACGCATGGAGCATCCGGGGCTCGCCAAGACACCAGTGGGTAGAGTGACGTTGATCGCGCTGGCGACGACGTTGGTCCTGATCGCCGTGACGATTGCGTTGCGGTCGGCGATGCTCTTTTCCAAGTTGCTGCCTCCGGGCATCGATGCGGCGTACTACCCGATGCAGGCGCGGGGCGTGCTCGAGAACGGCAAACTGCCGTATGTCGAGGTGCCGCTGATTTTCTGGATCGATGCGGTGGTGGCGAAAGCGCTGGTTGTGATGCGGGGCATGGACGTTGATGGTGCGACGCTGCTCGCTTCCCGCCTGGTGGATGCGGTTTCGCAGCCGCTTGCCGCGATTCCGCTTGCGCTGCTGATGCTCGGCTTCGGCGGTGCGATGCATACGAGCCGGGCGGCACGCGCCGCCAACGGGGAAGAGAATGCGGAAGAGAATGGGAAAGGAAATCACTCCCCCTGGCGTGCTCCGGTCGTCATCAGCGTCTTCGTCGTTGTTGCGATCGCGATTCTCAGTCCGCCAATTCTCCGCATGACCGGCGATTTTCAGAAGAACTCGCTCGGGCTGGTGTGGATGGCCGCGAGCGCGTGGGCCGCATATTTCGCGCTGCGATTGGGCGGTTTGATCCGCTGGATTCTGCCCGCGTTCTTCCTTGCGCTCGCGGCGATGACGCACATCGGTGCATTCGGCGTGACCGTGGTGCTCGTCGGAAGCACCATCGCTATTTTCGTTCTGTGCAAGTGGCGGCTGCGACCAAAGACGATCGCGATGACCGGCGTCGCGTGTGTGGTCGGTGCGGGCGTGCTTTGGCTGCTGGTCTACACCGTCGCACCATCCAAGGCGATCGGTCTTGCGCAGGGCGTGACGAAGATGTTCACCGTCGGAGATCGCCCGCAGGGAAGACCGGCGATGGTGGGCGGCCCCGCAAGGCAGAATGCATCAGGCGATGGCCCCGAGTTCGATCGTCCATCACGTGAGAATGGTCCGCCCGATCGCCAGGGCGGTCGTCCGCAGGGGCCGCCGGGGGGCTTCCCGCAGTCCGCGCTCGCCCTGCGCTCGGTTGCGTGGGCGGTGCTTCTTGTCTTCGGCGGCATCGCGATCTGGCGTGCGAAGCGCATCGGCGCGCCGGAACTGGCGATGGTGTCGGGCGCGGTGTGCACGGCGGCGCTGATCACTTGTCCATTGATTCAGGGTCAATACGCCGAGCGGCTCTCGCTCATGACACCGATTCCGCTGGCGATCATCGTTGGTTTTCTTCTGTTGAGTTGGGCCGAGTCGGGGCGGAGGTGGCTCCGAATCGGCGCGCCCGCGATCGGCGCACTCGCTGGTCTTGCGATTCTGGTGGCCGCGTTCCCGATGGCGATGCGGGGAAAGGGAGGGCCGCCTCCCGCGTTTGCAAATGCTGGATCGGATGCCCGTCGCCAAGGCCAAGGTCCAGGACCGGGCGGACCGGGCGGCGGCGGGGGATCGGTTGTTGCCGATGAAGCGGTTCCCGAGTTCCGTTCGATGCGCGGGATCGTGCCGACCGATGGCTCGGCGGTCGTCATCGCGCGCCACGGTCTTCAGTGGTGGGCGGGCTACTTCCTCAAGACTCCGGTGCGCGAAGAGCACGCGACGCAGGAGCAACTGGAAAAGTACGACCGCGTGTTTGTGCTGACCGAAAAGCGAGGCGGGGGCGGGGGTGGGGGCGGGCCGGGGCGGGCACCGAATGGAAACGGCGGACCGGAGGATGGACCGGGCCCGGATCGGGGCGGGACGGGGCGACCTGCTGGTGGCGGCTCGGCGATCCGCGTGCCGCCGAATGCGGAGGTCGTGCACGACGGCGAGTTCTACAAGCTGGTTTTGCTGCCCGCGTCGCCGGCGCGGTAACCCACCCAGTTTCCCTACCATCGCCTCCTACCAACGCGGAGGCTCTAAATGTCGTGGATCAGCGTCAAACAGGCCGCGAAAGCGGCGCCCGGAACAACCGTCACGCTCAAGGGCTGGGTGCGTACCCGGCGTGACAGCAAGGCGGACGGCGGACTGTCGTTCATCGCGCTCCATGATGGCACCTGCTTCGACACGATCCAGATTGTGGCGAAGGGCGATATCGCGAACTACGCGGATGTCGCGAAACTGACCACGCACTGTGCGATCGAGGCGACCGGCAAGGTTGTGCAGAACCCCAAGGGCGGGAACGAGGTGCTGGTGGACGGTGCGGGCGCAGGGGACGGCGCGTGCATCAAGATCGTCGGGCTCGTGGATGATCCGGACAAGTACCCGATCCAGCCGAAGCCGCACTCGTTCGAGTTCCTGCGGGAGTTGGCGCATCTCCGCGTTCGCACGAATACGTTCGGCGCTGTTGCGCGAGTCCGCCACTCTCTCAGCATGGCGATGCACCGGTTCTTTGATGAACGCGGGTTCTTCTACGTGCACACGCCGATCGTGACCGGGAGCGATTGCGAGGGCGCGGGCAACATGTTCCGCGTCAGCACGCTTGATTTTGCGAACATGCCGCGGGTGAAGCCGGAGGGCGCGAAAACCGCTGCGCCGGATGCGCCGATTGACTATGCCCCGGACTTCTTCGGCAAAGAAACGCACCTGACCGTGAGCGGCCAGTTGAATGTGGAGACGTACTGCTGCGCGTTGAGCAAGGTGTACACCTTCGGCCCGACGTTCCGAGCCGAGAACAGCAACACCAGCCGCCATTTGGCCGAGTTCTGGATGATCGAGCCCGAGATCGCATTCGCGAATTTGCAGGACGATGCGAAACTGGCCGAGGATTTCATCAAGTACCTGATCCAGACGATGCTGAACGATCGCGCGGATGACATGAAGTTCTTCGATGAGCGCATCGAGAAGGGCCTGCTGGTCCGCCTCAAGGAGGTACTCGACAAGCCCTTCCGCCATCTGCCCTATACCGACGGGATCAAGATTCTCAAAGAGGCCATCGCCAGCGGCAAGGCGAAGTTCGAGTATCCGATCGAGTGGGGCAAGGACCTGCAGTCCGAGCACGAGCGCTACCTCACCGAGCAGCACTTCAAGCAGCCGGTTGTGCTGATGAATTATCCGAAGCAGATCAAGGCCTTCTACATGCGCGAGAACGATCCGGGCACGGATGGCGCGCCGGGGCCGACGGTGGCGGCGATGGATGTGCTTGTGCCGCAGGTCGGCGAGATCATCGGCGGCAGCCAGCGCGAGGAACGCCTCGACAAACTCGATGCCCGCATCAACGAGATGGGCTTGCCGATCAAGGAATACTGGTGGTACCGCGATCTGCGTCGGTACGGAACCGTGCCGCACGCTGGGTTTGGGCTTGGGTTTGAGCGCGCGATGATGTTCCTGACGGGGATGCAGAACGTACGGGATGTGATTCCGTTCCCGAGGGCGCCGAAGCAGTGCGAGTTCTAGCAATGTTACCCGACCGGTTTGATGTCACGTTAGATCCGATGGGAATTCGCGGACAAGCCGAATCGCGACTTCGTGCATTGCAGGATGTTGCACTCGCCGCACTCACAGCGATCAAGGAATCGCCGAATGCTGCAGACACGACTCTCAATGCAGCAGACGGAGTATTCCTGTATTTGGGCGAACCTCGCCGTATGGACGAAGGCCTGCGGTTAGAGACGACAACGTGGATTTGTCGAAGCGCTCTCGAGGACGCATTTGAAATTTTAATGGACTGTTGCGATGAGTCGCATCGCATATGTTTCTTGGCGCAAATGGGACCTGGACCGATAGCGCTTCAAAATTCTCTCGATCCAACGAAGGGCCTCAAGGGGTTTGTAGAAGCCGTTAGCACTGAGCGAAGCATAATCAAAGTCGACCGTGGCAAGGTAGAAGACAGACTAAAGGGCCTGAAAGACAAGTATGGCGTGACTTTCCCTTGGGAGCAAGAGATCGATTCACTTCGCCGAGCGAGAAACTGCTTGGCGCATCGACTTGGAATTGTTCATGGAGAGGACTGCCAAGACGGCAAGACTTTGACGATCCATTTGCGGAAGCTTGCGTTCACAATTACAACTGTGGACGGCAAAGTAGTTCCACTCAAGACAGGCCCTCTTGGATCGCCGGTTCCGGGAGCGGCGTGCCTTTCCATGCAGATCGTGCCGACGAATTATGTTTTCTCTGTCGGCGACTCAATAGCGGTTGCGGCACCCATGCTTTCAGAATTGCTCACCACGGTGCTTTGGACGGCGATTGAGCTGACAACGTCCGTGGCGACTTACGTGCAAGCGAAGCTTGCTCCGCCACAAGACAAGACCACCGCCTGAATTCGACTAGATCGGGGGCGTAGGCAATCATCAATGAGCCGAATGGACTGCGAGTTCGGACCCTGCCTGAAAGAGTGCTTCAGGACAATGTCGCAGCGGCAGCGTTAATACGAAGAAAAAGCAGCCCCGACGAATCGGGGCGTTCGTTCACTTATCGGCATGTTCAAACACCGCGAAGCGACGATTCACGGGCACAACAGCATGTCGTACGCGCCCGCAAACTCGACGAAGTCGGCATCATCCACGTAGCCGTCGAAGTTGATGTCACCGTCGCAAGCCAGCCCGAGCGTCATCGTCTCTTCGGTGATCACAAACGAACTCATCGCGCTCGTCGTGATTTCGTACGCGGAGATCGAGGCGACCTGCGGCGTCGCGGTGACAGCTGTGACTACGACGTGATCGAAGTTGAGCAGATTGCCACCGACGGTCATGCCCGTCTCCCAGCCCGGGCCACCGATGTTGAATCCGTGGCGCGGGGGCGGTCCCGGGTAGTAGCGCCACGACAAATCGAGACGAACAGCCGTGAGTCCGCCGGGGAAGACAAGAAGAGTGGGGCCGCCGGGAACGTTGGGATCGAGGTTCTCTTCGGTGAACACGAGTGCGCCCTGGTAGTAATACTCGGCCGTCAGGCTGTCCGGATTGCTCTCGTGATAGTCGAACGACACCTGAATGAGGCCGCCGGGCTGATAGTTCGCCTGCATGGTGTTTGCTGTGCGCTTGACGTTTTCCTTCAGGTTCCAGCTCGCTTTGACCTTGAGTTCGCCGACGGAGCCCCCGCCACCGCCGCCGGAACCATCGAGCATCACGTGCATTTCGCGCGTGTCGGGATGAGGCAGCATCACAACGCCGTCGTTGCCGCTCGAGCCGATGTTCGCGACCTCAAGCCCGGCCGGCGACAGCGAGAGCTTCGCTGCCCCGAGCGGATAGTGGGGGCGATCATCAAGATTGATCGGTTGTGCGATCGCTTGCCCGGCGACCGCCGAGAGCGCGAGCAACCCGAGCCGCATGGACGTGGCGTGGTTTTGATTGGACATCGAAAGCTCCTTGAAATCGATGAGCCATTCGGTCGGCCGCCCCTGAAGGAGCGATTTCCCCCGCCCGTGATTGCTCGTCTATCCGTCTTGTCCGAGAACCACGCAACCTTGCAGGAGTTCCTCCGCTTTCGGTGGAGTGGAATGGTGAGGGCAAAAAAGCAAGCCGCGGAACACGAGTTCCGCGGCCGCTCTGAAGAACGGACAGCGTTTGAAGCGACAGGGCCACTGCCGGGCTGATCGATCGCCCGGTTGAACACCCCGCGCAGGGATATCCCCGCACGCTCGCTTGCTGGAGTGACTTGCCGGAGCCTGGCAGGACCTTGCAGATGAAAACTCCGGATCTCGAAATTTTCTCAATCGGCCGGATCGCGGGCTTGTGCGCCTCGACGAAAAACGCCGCCCCTTGCAGGGCGGCGATCCAGAACTCGGCACTGCCGTTCTTCAGAAGCGGCCGCACCGTCACGGACACGATTTCGCGCGGACGGATCGCGCGGCGGAGAGCCCGCGGAACGTTCGCTCGGCAAGGTTAACTGAAAATGAAGACGCGGGCAATGGAAAGTCGTCGGAGGATCGTGGGGGATGCGATGTGAAGTTCTGGAAAAAAGAAGGGCCGCCCGGAATGGGCGGCCCTGGAAATCGCGGACTTCGAGAGTTCAGACCGCGCCGTAGGGGACGCAGTTCTTCTGGCAGGCCTTGGCGGCGTAGCAATCATTGCTGTAGACGACGCCGTTCGGACAAAGCACGGGTTTATACACGTCGAGGCAGTATGTGCCCTTGCCGCAACCGCCGCCGATGGGGCCGACCGCGACCGTCACCGACGCGACACCGGCAACAGCGCAGACCGCCGCGGCCACTGCAAGCATGGACAACTTCTTCACGTTCGCTTTCATGGGAGACTCCTCGTTCGTGCGGCCCCGCATCCCACGCGGAGCGGTGCCGCCGGAGGGGACAGCATACCGCGCCGTGCGCCGAACGCAATGGCAGAGCGGACCGAATCGCGGAATCGGGGCGCAAGTCGTGACCTCCATTCGCGCTGCGCGGAGCAAATAGGCATTTCGAATGAACAGGAATCCACAAATCTGTGGATTTTGCGGTCGGGCCCGGCGTGCGTGGTAGCATCGGCCGTGATGGAACCAGACACCGAATCTTCCCGGCCCGCACGCGATGTGCCGGCGACGGATCGCACTTCGCAGTTGTTCCAAGCCTTTCTTCTCGTGGCGGTTTGCGGATTGACGGTGCTCGTCATTTTGCTGCTGCGGCAGAATCGCGATCTGCGTACACAGATTGAATTCAAGAAACGCGTCGAACAGACATCCGCGGCGCCGAGCCTTGCGATCGGCGAGACGGTGGATGCGCTCGAACTGATCGGCCCGGACAAGAAGGTCACCCGGACCACCTTCGGCGAGCACGAGCCCGCCACGATCGTGTTCTTCGTTGCGGAGCACTGCGGCTACTGCGAGAAGGCGATCCCGCTGTGGACCGCGGCGCTTCGCGATTCGCACGAGACGCTGGCTTCGGCGAAGGGGCCGGGCGTTCGCGTGGTGGGCATCGTCGCCGACGCGCTCGATGATGCCTCGCTGAAGCAGATCGCAAGCGAGATCCCGACGTTTCGCGTGCAGGATGGCCACAAAACATGGCTGATTCGCGTCAACGCAACGCCCAGCGCGGTGCTGCTTTCGCCGACGGGAAAGGTCGAGAACTTCTGGATCGGCGAGACGAATTCGGCGCAGGTTGAAGAATTGCGTACGGCGATCCTGACCGCCGCGGCACGCTGAGCGCTGCGGGATCTCTGCGGCACCTCTGCGCCACAGAAAAAAAGACCCGCCACGGGGCGGGTCTTTCAAGAGCAATCGGTTGCGATCGGCTCAGTACGCGCCGCAGTTTTTCTGGCACGCCTTCGCGGCGTAGCACGCGTTCGGATAGGTCTGGCCGTTCGGGCACGTCACCGGGTTGTACACATCAAGGCATCGATCCGGTCCGCACTTTGCCGAGGGCATGAATCCGCCGAGCGAGGCTGTTGCCGTTGCTCCGACGGCAAACACGATCGCGGCGAACGCCAACTTCGAGCTGGTCTTCAGGTTCATCTTCACGGGGACCTCCTTCGTGTGCTGAACTCGGCGTCGCACCGCGCGGCGTCGCCCCTGATCAGCGTATCTGTTTCCGGGGGGATCGCAACCGAGAAGTATGCAGTCGCCCTCGAAGCGGCGTAAATACTGATTGTGCAACGCACTTGGGTTCGGTCATGCAGAACCGAATGAGGTACAGAGAGAAGGTTTAGATCGCGCCGTGCAGTGCGCCCTCGCGCGGGAACGCCGAGCCGATGAGGCCCGGGGCGAGCTGGGATTCGCCGCTCAGGAGGGCCGCGTTCGCGCTCGCGTCGCTTGCGCTCTGGAGCACGCCGTAGGCGACGCCGCAGACGACGTGGTTGATGTGCTTGAGCTGGCTGAGGATCTCGAGGTGGAGATCGGTGGTTTCGAGCGACTGCTGGCTGCCTTTCTGGAGGCGGTCGTAGTGCTTTTCGCGGAGCGCGATCTCGTGATCGCGCATGCGGGTTTTGT
The DNA here is from genome assembly GCA_016793015.1 of Phycisphaerales bacterium. GTDB lineage: Bacteria > Planctomycetota > Phycisphaerae > Phycisphaerales > UBA1924 > JAFEBO01. The sequence goes on from JAEUJD010000116.1 coordinate 62,510, forward strand.
GTTCGAGGAGTTTGCGGGCCATGTCGGCGGAATCGGAAACGAACACGGCGCTCGCCAGCTCGAGCGTGGCGGTGGTGCCGCGGAAGTAGTCCTTGAGTTCCTCCCAGCCCTCTTCGCTGAAGCGGACACCCTTCTTGGATTTCTTGATCGCGGCAGAGAGAATGTTGCGGTCGATCACGTCGCCGATGGTTTCGAGATCGGTGAGGAAGCGGAGCTGGCGATCGCGTGCCTTGTCGAGTTCCGCGGGCAGGTCGTCGCCGAGGGTTGTCGTCAGGTACTTCTTGATCTGGCGGTCAAGTCGGTCGACCTGATCGTCGCGGACGCGGATCTGCTTGAAGACCTGCTCGTCGCCGGATTTGAGCGCTTCCCAGGCTTCTTCGAGCATGTCCACGATCTCGCGGGTGACGAGGCCGATCTCGCGTTTGCTTTGCGAAAGGGCGATCGCGGGCTCGTTGGGCCAGCGGCTGGTCCGAAGTGCCGCGCTCCCGCCCGCCACGCCGGCACTGCCGGTCAGGTAGGTCGAGAACCGTGCAACCCACACCAGGAACGGAAGCGAGGCAACCACCGCAATGACGTTGAAGAGCGTGTGAACCGTTGCAATCCGCGCTGCCAGCGAGAAGGGCAGTTGTTCCATCCACTGCACGGGAATGGGAAGCAGATAGATGATGACCGCCGCCAGCACGCCGCGGCAGATCGTCACGCCGATTCCGAGGCGCCGGGATTCGATCTGCTTCCAGCCCGCCATCAGCAGCGTGGCGCACAGACCGAGATTGGCGCCGACGACAAAGGGCAGCGCGACGCCGTCGGACATAAGCCGATCGTCGGTGAGGCCGAGAGCGACCAGGACGGCGATCGTGGCGGTACTCGATTGTGCCGCGACGGTGAGGGCCATGCCGAGCAGCACAAGGACCATCGGGCTGGTCGCGGCCATCTCGAGCAATTGGGGAATCTGCTTGGAGGCCGCCATCTGCTTGGTGGCCTCGGAGATCACCTCGACGCCGAAGAAGAGGAAGGCGATTGCCAGGATGATCTGGCCGACGGCCCGGGGCTTTTCGCGGCTGGTACCCTGAAAGAGAATGACGCCGACGAGCGCGAGAATCGGGGCTTGGTGGAAAATGTCGAAGGCGATGAGGTGGACCGTGAGGGTGATGCCGACGAAGGCACCGAGAAGCAGCCCCATCGCGCGGTGCAGGGCGAGTTCGCCATCACGGACGAGGGCGACTGTGAGCAGGCTGACCGAGGTGCTGCTGGGGACGACGGTGCCGATGAGGGCCCCGGCGATGGAAGCTTTGGCGGCATTGCCGGTGACGCGACCGATCCAGATGTCGAGGCGTTCGCCCACGAGACGATCGAGCCCCTTGCGCAGGAACCTGATCGCGAAAAGCAGCAGTGCAATTCCGCCTGCGGCGTGGAGAAACACGACCATCAACCAAGCTCCATCCTGTGCGTGTCCACGCCGGTCTGCGCCGCCTTGCGCTGCCACTCTGCCGCGTCACGCCCCCAAACCCTTTTCCAAGATCCTGGGCTTCTGGCCGAGGCCCTGCTGCCCACTGCGCCGTTCCGACCGAACGCGCAAATATCGACCGGTAAGCTACTTCGACACTGGGAACCGACCATCTTTATCATTTCTTAACACTTGTTCGGGTTCGGGTCAAGGGATTTTTGCGCGGGAGGTTCAAAAACCGGATTCTGGCAGACGGGCGTTTCGCGTCCATCCGACCCGACTTGCTCCGCGCTTTCGGCTCAGTTTCATGAACGGATCGGCCTTGCGACGACTACTTTCCCTCACCAGCCCGGCCCTCACCTTTTGGGAGTGACACCGATGTCGAGCACCAATCGTCAACCCCAATCCGCCCAACCCACCATTCGGCTCTACGACGGCGACGCCGAGGCTCTGCTTCGGGCCGATCAATCGCCGGATCGGATCAGCCTGCTGCCGGGCGCGGGCGGCAAGCTTTCGAGCGGGCAGCGTCTGCGAATCCTCTGGGGGCAGGACATGCTGCGCGACATACTCGATGGGCGGTATCGAACCGTCGTCTGCGGCGTAAACGACCAGGACAACTCGCACGGCATCATCGCGCAGCTCTGCGAACTCGTTTCGACCAGCCAATGGTCGTCGCGCTCGGTGACGAGTTACGCGAAGCTCTTCCAGGAGTCGGTCGCGGTGCACGCGGCGCACGACCGCGAGCCGTACGTGCTCAAGTTCGACCTGGACAGCGTGCTCATCCTCGCGCTGCTCCGGCCCCGCGGGCGCGACCACTTCACAACCGATGACCTCTCACGCGGATTTGTCACGGTGAACAAGATGCTGGCCGATCGACGCGACCGGTTGCCGGTCTGCACCGTGAGCTTTCTGAATGCCCGCGCGAACAAGCTTGTGAACGGGGGGGCGGGTGCCGCGGCGTCCGCCGAACCGAGTTTCGAGAACGTGCTGAAAACGATGTACCACGCCGGATTCCGGGGGGATGTCTACACCTCTCCGGCGATGTGGAAATTCGGCAACGTCGGAGTTTTCCCGAATTACCCGTTCCCGGAAGGCGTCGAACGGATGCGCGACGGGAGCAGCTAACAACCCGCATGGGGGCACGGAGAAACCCCTCTCGAACCGTGGTGCAGCGGATTGTGCTACAAGGGCGGGCGTGATTTACGCGCTCTCGGCAGATTGACACGCAGGAGTTCTCACATGATTACGACCAAATCGTCTCTTCTCGCTCTGACGATCTGCTTGCCGGTTGCGATTGCAGCATCATCCGAGACAACGCTGCACAACGAATCCTCAGCGGAGCAATCCTCCGAAAATCTGAACCAGCGGGTGGGCGAGCTTGTCGCCAATCTCAAGAAAAGCCGCGATGCGATCAAGAAATACGAGTGGATCGAGACGACCACGGTTAGTCTCAAAGGCGAGCAGAAAGCACAGATCGAGAAGCGCTGCTATTACGGGGCGGACGGCAAGGTTGAGAAGGTGATGATGACGCAGCCGGCCCCGCCGGAGCGCAAGCGCGGCCTCCGGGGCCTGATCGCTGAGAAGAAGAAAGCCGAACTCTCCGACGAGATGAAGCAGGCGGTTGAAACACTGCACCAGTACGTGCCGCCCACGCACGAACAGATCGAAGCCTGCAAGAACGCCGGTAATGCCTCGATCGACGTGATCGATCCGGGCAAGCGCGTTCGTCTGAATTTCAAGGATTACAAGATGCCCGGCGACAAGCTGAGCATCGAGGTTGATCTCACGAACAACCGCCCGGCGACGCTGGCGGTCGCGAGCTATCTCGATACGCCCGCGAAGCCGCTCAACTGCAGCGTGACCTTCGGAACGCTCGACGATGGCACGACGTACGCGGAAGAAACGACCCTGAATCTTGAGAAGCAGGGGATCAAGGTTGTGGTGGAAAACTCGGGCTATCGCAAGCAGCTCTAGGCGTCACGATAGTTCGAGGCCGTCCCACGCCAGCATCATTCTTTCGGGCAGGTCGTTCTGCGTTTCCGCGTGGGAGATGTCGTGCGTCATGTGCACGAAATAGGTTTGTTCCGCACCGATTTCGTGCGCGATGCTGACCGCCTGACCGATCGTCAGGTGCGTGGGGTGATGCCTGTGGCGCAGTGCATCAAGCACCAGCGTGCGCACGCCCCGGAGTTGCGGCCATGTTTCCGGCGGAATCGCCGACACATCCGTCAGGTACGCGAGCGGCAGAATCGATCCGGCGGCATCGTTCGCAGTTTCGATCCGAAACCCCGCGATCGGCAATCGTCCGTGGAGCACGCGTAAGGGCGTGAACCGCACCCCGTGCAATTCGACCGCTTTCCCGATCTCCAGCGGCCACGCAATCAGCGTCGCGACGAAACTCTGGTTGATGTTCTTTTCGCTCTCAAAGATGTGACCGAAGATCCGCTTCAGGAATGCGAGCGTCGGCGCTTCGGCGTAGACATCGATCGCCTGCCCCTGCATCGCGTTGTACCGGCGCACCTCATCGAGCCCGAACGTGTGATCGACGTGATTGTGCGTATACAGAATCGCGTCGAGGCGCTTGATGCCAAACCGCAAAGCCTGCTGACGCAGATCGGGGCTGGTGTCGATCAGCACCGTTCGCGGCTTGCCCGAATCGTCGATCCACTCGACGGCGGCACTCGTCCGAAGCCGATTGTCCTTTGGGTCTGCACTCGTGCAGACGGCGCAGTCGCACCCGATCACCGGGATCCCGCTCGATGTGCCCGTGCCGAGGAACTTGAACTTGAAATCGCGCACGGTCCTTCGGTTGGATGTGGATGGGTGTGGTGGGGTCAGTGCTTGGTCTGCTGCATCGGGATGCCTTCCACAAGCAGCGGATTCTCAAGCGGCTTGTGCGATCCGATGAAGATCGAGCGTGTCAGGGGCGTGCCCGACTCCTTGGCTTCCCAGTCGGTGATGAAGTTCTTCCAGTTCGGCTGCGTCTTGGGCATGTAGACATGCGGGAAGTGACGCTTCATCTGGTTGTAAATCCACGGGCGCGTCGGTCGGCAGCCCGTCCCGTGCATCGCCTGCGAGAAGTGTGCCTTCTCTTCTTTCACCAGGTTGATCGCCTCTTCCGAGCCCATCGAAACACAGGTCTCGAGCAGGAACAACTCCTTCGCGAAGGGCGCGAGGTATTCGAGCGATTCCTTGGGGTTCGCGAGGTGGTAGAGCACTCCGAAATTGAAGACGATGTCGTAGCGTTCGGTGCGGGGCAAGTTGCTCGTCGCCGGGTGCTCGAGATCCAGGAAGAAGAAGCGCAGCTTCTCCATCTCTTTCTCGAAACGCCATTTGAGCATCGCCAGGTTTTCGGGGCGGCTGTCGGTCGCGTCGATCGTGCAGCCGCGATCCATGAAGAACGTGGTCAGGTCGCCGATGCCTGCGGAGATTTCAAGTATCCGCTTGTTCTTCAGGGGCAGATTCAGGCTTGCCAGATGCTCCATCACGCGGAAGGTGTGGCGCAGGTACCACCACGAGTGAAAGTCCGAGCGCGGATCGCGCTGGTTGTCCCACGCTGCCAAAGGTTGCATGCCGCCGGCTCGCATTGGTCCGCCTGTCGTTGTGGTGAATGTCTGGAAATTCTGCACGCCCGGTCTCCTGCTGGCCTCTTGATCCGCCGGATTCTTCGCGTCTAGTCGCGATCGCGGAATTGGCCCTCTCCCGTGTAATTCGGCGATTCCTTGGTAATCCTGATATCGTGCGGATGATTTTCCACCACGGTCGCGCTGCTCACGCGGCAGAACCGGGCGTTGTGCCGCAATTCCTCGATGGTCCGGCAGCCGCAATAACCCATGCTGCTCCGAAGCCCGCCCACCAACTGGTAGACAAATTCCGCCAGCGAGCCCCGGTACGGGACCAGTCCTTCCACGCCTTCGGGCACGAACTTCATCCGCACCTTGCCATCGTCATCCAGCTTTTCCGACTGCCGATACCTGTCCGCGCTTCCCGCGCTCATGGCGCCCTCACTGCCCATGCCGCGGTAGGTCTTGTAGCGACGGCCGCCGCTAATGACCGCCTCGCCCGGCGATTCATCGAGGCCCGCAAAGAGCGAACCCATCATCACGCAGCTCGCGCCGGCCGCGAGGGCCTTGGGGATGTCGCCCGAGTGTCGAATGCCACCGTCCGCGATGACCGGGACGTTTTTGTCGGCCGACTGCGCTCCGCTCACGGCGTTCATGATCGCGGTGATCTGGGGCACACCCACACCAGTCACAACGCGCGTCGTGCAGATCGAGCCCGGCCCGATGCCCACCTTGATCGCATCCGCGCCCGCCTCGATCAGATCGATCGCAGCCTCGCGCGTCGCGATATTTCCGACGATGACCGGGACGTTCGCCTTCTTCTTCACTTCACGAAGCGTCCGCAGCACATTCTCGCTGTGGCCGTGGGCCGTGTCGATGACGACCACGTCCACTTCCGCCGCGAGCAGTTGTTCGAGCCGGTCAAACTGCCCGACGCCTATTGCCGCACCGCAGAGCAGGCGGCCGCGCGAATCCGTATTCGCGTTGGGGAACCGGCTGAGCCGCTCGATATCCCGCATCGTGATCAGCCCCCGCAGGTTTCCCTGCCCGTCCACCAGCAGCAGCTTTTCGACTTTGTTCTTGCTGAGGACGACTTCTGATTGCTCGAGCGTCGTGCCCTGTGCCGCCGTGATCAGCCCGTCGTGCGTCATCACATCGCGCACCAGTGTCGTGGGCTCTTCCACAAACTTCAGATCGCGGCGGGTCAGGATGCCGAGCACCTTGCCCTTGCCCCGCGGGTTGGTTGCCCCATCCTCCGTCACCGGAAATCCGCTGACGTTGTGCGCCCGCATCAGTTCTTTCGCACGGCTCACGGTATCGGTCGGCCCGAGGGTCAGCGGATCGGTGATGATCCCGTTTGCGCTGCGCTTTACCTTCGCGACTTCCCGCGCCTGTGCTTCCACCGACAGGTTCTTGTGGATGATCCCGATGCCGCCTTCTTGCGCCAGCGCGATCGCGAGCGAATGCTCCGTCACCGTGTCCATCGGCGCCGAAACCAGCGGAATCTTCAGTGTCAGCGTGCGGGTCAGTCTCGCCCCTGTATCCGCCTCCGAAGGCATCACGCCCGACAACCGGGGCAACAGCAGCACGTCATCGAACGTGATCCCGTCGTACTCGATTTTGTTGAAGGGGTCAAAGCCCGCCCGTTCCGCGCTTGTATCGGTTTCTGCGACACTCCCGGGCCGTCCGGAACCATCGGGAGTTCCTTTGGAACTCGCTTTGGATTCGGGCGAAATCGGCCGCACCGCGTCTGCTTTGGGCAACATGGATGAGCGTTGGGGGCGACTCGCGCCGGGTCAAGTCCGAGAGACCGATCCGGGGCTGCGGCATCTCAAGATTCTGTCCAACTTCACGTTCGGTTCGGGCCTTCGTTCGTTTCCAATCGCTAACCTTGCCGCGCTGCCATGCCAATTCCACTCATCAAAGTCGATCTCGCCAATTCCGGAGACGCGCCGGGCCACGGTGGTCTGGCCGCGCCGCTCCGGCGCGAGTGGTTCCTGACCAACGGCCTGGGCGGCTTCGCCAGCGGCACGCCGGTGGCCGTGCCGCAGCGCCGCTATCACGCGTGGTTGATCGGAGCGATGCAGCCCCCGGTCGGGCGCGTGGTTGCGCTCAACTCGATGATCGAGACCGTCGTGCTGAAGGCCACCGAGAATCAGAAACCATTGACCGGTTCCGGCGCAGCGGGGAATAGTGCTTCCGCGGGCGGGGAGCAACGCCTCGATTTCTCGTCGTTCATGTTCCCGGGCAATCCCGAACCCGCCCGAATGGGCGATGCCGCGGGCCCAACCACCGTCATCGTTCCGTCGGGGCATTCGTATCTGCGCCGATTTGAAAAGGATGTCTCCTGCCGCTGGTTTTATCAGTGCGGCCCGGTCGATTTCACCCGCGAACTCACGCTCGTTCGCCACCAGAACATCGCGGTCCTTCGTTACCGCATCAAGTCATCGCGTCACGCGGCACGCCTGGAACTCCGCCCGCTCACCGCTCTCCGCGATTTTCACGAACTCGTGCGCTTCTCTGAACGCAAAAACGATTACAGCGTGCTGGCCGGGGCCTCTTCGTGCGATGTCAGCGCCCGGGGCAATCGCCTCACGCTCGAATCCTCGCACGGTTCGTTCGTCCAGGATCGCAACTGGTGGTACAACTTCCGCTACGAACGCGATGCCGAGCGGGGCCAGGATTGTCTCGAAGACCTCTTCACCCCCGGCCTGTTTTCGTGGAACGTCGCGCCCGGCAGCGAGCAGACGATCGAGATCATCGCCCGCGTTGCGCCGACGAATGTTCGGTCCACGCGGGTCGCGATTACCTTCGATGCCGCGGCAAGCGCCGAGCGCGATCGCCTGGGGGAGCTTGTCGCCAAGGCCGCTTCCCGCCTCGAGGCCTCTAGAAATTCCGCGACCGATGCGGATTCCGTCGCATCGCTCGCGCAGTCCGCGGATCAGTTCGTCGTTCGGCGCGTACGTGCCATGCCCAGCGGCGTTCGCGCGATGGCGGGCGTCGCGCCCTCCGAGCCGACTCAGCCCGAAGAATCCTCGGTGATCGCGGGCTACCCGTGGTTCAGCGACTGGGGGCGCGACACGATGATCTCGCTGCCCGGGCTCTTTCTGACAACCGGCCGCTTTGATGAGGCCCGGCGCGTGATGGAGACCTTTGCCAATCTCACCCGCCGCGGACTGGTTCCGAACTGCTTCGACAACGGCAGCGGCGAAGCCGAGTACAACACAGTCGATGCCTCGCTCTGGTTCCTGCACGCGGCCCGCGCTCTTCAACTGTCGTGCGAGAAGGAGAATCGCCCCGACCCCGCGCCGGAAAATTCACCGATCCGGCGCGCGTGTCTTGCGATCATCGAGGCATATCAGGCGGGCACCGACTTCAACATCCGCATGGATGCAAAGGACGGCTTGGTCGCGGCCGGCGATATCGGAACGCAACTGACCTGGATGGACGCCAAGCGCGACGGCGTCGTCTTTACGCCCCGGCACGGCAAGCCGGTCGAGATCAACGCTCTGTGGTACTCGGGCCTCCTCCAGATCGCTGACATGATCGACAAGGACCGCCCCAAGACCGCCCGCGAACTGCGTCAAGTCGCCGAGCGCGCCGGGCGCAGCTTCCGCGAGCAATTCTGGAATCCGGCGGGCTATCTCTTCGATGTGCTCACGCCCGGAGCGGGCGCATTCGTGCCGAACGATCAGATCCGTCCGAACCAGATCTTCGCGTGCAGCCTGCCTTACTCACCCCTCGAGAAAATCCAGCGCGACTCGGTACTCGCCGTTGTCCGCCAGCACCTGCTCACGAACCGGGGACTCCGCACGCTCAGCCCGCACGATCCGCACTACATCGGCCGCTTCGAGGGCCCGCTCTTCGAGCGCGACCGCGCGTATCACAACGGCACGGTCTGGCCGTGGCTGCTCGGCCCGTTCGCCGAGGCGATCCTGCGTTCGGGCAACTTCTCCGCTGCTTCCAAGTCCGAAGCGCGCCGCGCCATCCAGCCGCTGGTTGAAATGGCAAGCCCCACAAATAGCGGAGGCCCGGCGTTGGGCGAGATCCCCGAGATTTACGACGGCGACGATTCGTCCGATCGCCCGCGCCGCCCCGATGGCTGCTTTGCTCAGGCCTGGAGCGTGGCCGAGTGCCTCCGCGTCTGGCTTCTGACTTCGCAATAACTGCCTGCAACGTGCGAACACGTGCTCAGGCCTTCTTGTTCGGCGCTTCGCCCGCCTTCATCAGCCGCTCGCCCTGTTCCGCCGTCATCGAACCCTCTGCGATGTACGCCGCGATCTCCCGCCGCGATTCCTCGCGATGCTTCGTGGCCTTCGCGTCCTTGACCCCGTTCACCACGATCGAGATAAACCAGCCGGTGCACCCGAACACGATTCCGAGGATCGGGATGAGGATCGCCATGTCTTCTCCCAGAGTTGTCACCGGCATCATGTTCAATACTCCCGATTTGCAGCGAACTCGCGCTCGCACGCCCTCAGCAATTGCTTCCGCCCTTACCGGCCTTCATCAGCTTCTCACCCTGCTCCGGGCTCATGCTCCCCTCGGCGATGAAAGCCGCGATCTCGCGCCGCGTCCGCTCCTTCGCCACTCCCTTGATCGCGCTCGCCGTGTGCTTCGCGATGCTGCACACGACAATCCCGCCGACAACGATGACCCACGGGAAGTACCCGCGCTCCACGATCTGGCTCATGAAACTTGCGAAATCGGCCTGCGCGAGAAGCGTTGTCATGGTGCACAATCCTAACCGGCATTCCGCGGCCGCTTCCGGAGGGGCAAGCGTTCCCGCACGGAGGACACGTCCCCAATGCCGCCGTCCCCCTTCTTGGGAACCGACCTCCAAGGATTTCACCCAAGCCGTGAAACCGCTCCCCCCAGCCAATTCCCCTGCGAACCCGGCGTCCGAGTCGCGTGTCGTTGCCGGCCTGCTCGAGGCCTATTCGCAAGGCTGGTTTCCCATGGCCCATCCCGACCGCCTCGGCGTGGACGGCGAGCCCGAGATCGAATGGGTGCAGCCCCGCCGCCGGGCGATCATCCCACTGGACGATCGATTCCATGTCCCGAGATCACTCGCCCAGCGCGTGCGATCGGGACGCTTCACGATGACCACCGACACGGCCTTCGAGGGTGTCATTCGCGCCTGTGCCGCCGTCCCGCGCCGCGACGAAGCCGGGGACGACGCAGGCCCGACCTGGCTCGCGTCCGAGATTATCGAGGCCTTCCTTCTCCTGCACAAGCACGGCCACGCGCACAGCATCGAGGCGTGGCTGCCTCGTTCCGAAACCCGCTCCCCGATGGGAGCGAGGGCAGGGCGTGAGCGAACGAGCACGCAGCCGGTAACGGAACGATCCATACCGAGCACCGCCGCAGCATGTTCTCCCCGTTTCTCATCTCCTCACATCCTCGTTGGGGGCCTCTACGGCCTCGCCCTCGGCAAAGTCTTCTGCGGCGAGTCCATGTTCCACAACGCCGATCTCGGCGGCACCGACGCCAGCAAGGTCTGCCTCGTCCATCTCGTTCAACACCTGCGAGCCCAGGGCTTTGAACTGCTGGATGCGCAGCTCGCCAATCACCACACCGCCCAGTTCGGCATGTACGAGATGCCCCGCGAGGAATATCTCGCAAGGCTTGCCGCACTTTCGCCAACTCCGGTGATCTGGGCCCCTTTCAACCCGATACCAATGTGAATGGATCGATCCGCCAATCCCGTACCATCCGGCATGTCCGCTTCGACACCAACTCCCGCTCACGCTCTCCAGCGCTGCATCAACCCGCGATGCGCCACCGAGTTCCCGGTCCAGCAGGTCCTCGTCGCCTGCCCGAAGTGTCATTCGCTGCTTGATGTCATCTATCACCGCCCGCGCACCGGCGATCTTGATTTCTCGCTGTTTACCAGCCGCTCGCTCACCACCGGCCCGCGTTCCGCGGCAGGTGTCACCGTCGGCCAAGGTTCCACCGCCGCGGCACTCGATTTCTCCGGCGTCTGGCGTTTCCGCGAACTGCTCCCGTTCTTCCGGCGCGAGAGCGAGATCGTCACGATCGGCGAAGGAAGGACAAACCTCCAGCGCGCCGACCAGCTTGCCAGGACGATTGGCTTTGATGTTCCGACCGGCGCAGGCGCGAGTGGGCCGCTCTACCTCCAGTACGAAGGCTTCAACCCCAGCGGCAGTTTCAAAGACAACGGCATGTCCGCCGGCTTCACCCACGCCTCGATGGTGGGGGCGACGAGCGTTGCGTGTGCTTCCACCGGCAACACCAGCGCGAGCCTTGCTGTGTACGGCGCGCTGACGGGCGTGCGCTGCTATGTCTTCATCGGGGATGGCAAGATCGCGTACGGCAAACTCTCGCAGGCCCTCGACTACGGCGCGATCACACTCCAGATCGCCGGTGACTTCGACGCCTGTCTCGCCCGCATCAAGCACATCGCCGAGAGCATGCCCCAGGCGGGTGTGTACCTGATGAACTCGGTCAATCCCTTCCGGCTCGAAGGCCAGAAGACGATCATGTACCGCGTGCTTGAGGGGCTTGATTGGAAGATCCCCGATTGGATCATCGTGCCCGGAGGCAATCTCGGCAATTGCTCGGCCTTCGGCAAAGCCTTCATCGAGCTCTTTGAAATGGGCTTGATCACGAAGGTGCCGCGGCTGGCGATCATTCAGGCGAAGGGCGCTCGCACGCTCGATCGCGTGGTGAACGAGCAGGGCGTCTCCTGGTCGAAATCCGGCGAGGGCTCGCTGATGTCGGGTGAATACGACCGCGCAAAGGTCGAAGCCGAGTACCTGCGGATGGATGCCGCGAACGAACGGGCGAGCACGGTCGCCACCGCGATCGAGATCAACCGCCCCGTCAATCTGCCGAAAGCTCTGCGTGCCCTGCACGCCATGAACGGCGTGGTGCGTTCGGTTTCCGATGCCGAGATTCTTGAGCACAAAGCCCTCATCGGCCGCACCGGCTTCGGATGCGAACCCGCCAGCGCCGCATCAGTCGCCGGCGCTCGTCTGCTGCTCAAAGAAGGCATCATCAAGCCGCACGAGACAGTGGTGTGCATTCTCACCGGCCATCAACTCAAAGACCCCGACGCCACAGTCCACTACCACATGGAACCGGAAAAGCAGAAGGGCGACTCCAAACCCGAAGGCCGCTTCGCGAATCGGCCCATCCGAGTCGCCGACAACCTCGACGACATCCTGACGGCGATGGGCATCCCCACACCGAAGTGAGTTCGCTTGATGCGCACTTGATGCCTCGATGCCCCCTGCCTCGATGCCTTCTTTCAATTCAACCCTCTCTCTTCTCTGTGCCTCTGCGCCTCTGTGGTGAACCTCTCCCGTCTTTCTCGGTGTCTCCCTCCGTGGCGCTCCGTGGCCCTCAGTGTTGACCCGCCTTTCTCTCTACGATTCACGAATGCGCTACCGCCTCCTCGCCCTCGACCTCGACGGCACGCTCTTCAACCCCGAAAGCATCGTCCCGCCCGCGAACATCGAAGCGGTCGATCGTGCCCGCGCGGCAGGCCTGAAAGTCATCGTCTGCACCGGCCGGGGCCTTCTTGAATGTGTCGGCGGCCTCGAAGCCATCAACCAGCGCGATCCCGTTGTCGTCGCCGGCGGCGCGATCATCGCCGATCCGGTCACGCGCACCACCATCCACCGCTTCAACATCCACCAGAGCCTCGTGCACAATGCCGTTGAGATCATCCTCGCCAGCAAGCACGCGGCACTCGTCCTGAAAGATCCCCTCCAGGCCGGCTTCGATTACCTCGTCGTCAACCCCGAAGGCTGCCCGCTCGATCCGGTTTCGCAGTGGTGGTTCTCCAAGATGAACGTCGAGGTCCGCTACACCGAGAGCCTGACGAACGACCCCTGCCCGCTCGCGACCGTCCGCATCGGCGCCTGCGGCCGGGGCCGCGTTCTCGATGGACCCAAGGGCCAGTTAATCGCAGCGCTCGGCGATCGCGCCGTCATCCATAACTTCCCGGCCGTTGTCGCCCCCGAACATGCGCAGGGCGTCGAAAAGGGCGAGAGCCTCAACATCCTCGAAATCTTCGATCGCGACGCCACCAAGTGGTCCGCGATTTCTTATCTTGCCCGCGAGTGGGACATCCCCGCCGCAGAGATCATCGCGATCGGTGACGAGATCAACGACGTCTCGATGATCGAGGGCGCGGGACTTGGCATCGCCATGGGCAACGCGATCCCCGCGACGAAAGCCATTGCGAATCGCGTCACGCTCTCCAACGCCGAGTGCGGCGTCGCGCACGCGATCGATCGCGTGCTGGGCGGCGAGTGGTGATCTACTTGTTCAGCACAATCCCAAACGACACCGAGTGCTGCTTCATGTAGTCGTATTTCTTCGTCGATGTATCGATGCCCGAGATCGATGCCCACGCCTTGTCAACCGCGGCATAGCCCGACTTGATGTGTTCTTCCGACATCGTCATCAGCGATCCGCTCGTCATGCTCGCCTTTTCCGACTCAGCCTGCTTCTTCGCGGCCTCCAGCGACTGCTTCACGACCTGCGCGTGCTCCTTCGCTCCAATCGCCTCGTAGGCATCGGCCGCGATCACGCCCAGTTCAAGGTCCTGATTGAAGTAGGCCCGCGAGAACCCGCCCCCCGCGACCTCGTTCTCGAGGACAAACAGCGACGCCATCCGCTGCTGGTGTTTGTCCATTTTCTTGAAGGCCTCGCTCTCAACGCTCGGCCAACCCCGCTCGGCCAGTAACATTTCGATCCGGTCTTCAAAGAGTGATCGATCGGTGGTCATAGTGTCTCGTGCTCCGCGCATCGTCTGACTGAAAAACCCAACGACTCAAATCCAACGTGCCCCAATCACTGACATCAATCAAAGACCTCCTCGCCGCCCGGGGCCTCGCCCCGAAGAAGTCTCTTGGCCAGAATTTCCTTGTCGATCACAACCTTATCCGGAAACTCGTGGATGTTTCCGGCATTCAGGAAAACGAAATCGCCCTCGAAATCGGCCCCGGCACCGGCGTCCTGACCGACGAACTGCTCTCCCGCAACATCCGCGTCATCGCCTGCGAACTCGATAACGGCCTTCACACGCTCTTACAGGAACGCCTCGCCCCCCAGATCGCCAGCGGCCAACTCACCCTCATCCACGGTGACTGCCTCGACGGTAAACGAGCGTTGAACCCCGAACTCCGTCGCCTTCTTTCCGGAGCCCCCTCCCCGAGGGAGGGGGTTGGGGGTGGGAGTGCAATCTCGCAACTCGCGTCCACTTCACCAATCGCAATCCCCAACGCATCTTCTTCTCCTCCCCCTTCCTTCCGCCTCATCGCCAACCTCCCCTACGGCGCTGCCACTCCTCTCATCACCAACCTCCTCCTCGACTACCCCAACTGCTCGAGCCAGTTCGTGACCGTTCAAAAAGAAGTCGCCGATCGACTCGGCGCCGCGCCCGACACCGCCGACTACGGCCCGCTCTCCGTTATCGCATCCGCCACCGCGCACGTCGAAAAAATCGCAAAGCTTCCGCCCGAGTGTTTCTGGCCCCGTCCCGATGTGACAAGCGCGATGATCGGCATCCGCCGCCGCCCCGACCCGCTGACGCCCCGCGCCCACGATCTCGCCGATTTCATCCAGTCGCTCTTCGAGCAGCGCCGCAAGCAACTCGGTGGCATTCTCCGCGAAAAATTTTCTGTTCGCGACCCATTCGCATATCCGCCCGGCATCACCCCCAAAACCCGGGCCGAGAACCTCTCGCCACAGCAACTACTTGCGCTCATGCTCGCCGTTGAGAGTGGCAACGACCGAACCAGCGCGGTATCGTGAACGAAGATTGGTAGTCCTTCTGCCGCGAGGAACCCGTCTCTTGCACACCGCCTCGTCGAACCCGACGACCCCTTCCGCGGCAATCCTCATTCTCAATCCGCCGACCCGCCCAATCGAACAACGCCGATCGCACACAGCGATCCCCTGTTCTCTTTCAATTCCTCTTTCCGAATCTGCTGCTCTGCCGCTCTGCCAATCTGCCGATCTTTCTCACGGCTGCTCTTTCTTCCCATGAGCTTCACCGACCCGCACGCTCAGCCCCCGACCGACCAGAACGACGCCTCGTCGCTCGCGCACATGCTCGAGCCCGTGCTCCATAACCAGTGCAACGGTCGCCTCGGGCCTGTCACGTGGTTCAAATCCGCATGGTCTTCCAGCGGCAGCGCGACCGGCACCGCACTCTGGACCGATTCCCGGGGCACATTCGAGACAATCGTCAAACTCCCTCTCGGCCCCGCCGAGTTCCGCTGGACCATCGAACTCGGAAACCCCGAGGCCAAGGCTCCAACCCCGCGCGTCTTCGCCAGCGGCAGCGAACTCAACGGCTACGACCTCGCCTGGATCGTTGAAGAACGCGTGAAGGGCGAGCCGATCCGTCCCCGCATGCAGCCGGGAGATGTTCGCCATGTCCTGGTCGCCGCGGCAGATTTCCACGAGGCCGCTCTCCGCGTCCGCCCCGAAACCGACATTCCCAAGTCGCTCGATTGGGAGGGCACGCTCGCCAAGGCACGCGAGACTTGCCATGCCCACGCCATCGCCGAACCCCAGCGCTGGAACGAAGCGATCAAGCAGGTCGTCCGCCTGCTCCCCAAATTGCTCGGACGCTGGAACTCCCGCACCCTCAAGTGCTGGTGCCACGGCGATCTTCATCCGGGAAACGTGCTCCGGCTGGCCTCGCCTCGCGACGATTCCCACGCCTGCGTGATGATCGATTTCGCGATGGTGCACGCCGGTCACTGGGTCGAAGATGCCGTGTACCTGGAGCGTCAGTACTGGGCCGCGCCCGAGTACCTCCACGGCGTGAAACCCGTCACCGAACTGGCAAATCTCCGGCGCGAGCGCGGGCTGCGAGTGGACCCCGAATACCCAGATCTGGCGAATATCCGCCGCGTGCTGATGTCTGCGGTATCCCCGGCTTTTATCGATCGCGAAGGGCACCCGAGGTACCTGCGGGCGGCGCTCGAAACCCTGGAAAACACCCTCCCCCAGGTTTCCCGATAAACCGAACAGATTCCGTGCGGAATTGCGCCGGGACCCCCCTAGAATGGCCGTCACACTCTGTCACGACGCGTGTCGGTGGGGCAGGTGGGGACGGGGCCCGATACCGCACATTCACTGGGAGCTATTCGCGTGGAAGCCTTCGAGAAACTCAAGAAGATGATCGTCGACGCGGAAGAAGACATTCTCAAGTTCGACGGCGGCAACAAAGCCGCTGGAACCCGCGTTCGTAAGTCCATGCAGGACATCAAAGCCGCTGCTCAGGAAATCCGCGAAAAGGTTCTGGAAGTCCGCGATGCCCCAAAGCCCTCCTGAGGCACAAGTTCATTCCGGTTCGGCCGAACCCTCCAAAGAGGACGAGTCGCAGAGCGCGCCCGCAAAGCTGCTCTTTGATTTGTCAGCCATCGATCTGAAAGGTGAGATGGTCTCGAAGGCGGGTCTCGAACTGGTCATTCCGCATCGAGGAGCCATGGCGCTGCTCGATCGCATCGTCTGGCACACCCCCGATTACTGTCGAGGCGTGGCGGTCCATCGCGCCCAGCCCGACGAGTTCTGGTGCGCCGGCCACTTCCCGCCCCGCCCGATCATGCCGGGCGTGATCATGGTCGAGATCGGCGCCCAGCTCGCCGCCTACCTCTACAACGTGCGGAAAAAGACCACCAACATCGCGGTTTTCCTCCGTATCGACGAGTGCTCGTTCCGCGCGATGGTCGAGCCGGGCCAGGACCTCTTTGTTCTCTGCCAGGAAATCAAAGCCTCGCGCCGCCGCTTCATCTCCGAGATCCAGGGCTTGGTCGACGGCAAGGTCGCGTTCGAGGCGCAGATCACCGGCATGACGATGTGAATCTTCCGCAAGATGCACGGGTGGAGGTTTCTGCCCTCCCCCGGCACGAGAGCTTTCCGCGCCGGGCACATTGATTGTGCGCTCGGTGCGCGTCGGGTCGTCTGGCTTGTCTCGTGAATGCGTGCAAAGTCGCCCCGATGCATCTCTCCGAACATCCCCGCGACGCGAACCTGCAAAGTCGGAATCCTCGCTCCACCGCCGGCATCGCGGCGGAGGTCTTCGCATTCGTCGCATTCGCGCTGTTAACGAAGTATTTGTTGAGCTTGGCATTCTGGCGCTTCGCGGGACCCGTGTCCCTGCTGCTGACGATTGGCGTTTTGAGCATGTACCTGCGCGCCAGGGGCCTCGGCTGGGCCGACATGGGTCTGGTTTCCCTCCCCACCCGGAAAGCCCGGCTCATCCTGCTGCCGCAAGCAGCGCTGACTCTGGTTGCCTTCGCTCTTGCTGTTGCGCTGACGACAATTGTCGGCCCCGCGCTCGGGCTTGAGTTCCTGAAAAAGATCCCGACCGAAGTGGGCGATCGGTGGGGCGATGTTGCCGGGAGCCTTCCTCACTACCTGCTGTGGCTCACGATCGTCTGGACCGCCGCCGCCTTTGGCGAAGAGATGTTCTTTCGGGGCTATCTCATCACTCGGCTTCAGCAAGTTTTTCCAAGAAACTTGATCGGAACCGTCGCGGCGGTCGCTCTTCCCGCGATTGTCTTCGGCTATGGGCACTTCTACTACCAAGGCCTGCGGGGTGCGGTCGTCACCGCTTCGATCGGCTTGGCGTTTGGCACGATGTTCCTGGTCTTCAGGCGTAACCTGTGGCCCCTTATTCTTCTGCACGGCGTGATCGATACGCTGACGTTTACCGCCATCTTCATGGAGTGGAAGTAACCCGCATCGCTTGCGACTTCGCCCTTCAGGCCACCCCCGTAATTGACCCTTCATCAGAATGACCCCTTACCCCCTTCTCTTCCGCCCCATCTTCAAAGACAAAGTCTGGGGCGGCCGCGCTCTCGAAGCGTTCGGCAAGTCGCTCCCTCCCGGCAACATCGGTGAATCGTGGGAACTCGTCGATCTCGACTCCACTTCCGCCAGCGGGGGCGGAGGCGGCGCAGAGCACTCCATCATCGACAACGGCCCGCTGGCCGGAAAGCCCGTCCGCGAAGCCATCAAGCAGTGGGGGGCCGACTTACTCGGCGCCACAAAACTCACCCCGGGCGGCGCGTTCCCGCTGCTCGTCAAATTCCTCGACGCCCGCGAGCACCTCTCGATCCAGGTCCATCCCTCTCCGGCTTACGCCAGAGCACACAAAGACGCCAATCTCAAGACCGAGTGCTGGTACATCCTCGCCACCAGCAAAGTGGACGGCCACGAACCCGTCATTTTCAAAGGCCTCAAGCCCGGCGTCACGCTCGCGCAGCTCGACGCGGCGGTCCAAAACGAGACGGTTCCAGAGGTCATGCAGTCGTACCCCGCGATCGTCGGCGAATGCCACAACCTCCCAAGCGGCACGATCCACGCCCTGGGCGCCGGTGTCGTCGTCGCCGAAGTGCAGACCCCGAGCGACACCACCTTCCGCGTCTACGACTGGGCGAAGGAATACGGCCGCAAAGGTCGTGAACTGCACGTGACGCAGACACTGGCCTGCACCGATCTCGGCCCCGCTCCGGCGTTGACCAGGCTCAAGCCCGGCGAGTCTGCCGCACGCCTTGTCACCACCGAGTTCTTCCGCGTCGATGAATGGCGAATCCCGGCCGGCGAAACACGCTCGCTCGCAGCGCAGCCCCCACGCGCCCACGCCGTCATGATTCTTCGAGGCTCGGCCACGCTCGCATCAGCAGGCGCAGACCCGCTTGCACTCCGGTCCGGAAACACGCTTCTCATTCCCGCGGCACTGCTCCGATCCGCATCGCTCAAGGCCTCGACCGACCTGACGCTCCTGATCGTCGACGTGCAGTAGCTCGCGCAGCCCGTACCCCGCTCGCAGGTCTTCATAAAATCCGAAATCCCTCATCCCCGCCTGAGCAACGTCCAGTTGTAGTTGTCGTGCAGGTTCGGCCCGAGCAGCGAGATGTTCTCGTCGCTCATGCCCGAGTTCTTTGCCAGATACGCCATGTACAGCGACACGTTGCTCCATCCAAGCCCGATGAGCGCCCGGCAGCGTGAGGCCAGGAGCGAATCGGTCAGCACATCTTCGCCGAGCCTTCGACCGTCCCGGTTGTCGTGAAAATGCAGGCCAACGGTTCCGGCCGTGCGCAGCGCGCCCGTTTCGATCATGCGTGTTCCGTAGCGCGAGCGGTACTCGTCCGCCGCCGGCTGCCAGTCGGTCAGCAGTAACACCCGCGCATCCTTCCCCAGCACTCCGAGCTGCCGATCGACCTCGGCCTGATACGCCGCGTGAACGGGGCGCATATCCCCCATCTCGATCACCTTGTCGCTCCCCCGTACGTGCACCGCGATGACTGGAGACTGCGCGTTGCCCACGCCCAGCTTCGAAGCGGTTTCGTCCGCCCGCGCCGCCAATTCGCTCCGCACGCGCAGGTGTTTCTTCAGCACCGCCGGGTACATCGCAGGCCGCGTCATCCCGCTCAGCGGGCTGGTCGGGCGGATCCAGTGCGAGATGGCGATCAGCGGGGCGTGAAAGTCGCTCACGGTGACCTTCGCCTCGCTCGACAGAAACGGCAGAAACGCAATCCGCGAACCCGGTCCGCTGAACGCGCCGTTCTCCGCGACCATCAGATTGTCCGCACGCCACTTGGAAGGGAAGTACGTCGCCTCCCGAGCCAACACGCCCCGTGAAACAGGCTCAAAGAAACTCTCCCACGCATTGGCACCACCATCGCCAAAGCGCGAGTTGGCTCCCCACAGCACGATGGGCGTCCGCCCGGTCATCTCCGCGACCGCAAGCTGCCCGATCACATGATCAACATCCGACCAGAACCCCTGGCCCCACGACCGGATGATGTGGATCCCGTCCGCGCGATCGGTCTGCTCCGGCAGTGCTTCCGCCGCGCTCCGGGCGGCGCTGATCTCGCCCGCAGTCGCCCCCGTCGATTTCTCGGCACGCCCGACGGCATCCAGGGCGATATCCCTTCGCCCCACGCGGCACGCCACTTCCGCGATCACCAGCCACGTCCGCCCATCTCCCCAGCCCGCCGCCGTCATCTCGCGGCAGATCCGCTCCCCCAGCTCGATCTCGCCCCGCGCAACGGCCTCGCGCACGTGCGCCACGAGCTGGTTCTGCCTCTGAACGTCCACCGGGAAGGCTGTCATAGGAAAGAATGATTGACACGCCCGGTCGCAGGCGGCCCGGAAAAGAAAAGGCCCGCACTCTCGTGCGGGCCTTTCGAAGATTCAGATTCTCACGAACCCGATTCGGATTACTTGTTGACGTAGTTCGTCAACTCGTCATCGCGGACCGGCGTCTTGAGTTCGGTGCAGGTCGTGGTGCCCGAGATCAGGTGTTCGCCGGCAGCGCTCGCCTTGGCAGTGAACTTCCAGGTGACGCTCTGACCGACGGCGATCGTGCCGACGTTGAACACACGCTTGCCGCCTTCCATCGCGTTCGGCTGGGGCGAGTTGAGGAAGGTGATCTCAGACGGGATGTCCATGGTCATCTTCACGTTGGTGAGGGGGACCATGCCCTGGTTCATGACCTGGCAGGTGTACTCGTGGGTGTCGCCGACATAAACCACGCCGTCCACGTCGCTGACGAGCGTTCCCACGTCCGGCAGACCAGCGGTGCTGGCGGTGCAGGGAGCGGTCACGGCCGTTGCGCACGGAGCGCTGGCAGTGGCAGTCGTGGTGATGGCACCGACGCCCGAGGTCTGGACGTTCATGCTGACCGTCTTCGACGCGCCCGGAGCGAGCGAGCCGAGGTTCCAGGTCGTGCCGCCCGCGCCGCCCGAGCCGCCGTTGTCAGCCGACGCGAAGGTCGCGTTGGTCGGAGCGGTGGCCGAAACGGTCGTGTTGGCCGGGGCGTTACCCGTGTTCGTCACAGTGAACTTGAAAGTGAGGGGCTTACCCGTGCGACCGACCAAGCCGCCCGTGGGGCACTCGGCGACGATCTTGAGGGCGGGCTGGGTGATGTTGACGGTCTGGGGCTCAGACTGAGCGAAGAGGCCGTCGTCCGCAGTGACCTTCGACGGGATCGTGAAGGTACCGGGCTTGGTGCTCTTGAGGCCGAGGCTGAAGGGCTTCGACTGGCCCTGGGCGAGGGTGCCCGCGTTGAAGGTGTAGGTCGTGGCGCCGTCCGACGTGGTGATGCCGGCCGGGAGGGTCTCGGTCACGACGACGTTGGTCGCCGGGCCCGAACCCGTGTTCTTGACCTCAAAGGTCGCG
>JAEUJD010000120.1 GCA_016793015.1 Phycisphaerales bacterium
TCGACCCCTCGCGCCCGATCGTCCTCGCCGACAACGGCGGCGCGACCGACGAATTCAACGACATCACCGACGCGATCGCGTTCAACAGATACCATGGCTGGTACGTCGACACGCACAACGATTGGAACAAGATCGACGAACTCCACGCCAAGATCGCCACCGGTCCGCGCCCCCGCGGCGTCGGCATCTCCGAATGGGGCGCGGGGGCGAATCCGCAGCATCATGAGGCGGGCGTCGTCGATGCGAAGATGCCGGTGCACAACGGGCCTTGGCATCCGGAGGAATATCAGTCCCTGCTCCATGAGTCGGCGTGGAACGTGATGAAGCAGCGCGAGTGGCTCTGGTGCGCTTTCTTCTGGAACATGTTCGACTTCGCGACGCCGGTGCGGCAGGAAGGCGGCTTTCAATCGCTCAACGACAAGGGCGTGGTTTCGTATGACCGCAAGCTCAAGAAGGACGCGTTCTATTTCTACAAGGCCAATTGGTCGGATGAGCCGGTGGTGTACGTCACCAGCCGCCGCTTTTCGCCTCGGCCGGCGGGGACCACGAGCGTCAAGGTGTATTCGAATCAGCCCGCGGTCGAACTGTTTGTCAACGAGAAGTCGATGGGCGTGCTGAAAGCGAGCGAGTTTCTGGATCGGGTGTTTGTGTGGACCGGTGTGGAATTGCCCGTTGGGAACACGCGCGTTGAGGCGGTTGGCATGGATGAAAGCGGCAAGCCCGTGATAAAGGACGGGTTTGCGTGGATGTGCGAGGCGCCGCGGTAGCAAACCGGACCGAAACACACAGAATCACAAAGCCGTGTACATTGATGGTGCCCAGCGCCCCCACCCTCCCATCGCCTCGCGGAAAGGAGCGATGCGCCCATGATCCACATGAACCGCTCACGACCTTGTGCGCGATGGCTGCTGCTTGCCGCGGCGGCGACACTTGCGATATCCGCGTGCGAGGAGAGGCCGGCGCCCGCGGTTGCCGCCTCGACGGATTGGCGCGACTTCCGGGGTTCGTGGAACGCGATCGGCACGCGGCGCACCATTCCACTCGGCACGAATCGTCAAGCCTCGATCATCGAACTCAGCGGGACGATGCTCCTCAGCGGTTCTGCGCGCCCGAGCGTCGGCTTCCTCTCCAAGGTCATCGCGCTCGTGGACTCCGACACGGGCCTGGTGGGCCGCGCCGTCTGGACCGACGACCGGGGCGATGAGGTGTTCAGCGAACTCAAGGGCGAAGGCACGAAGGAAAACAATCACATCGCCGGAACCATTCTGGGCGGCACGGGCCGGTACGACGGCGCATCCGGCTCATTCGAGTTTTCGTGGGAGTACGTGATCGAGCTCGAAGATGGTTCGATCCAGGGCCGCGCGACGGGCCTGACCGGGCGCTACCGGCTGCGCCCGCCCGAGACGGGAGCGCCGAAGCAATGACCCTCGGCCTGTCTCTCAAACGTGCCGCACCGTTCGCGATTGCGCTCGGCATCTGGTTTTCTCCGATTCCCGCGGGGCTGACGCCGGAGGCGTGGCATCTTTTCGCGGTGTTTACTGCCGCGATCGCGTGCGTTCTTCTCGGCTCGTTCCCGCTCTTGACCGCGTCGATGGTCGCGATCGGGGCCATCGTCCTCACTCGGACGATCACGCCCGCGCAGGCGTTCTCCGGCTTTGCGAATTCGAGCGTGCTGCTGGTTGTGATCGCGTTCATCGTCGCGCAAGCGGTGGTCAAATCCGGCCTTGGGCGGAGGATCAGTTTGCTGATGGTCAGCCGCTTCGGGGGTTCGCCCCGTGGCCTTGCGTACAGCCTTGTGCTGACCGATGCGGCGATCGCACCGGCATTTCCGAGCAACACGGCGCGGGGCGGCGTGCTCTTTCCGATCGTGCTGTCGATCGCTAAGGGCGCGGGGTCGGAGCCGGACAGCCCCGAGGGCCGGCGCCTTGGCGGCTACCTGATGTTCTGCACGATGGCCAGCCTTGCGATTTCTTCCGCGCTGTGGATGACGGCCACGTCCGCCAACCCGATCGGCGTCCAGATCGCGCAGAAGGCGGGTTTCAAACTCACGTTTGCGAGCTGGCTGCTCGCTTCGAGCGTGCCGACGCTTGCCGCGATCGTGATGCTCCCTCTGCTGGTCGCCAAACTCTTTCCGCCGGGCGTGGGGGCAACGCCGGAGGCCCCTGCGGCGGCGCGGAAGGAACTGGCCGGGATGGGCGCGATGTCGCGAGCCGAGTGGATCACTGCACTCACGTTCGTGGTGATGGTCGCGGGCTGGGTTTTCGGGGGCCCGCTGAATCTCAACAGCACCGCCGTCGCTTTCCTCGGTTTCGGCACGCTCCTGGTCACGGGCGTCCTGACCGTCGATGACATCGGCAAGCAGGGCGACACGCTTGTCACCTTCCTCTGGCTGGCCGTTCTGTTCGCGCTCAGCGCGCAGCTCAACGAACTCGGCTTCATGGATTACGTCGGCCAGCGCCTTGCTGACCGCCTCGGCGGCCTCTCCTGGCCCGTGCTCTATATCGCGCTTGTCGCGCTCTATGTTGCGCTCCACTACTTCTTCGTGAGCCAGACCTCGCAGGTGCTCGCGCTCCTCGCCGTCTTTCTCGACGTCGGAATCCGCGGCGGCGTCCCCGCTCCGCTCATGGCACCCGGCCTGCTCTTTGCCAGCAGCTATTTTTCTGTTATTACGCCGCAGGGCGGCAGCCAGAACATCATCTTCGTCGCGAGCGGCTACCTCAAGCAGGGCGAACTCTACCGTCTCGGACTCTGGACCACTCTCGCGTTCATGGCGGTGTACCTGTTGATCGGGACGCCGTGGTTGCTGCTCGTGATGCGCTAACCGCCGTCCCGTCCACCCCACCCACCCCACCCACCCCACCCACACCGTCGGCCTCCGCAATCAGCGAATCCGCGTCCGGGTCGTCGCGAATCCACGACTTCAGCAGTGTGAGCGCCACAGCGAGGATCACGGGGCCGATGAAAAGCCCGACGATTCCCATCGCGACAAGGCCGCCGATCACACCGATAAACACCAGGATCAGCGGCATATCCGCGCCCTGGCGGATCAGGATCGGACGCAGAAAATTGTCCAACGGAAGTACGATCACGGCGAACACCAGCAGCACCGTGCCCGCGACGACGTCGCCTCTCCAAAAGAGCCAGATGATCGCGGGAAGCAGGATCGGAACCGGACCGACCTGGCAGAGGCAGAGCACCAGAATCACCGCTGTAAGAAGCGCCGCCGATGGCGTGCCGGAGACCGCCAGTCCGATTCCGCTGAGCACGGTTTGTACGAGAGCGGTGACGACGACGCCGAGCGCGACACTGCGAGTCGCCTTTGCCGCGAGCGTCGCGATCGCTTCGCCCCGCTCACCGGCCAGGCGGCGGCAGAATGCCCGCACGGTGCCCGCGGCGGATTCGCCCTGCGCGTAGAGCACGGCCGCGATGAGCATCGTGATGATGAACTGCACCACCAGCATCCCCACGCTGCCCGCCTTGGACAAAAACCATGCCGCGACCGCGCCCGAGTACGGCGCAAGGTGATTGGACAAGCCTTCGGAGGTCATCGCCTGCACCCTTTGCCACGCTTCCACCAGCCGCACCCCGACCAGCGGCACACGCGCGAGAAAACCCGGAGGCGAAGGCAGATGAATCTGCTTCAGCGACGCGGCCGAGGCCGTGATGTCATCCATGTGCGAGATGATCGAACCGATCGCGATGGCGCACGGGAGCATGACGATCAGCAGAATCGCGCCGATCATCGCGATGACCGCGAGCGAGCGCCGGTCCCACAGCCGGTGCTGGATGCGCAGAAGCAAGGGCCACGTGGTCACGACGATGATCGTGGCCCAGAGGATCGAGGGCACAAACGGCTGCAGGATCCAGAGCGCACCGCCGATGAGCAGGCCGATGCCCAGGACTTGAAGCGTGATGCGTGTGACCTCGGGCGAAGTCGTCTGTTTCATAGCTGTTGACTCGCTTGTTCGGCTCATCCCAGAAGCGTCTTACACGCACAGTAGCATGTGCGATCCGAAACACACTACGGAGCTTCGAAGCCCACGGCGCAACACGAGCGCCGCTTGCTCATCCTCACCTCGTCACGCACGCTCTTCGACTCCACGATCGACAGTTGGCACCACTCAGTTTGCCCCGATGACTGAACACCGACACTGCCGTGCCAACACTCACAGTTCCTCCGTGAATGGCGTGAATCGCTCTACCCCTTCGAACTCAACAAAAACTCCCTCACCCTCCCCCGCTCCTCCTCCGTCATCGGCCACATCTCATCATCCGATTCTTCCTTCGCGACCGTGTGCCGCAGCAGCCCGACGAAGCCGCCAAACTTGCGATGGCGTTCGACGCGCTTTCGCACGCAGTCCAGACTTCGGTACGCTGAGTCCATGTCAGAGCGTGAAACACACAACGACTGGCCGTTTGAGGATCCACGAAACGTCGCGACGATCTCGCTGCGGCGGATTGTCTTCAGCGGGCGGCCTGTTCTCTTCGTTGTGCACGATGACGATGACGGCACGTGGCAGATGCTGGATGATGAGCCGATGACGATTGAGGATGCGTGTGTGGTGGCGCTCGAAGAGATGGTGGTGCTCGATCCGACGCTGGTTGAGTTGGCGGATCTGCCTTCCGGGTGGGAGGCCCGACGAGAGTTTGTTGGTGGGCCGTGGAGGCGAGAGAAACACGAGAGTGAAGAGTGAGCACAGGGCTCCATACTTTGCGGTGTCGATCGGTGCGATCTCGCGCGGGGATATGAACGGAGCTTCCGGCACCCCTTCGGGGTGCGGGGATTTGGGGGGCTTTTCCGGGGGTGGCGCTCGAGGACTCG
>JAEUJD010000158.1 GCA_016793015.1 Phycisphaerales bacterium
CGGCGATTTCGCCAACACCAACTCCTACGACACAACCGCAAACGCCGGAGCCAAGGACGGCATGTCCTACAACGGCAACATCGGAATCGGCCCCTACACCATCATCATCCTGTCGCAGGACAATTGATGAAGCTCAACTGACTCACGCCAGACACCCGGCCGCGCCGAAAGACGCCGCCGGGGTTTCCAAGATCTTTGAAAACCGAATACTTCGGGCGAGAGACATCCATCTCCCACCCGCATTTCTCTGTGCCTCTGCGCCTCTGTGGTGAATGCCATCTCTTTCGATATCACTTCGCCCGAAAACACCCCGCCGCGTGATCATCCACTAGCCCAACGGCCTGCATGTACGCGTACATGATCGTCGAGCCGACGAAACTCATGCCCCGTTTCTTGAGGTCCTTCGAGAGCGCATCGGATTCCGCCGAACTCGCCCGAAACTCTTTCGCAGACTTCGGCCGAATCACCTGCGGCTTCCCCCCGACAAACCCCCACACATACTTGTCGAACGACCCAAACTCCTTCTGTATCCCCAGAAACGCCCGCGCGTTCTTCCGCACCGAAAATACCTTTAGCCGGTTCTTGATGATGTCCCCATCCTTGAGCACCTTCTCAAGCTGCGCATCCGTCATCTTCGCAACCTTCGCAACATCAAACCCCTTGAATGCTTCCCGATACCCCTCACGCCGCTTGAGGATCGTGTACCAGCTCAGCCCCGCCTGCGCCCCCTCCAGGATGAGCATCTCGAATAGCTTCCGATCATCATGCACCGCCCGACCCCATTCGTCATCGTGATACGCGACGTAGTCGGGCTTGTCCTTCGGAACCCAGTGGCAACGCGGCTTCTCGCTCATGCCCGACCGTACGCCGCGGAGACCAAAAATCGATCGAGAAAGCCCGATTCATGCTTCCAAAGTGCGAACGCAATCCGCATTGGTGAGCCAAAATTCACAACCGAGCGGCCCGGGCCGTGGTAAATTGCTCGCACACGCGGGGTCGCGCCCTCGGGAAGGAATCTTCGATGCCAGATCCAAACCATCCGCCGGGCTTTTCCCGTCGATCGTTCATGAAGACCGTCGGCGTCTCCGCCACGGTCACGACGCTTTCAGGGATTGCCGAGGCCCACGCCCTGGCACGCGAGCAGGCCGAAGCCGACAAACTGTTCGGCCCCGGCCCCGTCGCAATCGCCTTCACCGTGAACGGCAAGGCCGTGGAAGTACGCGTCGAGCCCTCAATGACCCTCGCCGATGCCCTCAGGCTTGAACTCGGATTGACCGGCACGAAAGTCATCTGCGATCGCGGCTCCTGCGGCGGATGCTGCGTGATCGTAAACGGCAAGCTCGCCAACGCCTGCATGACCCTCGTCAGCGACGTTCAGGGCGCCTCGATCACGACGGTGGAGGGGCTTGCGCAAGGCGGAAAGCTCGATCCGGTGCAGGAGTCGTTTCTGCGGCACGATGCGCTTCAGTGCGGGTATTGCACGCCGGGGTTCATCGTCGCGACGCGGGTGCTGCTGAATGATGTGCCCAAGCCGACGCTCGATCAGATCAAGAAAGCGCTCGGCGGGAATATCTGCCGCTGCGGGACGTACACCAACATCTTCAACGCGGCCCTTGAGGCATCGGGCCAGGCTCCGATCATGGACCAGAAAGGAGCCTCGGAATGAAAGCCGATGTTGCGCCGTCTCTGACGAATGGCCCGACCCTGATCCCGACCGACATGCCGACGACGAACCGGCCCATGAATATGGGTCAGTCGATGAACGACAACACCTCCCGGCTCGACGGCGTCGCCAAGATCACAGGAGCGGCGAAGTACTCAAGCGACATGCTCCTGCCGAACGGGGTGTTCGCGCGGTTCGTGCGTTGCCCGTTCGGCGCGGCGAGCCTTGAGAGCGTCGATGATGCCGCGGCACGGAAGGTGCCGGGGGTGATCGAGATCGAGATCACGCCCAAGGCGTGTACGTACAACGGCCAGCCGGTGGGGCATGTTGTGGCGGAATCGCCGGTCGCGGTGAATCGCGCGTTGCAGGCGCTGAAGCTGAACTGGAAGAAGGCAGCTGTGAAGACGACGATCGCGGACACGGCGAAGGTGCAAGTGGCTCAGGGCGCGGTGGACGGCGCGGACGAAACCTTCGCTGCCGTCTATTCGACGCCGGTGCAGACGCACTCGTCGCTCGAAACGCACGGCGGCGTGGTCGATCACAAGGGCGACCGGGCGACGGTGTACGCCTCGACGCAGGGAACGTTCTCCGTTCGCGACGGTTTCGGTGATGCGCTTGGGCTGAAAACATCGGAATTTGAAGTGATCTGCGAGTACATCGGGGGCGGGTTCGGATCGAAGCTCGGCGGGCCGGGAAAGGAGCTGATGCTCGCGGCGAAACTCTCGCAGAAGCTCAAGCGCCCCGCGTATGTGATGTGCAACCGCGCGGAAGAGCATCTCGACACCGGCAATCGCCCTTCGAGCGTGACGAGCGTGCGGATCGGGCTGAAGAAGGATGGCTCGGTTGTCGGGGGCGAGGTGAAGACGTACGGAGGCGTAGGTGTCGCAACCGGCGGCGGCGGGTGCAACGTGCCCTCGGGGCGGTACACATTTGCCAACGTCAAGAAGGATCACGAGGACGTTTCGTTCAACGCGGGCGGGCCAAGAGCGTTCCGCGCGCCGGGGCGGCCGCAGGGTGCGTTCGCGGAAGAATTGATGCTCGATGAAGCGGCAGCGAAGATCGGCATGGATCCGCTCGTATTGAAGCGCAAACTTGCGGCGGACGACGTCTATCGCGAGATGATCGATCAGGGCGCGAAGCTCATCGGTTGGAGCGATCGCAAGCCGAATGGATCGCAGAAGTCGGTCATGCGGACCGGATTCGGACTGGGCCTCGCGGGATGGGGGAGCGCATCGCCGGGCGGAAACGCGGAAGTCGTGATTCACCAGGATGGCTCGGTCGAGAGCCGGACGGGAACGCAGGACATCGGCACGGGCCAACGCACCACGATGGCGATCTGCTGTGCGGACGCGATCGGAATTCCGCTGGATCTGGTGACGGTGCAGATCGGCCGCTCGACGCTGCCGGTTGGGCCGGGCTCGGGCGGTTCGGTGACATCGCCGATGACAGCGCCGACGATGATGAACGCGGCGACTCAGGCACGAGGAAAGCTTTTCGAGGTGCTTGCGAAGCAGAGCGGTGACAATGCCGCGGATTTCTCGGTAAAGGACGGTGGCGTGGTGAGGCGGGGCGAGAAGTTCCTGTCGTGGAAGGATGCGTGCGCGAAGCTGCCCGCGGATGGCGTGATGGGTTCCGCGAACACCGGCGACCGGGGCAAAGGCGATTCGCAGGGCGTGCAGCTTGTGAAGGTGGTGGTGGACTGCGAAACGGGGATCATCTTTCCGAAACACGTGATCGCGATTCAATCGTGCGGAAGGGTGATCTGCCGCAAGACGGCGGAGAGCCAGATCATCGGAGGCGTGATCCAGGGTCTGTCTTACGGGCTTTTCGAGAACAGGATTCTCGATCGCAACGTGGGCGCGATGGTGAATCCGAACTTCGAGTGGTACAAGATTCTGGGGCCGTGCGAGATGCCGCATATTGAGCCGGTTTTGTGGGCGCACGGGCAGACTGGGGTGAAGGCGCTCGGCGAACCGCCGACGATCCCGACGTCGGGCGCACTTGCCTGTGCGGTCTTCAACGCGATCGGTGCGCCGGTGCGGCACTTACCCCTCACGCCCGACAAGGTGCTCGCGGCACTGGAAGGAGCACGCTCATGAACAGGTTCGCGATTGCACAGGCGAAGTCGTTCGAGGATGCGTCGAAAGTGGTCGGCGATAAGAAGTACAGCCTCGCCATGATCAAGGCGGGCGGGATCGACCTGATCGATCTGTTGAAAGAGGGTCTCATCGCGCCCGACGTGCTGGTGGACGTCCGCAGGCTTCGGAGCGGCAAGGAACCCATTGTTGCTTCGGGCGAAGAAATCCGGATCGAGGCGACGACGACGCTGGCGGAGATTGCTTCGTCGCCGGCGTTGAAATCGGCGTGTCCGGCGCTCGCGCAATCGGTCGAGAGCGCGGCATCGCCCGCCGTTCGGAACGCCGCGACGGCGGCCGGCAATCTGCTGCAACGGCCACGGTGCTGGTATTTCCGCAATGAGCAGTTCAATTGCCTCAAGAAGGGCGGCCCCACGTGCTTTGCGGTCGAGGGTGAGAACCGGTACCACGCGATTTTCGGCGATGGGCCGTGCCACATCGTGCATCCATCCAATCTCGCGCCCGCGCTCTTTGTGTGCGATGCGACCGTACACATCGTCGGCGCGGAGCAGCCGTCGCTTCCGATCCGCTACCTGTATCACACGCCCGACAAGGGGGTGCGGAGCGAGAGCAACTTGCCGGCGGGCGCGGTGATCACGCACATCACCTGCAAACCGGCAAAGGCGAGCGGGTTCTACGCGATCAAGGAAAAGCAGTCGTTCGATTGGCCCGTGGTCGCGGCAGCCGTGGCGCTCGAACTGGACGGGAACACGATTACGAAAGCGACCGTGTGTGCCGGGGCGGTCGCGCCGATCCCTTGGGAGATGCGGAACGTCTCGAACGCGCTCCGGGGTGTGGATGTCACGAACGACGAGGCGCTGTCGAAGGCGTGCAAGTCTGCCGCGGCGGGCGCGAAGCCGATGTCGGACAACGCGTACAAGGTGAAATTGCTGCCCGTGGCCGTGAAGCGGGCGGTCCTGCTCGCGGCGGGTCGGAAGCTGGAGGTGGAATCATGAACTTCGATGCTCCGCTCCACTTGAAACCGTGCTGCCTGAACATGCGGCACAAGATGATGTACTGCGATCCGCGTCAGGCGACGCCGGGCTTGATCGACGGCACCTCGGAGACGCGCGTGCTGCTGTGTGTGCTGACGCAGGAAGTGCTCGGCCCCGATGACAAGCCGGTGGGGATGCACCAGTGCTCGCCGGATCGGCCGTGCTATCGCGGGGAGAAGAAGCCGGAATCGTGGGCGGAGCCGCCTCGAAGCGAGTTGGCGTGAGTCGCGATCTTCGTCGCTGATCCGGTGGTTGGGTTCCAAGCAGGGCGATCAAGAACCGTCATGGCGCGGCGGGCTTGATCTTGATGTCGTCGTACACGATCTCGGGGCCCGTCCAGATCCAGTCGAGGTCCACGTTCAACTCGGCGGCGCGGACCGAGGGGCGCAGTATCAAATCGACCGACTCGGCATCGAGGAGGTCTTTGGAATCGGAACCGATTCCATAGCCGCCGTTGCTCGATTTCTCAAACGAGATTGATCCGATCGGGACGAGTGCGCCCTTCTTTGGACCGGAGCGGAGGCGCGCGAAAACGTCGAAGGCGAGATTGGCTGGCGGGTTTGCGGCGTTCACCATGAGCGAGAGATACCCGCTTTGTCGCTCGAAGGGCGCGATTCTCAACGATTTGCGGACAGCGGGTGCGAGCGCGGCATCTTCACGGGTTTCGACGATGACTGCATCAGGGGGGAGGATTTCGATCTCGTCGGTGGAATCACTCGACCACGATCCGAGGGTCCGGTCGTTGCCCGCGTCGAGAACCTCGAATCCGCAGGTCAGTTTCATCTGGGCTTTGCCGATCGGCGCGTCCATCTTGATCTGCCTGGTGGTTCCGGTCGTGCCATTGCCCGAGATGGTTGCGCCGCCGCTCAGATCGTCATTGTGAAAAAACTCCTTCGTGTTGATTGTGACCCGGGTGATCCCGTAGCGGATCTTGGCCGCGGCGAGCGGACCTGGAGTGATACCGAGAAGGGGGCCGGAGATTGTCAGGCCGAACGGAGCCTCAGCACCTTGGCGCACTTTCCTGCGGTGGCGATCCACCAGCACGATGGTGTTCCGGATGTAATCGGTCCATTCCGCGTCGGTGACCTTGCCGTTGGTGCGGGCGAGTTCGATGATCTCGCTCCAACTCCTGTTCCATGTGGCAGACGGGGTGCGACGGAGGGTGATGGCGGCGCTCGCGAGCGACGTGAATTGATGTTCGGAGATCGATCCGGATCGGATTCGTTTGCCGAGTTCTGTCAATGCCGCGGCGGACCGGGCGGGTGCGCCTTGGAGCGCTTCGGATTTCAGGACCCAGAATGGCTTGATCGAATCGAGGTTGAAATTGGTCGCGGTCACGACGGCAACGGTGATACCGATGCAGAGCGGAATCGCGGTGAGGAGGATCCCGAGCCAGAGAAGCCCGCGCGGGCGCACGCGGAGTGGAACGATGGCGCGGGTTGCGGCAAGAGAAGCTCCGCATTCGGGGCAGGACAATGCGGACTGCAGCCCGGAAAGATCGAACTTGCAGGCGCGGCAGAGTGTGGTGCCGGGGATGAGTCTGCCGCGGATGGAGTGGACGAGAAGTGCGACTCCGATGAGGGCAGTCGCAGCGGGCACGAGAATGAGCGCGATCAGGAATGACATGTGACCCGCGCACGCGTGGGTCGAATCGCGTGCGCGGGTCACATGTTAACAAGGTCGGAAAAGTTGGAGACTGAGTTGAGTTTTCTCAACTCAAAATCTTCACCTCGACCAAGAAGTCCGCCGGCAGGGTGCCGACGGACTTGGGACGAGTCTCCGGTTCAAACAAACCCGGAGACAGGGGTGGGGCCTAGTCAGATGAAATCACATGGGCTTGTTGTCGCGGCCGCCCTTGTCGTTTCCACTGCGGTGGCCGAGGTCGTCTTCGCCTCCCTCGAGTGCGGTTTCGGCTTCGCCCTTGCGGACGGCCTGACCGATGCCGGTGGGAGCGTCGACGTCCTGATTCTCGCGGGAAGCGCGGGAGTCGTTGCCCTTGGTCGGCGTGGCGGAACCGGCGCTGTGCTTCTGACCGATCTCGTCGCGGGATTTATCACGCGACTGGGACTGACCTCCCTGGGCACCCTGCGACTTGCTCTGCTGCTGCTGGGTCGCGGTGCCGCCCTTGCCTGAATCAAGCGCAGAGCCTGCGTTCTGCGGAAGCTTGCCCGGCTCGCCCGCGGGGCGGCTGGGGCTCACTTCGCGACCGGGGCTCTGCTCATTCCTTTGGGCTTGACCCGGATTGCCCTGTTTGGCCTGGTCCTGTTTGCCTTGGTTCTGATTGGGATTGTTTGCCATGGTCACGATCTCCTTGAAAAGGTTCGGAAGCGAAGTTGTCGCTCCGCGGTGCTGGAATGAAATCACGAGTGGAACGCCGTGCATCGTCGCGCACCGGAAGTAGCCGCCGCCCAGACAACTCTTGAGAAGAAAGAAAAGAATGATGAGAGGGATGGGCACGCCGAGCAGCCACAGGAGGATTCCGGTGCGAGCCTTTCCCGGGCGGCTCGTTCGGAAGTTCAGCTTCTCCGTGGCGTGAGAGCCCGGTGCGCAGCTTCCAACCCTCGTTGTTCGGATCACGTTTTTCATCCCCGGTCCTTTCGTCGTGCGCTGCTCTTGCCTGCTGGGCGAGATGCAACAACAACACCGATACATTCCCCCGCGCAAGTGACGCGGTCGTGACGGGGCAATAAGGTTTCGCTCATGGCCGCAACGCCCGCAAAAGCGGGCGGCTCAGGAATAACGCTCGGACTTTGTCAGCTTCCGGTGCGCACGCCGCGCTGTTCGGCGTGGCGCACGATGTTGCCGGTGGCGAGATAGACGATGTCTTCGGCGACGTTGGTCATCAGGTCGCCGATGCGCTCGAGCTCGCGCCCGATGCGGTACATGTACATGCCGATGGTCATCGCGGTGTCGGTGCGGCCCTCAGCGCGGATGAACTCCTGGACTTCTTCGAAGAGGCGTCGATCCAGTTTGTCGATGACTTCGTCGGAGCGGACGAGCGAGCGGGCTCCCTCGACATCTTCATCGAGGACGGCCCGCAGCAACTGGTGGCACATCATCGGCACGCGCTGCGCGAGCTCGTTGAGCGCGGTGGGCCAGCGGGGTGCGCCGGGTGACTGCTGGGCGATCTTGACTGCGACCTTGGCGATCGAGCTTGCGTGATCGGCGACGCGCTCGATATCGGAATTGACCTTGAGGACGAAGGTGATAGCGCGGAAGTCGCGGGCGAAGAGGTGGTGGAGCGCGAGGATCTCGTAGCACTCCTGTTCGATGGCCACTTCTTCGGCATCGACGCGGTCGTCCTGCTTGCGGACGGCTTTGGCGGCATCGATATCGAGTTTGAAGAGCGCATCGACGGCGGCATCGAGCATGCCCATGGCGATGCTGGCCTCGCGGACGAGACGACGCTTGAGCGCGAGGATGCGGCGCTCGTAGGTGAACTTGTGATCGTCGAGGGGTCGCGGTCCGAAGGAGCTGCCAGAGGACTGCGGTGAATTGGGGTCGGATTCGGCCATTTGGGGCTCGTGCGAGTCTAGTCGGGCGCTGCAGGCGAGGTGGCGAAGAGGTCAGGCCAGGGCGCGGCGGATTGCGGCGAGGCTCGCGAGGAGCGCGGGGACGCCGTCGAGCGGCAGCATGGTGCTGGCATCGGCCATCGCCTTGGCGGGATTCGGGTGGCACTCGATGAAGACGGCGTGCACGCCCGCGGCGACGGCGGCCCGTGCGAGGAGCGGAGCGCGATCGGGGCGGCCGCCGGTTTGTTCGCCTGCGCCGGGGAGCTGCGTGCTGTGGGTGCAATCGAAGCACACGGGTGGTGGGGCGTCGACGCCTTTGCCTTTCAGGTCGATCAGGTCACCGAGGCCGAGGAAATCGTTGACGAGGCGGCCGTAGCCGAAGAACGTGCCGCGCTCGGTGGACATGGTGTTGGAGCAGCCGGATTCGGCGAGCTTGCGGTGGGGGCCGGTCATCTCGCCGGGGGAAAGGAACTGGCCCTTCTTGACGTTGACGGCGCGGTTGTGGGCCGCGGCGGACTTGCCGGCGGCGAAGAGCAGGTCGGTCTGGCGGCAGAGGAAGGCGGGGATTTGGAGCAGATCGATCTGCCGGGCGGCAGGCTCGGCCTGCTCGGGGGCGTGGATGTCGGTCGTGCAGGGGACGCCGAGCTCTTTAGCGATCGAGGCGATCCAATCCAGGCCCTTTTCGAGGCCGGGTCCTCGGGGCGAGGAGACGCTGGAGCGGTTGGCCTTGTCGAAGGAGGCTTTGAAGATGTAGGACAGGCCGTGGGCTTTGCAGGCGTCGCGGACGGTGCGGCCGATCTCGAGGCCCATCTCGCGGGATTCGATCACGCAGGGGCCGGCGATGATGGCGAGGGGGAGGCCGGGGCCGATGGAGAGGGAACCGACGTTGCAGATGCGGGGCATGGCACATTCTAGGAAAACGCGCACGTGTTCAGAGCCGATTCCGTTGCCCCTCCGGGGCAATGTGATTCGCATCGGGGTTCCACGGGTTTCGCGACGCTCAAAGCGGCGTCGCTCCACCCGTGGCTACAACCCGCGGCCCCGTTGGGGCCGGAAGGCCGAAGAGACGCAAAACAGGTCATGCAAGTGCGGGGACTGCAGCTTTGCGGCCTCGGGGGCCCATAGCGAGGAAGTTGGCGAGGAGCTTGGGGCCTTCGTGTGTCAGAAAGCTCTCGGGGTGGTATTGCACGCCTTCGACGTGTTGCTTCTTTGGATCGGCGAAGATGCGGCGGAGGCCCATGATGACTTTGCGTTGTCCGCCGCTTCCGTCGTCTTCGAAGGTCCAAGCGCTGACGACCCATCCGTCTTGTCCGGGTCCGGGCGGGGGCGGGACGGTTTCGGGGAGGACGACGAGCGAGTGGTAACGCGTGGCGACGAAGGGGTTGCTCATGCCCGCGTAGATGCCCTTGCCGTCGTGATGGATCTCGCTGGTCTTGCCGTGCATCTGGATGACGTGACGGGCGACGGTCATGCCGCTGCCGTCGGCCATGCACTGATGACCGAGGCAAACGCCGAGGATGGGAATCTTGCCCGCGTACGAAGCGATGACCGCGCCGCTGACGCCGGCTTCTTTGGGTGTGCAGGGGCCGGGGGAGATGATGATGTGCGAGGGGCCTTTGCCGGAGTCGAGCGAGGCGATGGCGTCGGGCGTGATCTTGTCGTTGCGGATGACGAGCAGGTCGCGATCGGGTTCGAGGGTGGGGTCGATCTCGCCGAGGCGCTGGACGAGGTTCCAGGTGAAGGAATCGTAGTTGTCGATGAGGAGAATCACGCGGCGATCGTAGGGGAAGGGGATTTACCACAGAGGACACAGAGAGCACAGAGGAACACAAAGAAAGGCTGAGGGGACTGGAAAAGAGAGCAGCGAGTAAGCAGGAACAAGAGAAGCGAACACTACTGGTAGGATGAGGGCGTGAGCCAAGAAGAAATGGAATCGAGGCGGCTGGCGTTGATTGCGGAGGTGTATGCCGCGTTCAAAGGGGTGACGCGCGAGGGCGGAGTTTCGTGGCGTCAGTCGCGTCTGCACGATGCCGGGGTGAGGCCGTATACGCCGCGCGAGTATCGGGAGGCGGGTGAGAAAGACAAAGACACTGGCTGGGAAGAACTCGTCGATGATGCGAATTGGGAGCCGGAAACAGGCGGGGCGATTGGTGGAAGCTTTAGCTTTCTCGATGCGTTCGGGTTTCGATACTACGTTCCGATTGTGCTGGTGCGCGAGCTACGCGACTGGGGGAGCTGCTGCCTTACGCCGTGGTTCCATCTCAACTGCCCACCAACGAACGACGGCCAACAAGAACTGCGAATTCGGCAATTCTCGGCGTTGAATGAACGACAGAAGCAATGCATTGCCGCATTCATCCGATATGCAATCGATCGCGCAGTCGCGGAAAAGGATGGCGGATTGGCGTTTGAGGGATATGCCCAAGCGTGGATTCACTACTGGAAGCAATTTGCTGGCGACGTAGCGAACGATGAGTGCGATGCGGATTTGTTCGAGGATGACGGATCGCATGACTCAAGGAGCTGATCATGACACGCGCGAAGAAGCACAGTTGGAACGAGGTCACGGTTGATCGGCCGATGGACAAGATCGAGCGGCGGCGGGTGATCGGCGAGAGGATGATGATCTCGCGCGTGCATCTGGCGAAGGGGTTTGTTGTGCCTTCGCATGAGCATGAGAACGAGCAGTTTGCGGTGGTGCTGTCGGGGAAGATGCGGTTTGGGCTTGGGCGCGAGGGGACGAGCGAGCACGAGCAGATGATCGTGTCGGGTGGCGAGGTTTTGTGGTTGCCTTCGGGGCTGCCTCACTCGGCGGAGGCGATGGAAGACACGGTGATTTTGGATTTGTTCAGCCCGCCGAGCGAGAGGACGGGCGTGGACAAGAAGTAAAGCGAAATGGCAAATGAGCAAATGGCAAATAGCAAATTCGGAAGGGGCTAGTGGCCGGTAGAGCCGAAGCCGCCAGCGCCACGAACCGTGGCGGAAAGCTCGGAGACTTCGGTGATGGTGGCGTGGGCGACGGGGGAGATCACGAGCTGCGCGATGCGCATGCCGTGGGTGATCTCGAAGGGCTCGCGCGAGAGGTTGATGAGCGCGACGCGGAGTTCGCCCCGGTAGTCGCAGTCGATGGTGCCGGGGGCGTTGGGGAGGCCGATGCCGTGCTTGGTTGCGAGGCCGGAGCGGGCGCGGACTTGGCCTTCGAAGCCTGAGGGGATTGCGACGGCGAGGCCGGTGGGGATGAGTGAGATTGCGCCGGGGGCGAGGGTGATGTTGCTGTCGAGGCAGGCGCAGAGGTCCATGCCGGCGGCGCCTTCGGATTGGTACGAAGGAAGCGCGGCGCGGTCGGTGAGCTTTTTGATCTGGAGAGTGGGCTGCATTGCGTGCAGAGTAGAAGGGGGCGATACCGCACGGAGCACGGTCCGTCGATTCCGAGGTGACCTACGGCTTGGAACTCGGCGATGGGGTTGACGGGGGGCGGCGCGGAGGCGATCGCGGCACGTCGTAGACCATGAAAGAGGTTTGCAGGTCGAAAGGCTTGAGCCAGTAAACGGGGCGCTTTGCGGTTGGGTCGGCGAGGAGCGGAGCGAGCGTGGAGGGCGTGAGGGAAGGGGGAGTTCCCGGTGCCACGATCGCGGCCCAGACGCGGGCGCGGTAGGTCTTGATGCCCGCGAAGTACTGGACCGGGGAGAGGACGTTGCCGAGGATGTCGGAGAGTGGGGGAGCCGCGATCGGGTTTTGGGGTGGGCTCGCCTGCGGAATGTTGCGAGGGCTTGGCTGGGAGTTGGGCAGGAGAATCGGTTGGGCTTTTCCGGACATCGCGGTCGAGAGGAGTTCCCACGAGGTCGGGCTGAGGAGGGGGATTGGGTCGTCGGTGTCGGTGATGTGTTCGAGGAAGAGGGCGATGCGATCGCGGGGCATGCGGCGGAGTTCGAGCGCCTGGATGCGGAGCGGGGCGGCGCGACCGACGAACGATTGCTGCGGGCCGCTGAGTTGGAACGCGAGTGACTGTTCCATGAACGCGTCGGCGACTTTCGGCGGCGCTTTGCCATCGAAGACGAGGTTTTCGAGCCAGGTGAGCGCGGCGTAGTCGCGGAGGGTGCTGGTTCCGGATTGTTTCAGGAGCGGGGACGCGAGCAAGTTTGCCTGTTGATCGGTCAGCGTGCGTTTGCCGAGTTCGCGCCAGAGATCGGCGTCGTAGACGAGGCCGTCGTTGAGCGCTGCCGCGGCCTGCGAGACGATCCACGAGGTGGTCATCTGGCGGCGGATGAAGGCACGGCTGACCTCGAAGCGCGGAACGGGCGCGAGCGAGAAGATGAACAGCAGGAGCACGCCGGCGGAGATGAGGCGGGCGCTGCGGATGATTTTTCCGCGAACGAGGCGGTGGGCCCAGATGCCGGAACATTCCGGGCAGCGGCGGGGGAGGCTGGTATCGACGATGTGGTAGTTGCAGCGCGAGCAGTGCAGGGTGTTGCCGATGCGCCGGGTGAGGCCGGAATAGACGAGGCGTGCGCCGGCGAGACCGGAGAGAATGCAGAGCGCGGCGTTGGGCGGGAGCAGGCGGCCGGGGGGAGTGATGAAGATGTAGAGCAGGAGGGCGCCGAAGGTTCCGGCGAGCCAGAGCAGATCGTCGGCGGAATCGTGCGCGGGGCGGAGGAGTTGATCGCGGATGAGCCACTGGCGCCAGCGCCAGATGCCGAAGACGGCGAGGACGATGCCGCAGGCGGCCCAGGTGGGTGCGGAAGGCTCGTTGCCCCGGAAGAAGCGGCCGGAATCATCGAGCGCGAGGACGACGCCGACGAGCCAGAGCGAGATGGTGCAGGGGATGAGCCAGACCGTGTCGCGCTTTGTGAGCGCAGCAAGCGAGGCGGGAATGAAGGCGGCGCGTGTGAATGTTGCCGGTGCATCCACGAGAGCAGAGTACGAAGAATCGTCGAGACTTGTTTGGTGATTATCGGCGGGGAAGCGGGATCATCCGGATTCGATCGTTTTCGATCACGCTGAAGGAGCCTGCCCAGTCGGTGCGTGAAAGCAGGGTTGCCGTAACCTGCGCAACCAGCGCTTCGAGATTTGCTTGGTCCATGCGGATGAGAACGACGCCGCACGATGCGTTTTAGCCGCGATTGAACACGAGTTCCCCGAAGTCTTTGTCGAAAGTCAGCAGCACTCGGCGTTGCTCGACGGATTTTGCCAGAATCACGTCGTCGGAAGCGCCTCGCATCTCGGTGTGAGCCCAGGTGACGTTCTGCTTTGATGCTCGAAGTTGCTCGATGAGCGCCAGCGGGACATTTTCGTTTGCCAGGAAATTCATCGCTTACGCCGAACGCGGATAGAGGCGCTGCTCGGTCATGGCTTCATGGGCGTACGCGAGGCACGCAAGAAGGTCTTCACGCGTCAGTCCGGGGTAGTTTTTGAGTACCTCGGCTTCGGTCCAGCCGCTTGCAAGCAGGCCGACGATAAACTCGACTGCAAGACGAGTCCCCTTGATGACGGGTTTGCCCGTCAGAATCGTCGGATCGAGATGGATGCGAGAATGCTGCATCGCTCACGAATTATACACGATGCGTCAAAATGACGAGTTGCAAGCTGGGCCACGCGGAGCGAACTGACTCTCCGATTCAGCTCAGCCCACCCTTGAACTTCATCTTCTTGGCTTGCTCACGCATGCGACGAAGAGCCGGGGTTTCCTTGAGGATCTCTTCCGGCGTGCGGGTATCTCGCGGTGGGCGACCACCACCTCCGCCCCCACCGAAACCGCCTCCTCCGAAGCCTGCACCACCCCCCATCCCGCCTCGCGAGCCGGCGGAGTTGCCTCGGCCACGGCCGGGACCACCTTGGCCGGGGCGGCCGCCCTGGCCTTCGCCGGGTCCGCCTTCCTGGATCTTGATTTCGGGGAGGGGCTTCAAGGCCTTGATCGAGAGGCTGACGCGGCGATTGGCGGGATCGATCTTGAGGATCTTGCAGCGGACGATCTCGTCGACCTTGAGGGCGTCTTCGACCTTGCCGATGCGCTTGTGATCGATCTCGGAGATGTGGACGAGGCCGTCCACGCCGGGAGCGATCTCGACGAACGCGCCGAACTCGAGGAGCTTGGTGATCTTGCCGGTGACTTCGGCGCCTTCGGTGATGGTGTTCACTGCGGTCGCGAAGGGGTCGCCCTGGACCTGCTTGAGGCCGAGGCTGATGCGGTTGGCTTCGAGCTCGACCTTGAGGA
>JAEUJD010000154.1 GCA_016793015.1 Phycisphaerales bacterium
TGTGGCGCTGAACAACCACCTGCTCGACGGCGCCGCGCTTGAACTCGTCGGAATAGAGCTGCTTACCCATCGTGACACTCCTTCCTGCGGGCTGTTGTAGCCCGGAGGGGTTTGTGTCAACGGAACGTGGGACGGGTCACACGTCTGGACATACGCCCACCCTTTCGGGGCAGAGGTACAGCGCCCGCGCCGGAACGACACGGGCGCTGTGCCCACTGCTTGTACTCCCCACGCGAACCCCAAACACCCAAAGCCCACCCACCCCCACGATCCACCCGCCCAAAGCCCGCCGACATCCGTGCGTAGAAGCACCAACCCGCGCCAGAGCCTGCGCACGGAATCACCGTGCCGCACAATGCGTGCGGCAAAACCGTCGCGGCCGGCAATGGGGAAAAGACATATCGCCGGACGCGACAGAGAGGAGGCGTCACCGAAGGGCAATCGACCAATGGACAATCGCCCAAAGAACAACAAGTTGTGTGGCAGGGCGCTCGAACTCCGGAACGCGGAGGAGCGGAAAAAGGAAGAGGCCAACAGCCTCTACAAGAACGCCGTGAACTGCACGGAGGAATATTCCCCTCAAGCGAATCGAACGCACGGGCGTCCTGCCGGAACTGGACATCGGGTTGTCAACGGGCCAGACTGGTCGAACAGGCCCGGTGCCGCCGGCCCTTTGGAAGGGTGGGCACGGAGAACGGTTCGCCGGGTCTTCGGGAAGGTTCCCGAAGAACACCGAAGTTGAGTGCAGTTGTCGCCGATTGTGCAATGAAAGCAGTGTTGGTAGCACGAAAGTGATGCAGATGGATCTGGCTGCCGGGCGCAAGGTCCGCGGTCAGGCCTTGGTCCGGCAGCGTCCCTAGCGTTTGGACTCCATGACAGCCCGTCTCGGACATTCTCTGCTCGTGTGGACCTCCCTGCTGCTGCTGCTGGCGGGAAGCTTTCTGCGTACGGGAATGGTCCTCTGCATTTCCGACCACGGCGATCACGGGCACGTGAGCCTCGAAACGAATTGCGTTTCTGCCTGTGAATCGGCGTGTGCACAAACCGGAAAATCTTCGACCGATGAGTCGGCAACTTCGGCGGGCGCGCACAGCGGCTGCCGCGATGTTCCGGTCGAAGTCGATCCGACAACGCCCAAGCGTCTGAGCAGCACGGCTCCGCAGTTTGATCAGACCTCGGACATTCCGGTTGCGATTCTCGATGCTCCTATTGCTCTCTCGCCGGCGTATTCATCCAACGCGAGATTGAATGGATTTGACCCCCGTCCGCCTGCCGCGTTGAGCCGGCTGCGCGTGATTGTGCTGCAGGTGTAGCCCACGCGCTTCGCGTTCCGGCTCCGCGGCAATTCACCTTTTCACAATTCACCCCCACTCAAAGTCACACCCAGCGAGGTGTCCCGATGCAATTCCGTACTACCGGGCTTGCGCTCTTTGGCGCGGCCTGCCTGCTCGGCGCGTGCCAAGCGCCCAGCCACGATTCCACAGTGCTTCCTCGCATTCGCGGAGCAACGGGCTCTGATGCGCTGATCGAATTTCGCAACGAGGCGATGCCGCTCGATGAGGCATCGCCGAGCGCGAGCCTGCAACTGCACGAGGCGGTGAAGCGCGGGCTGGAAACCGATCCGGCGTTGCAGGCTGCGCTCGCACGGGTGCGGATCGCCGCGGCAGACTCCGATCAGGCCCGCCTGCTGCCCAACCCGGTGCTGAATTTCATTCTCCGCTGGGGGCCGGGGAAGCCCCAGTTCGAGCTTACGCTGGCGCAGGATTTTATTGAGGCGTTGAAGATGCCTCGGAAGATCAGTGCCGCGGACAACCGATTCCGGGAGAGTGCGGCGGACGCGCTCACGGTCGCGCTGGACACGGTCGCCCAGATTCAACTGCAATACGCCGATGCCCAGTCGGCTTCGGAACTGGTGCCCCTGCTCGAATCGCGGGTTGGGCTGCTCGACAAGCTCGTGGGTGTTTCACAGGATCGGCTCGACGCGGGCGAAGGGACGAAACAGGATGTCGTCACGCTTCGTTCGAGCCGTGCACAAGTCGGGGTTGATCTCGAAGCGGCGCGATTGGCGGATCGGCAGAATCGCCTGCGGCTCGCGCGGCTGATCGGCGAACCCTCATCGCCCGCGACTTGGGCGCTCGATCCGCTGGCGTCGGCTTCGCCGGTTCCGGCATCAGAAAACCTTTGGATCGCATCGGCGCTCGCGAATCGTCCCGAATTGCAATCCATCTCGTGGCGGCTCGCGGCACTCGGTGATGACTTCTCGCTCGCGAAGGCCTCCATCTGGGATGGCGCCTCGGTCGGAGTTGATTCGCAACGCGATGATCAGTGGTTTACCGGGCCATCGGTTTCGACGCCTCTGCCGATCTTCGATACCGGCAAGGCTCGCAGCGATCGCGCTCGGGCGGAAACCATCGAGGCGCGGCACGATTTCACGCTCGCATCGCGCAAGGCCGTGGAAGACACCCGCGTGGCGCTGCGAACATTTTCGTCTTCCACCGAGACGCTTGCCCGTGTCGAAACCGATCTGATCCCGCTCGAGCGTTCGCGGCTCGAACTGGCGCGCGATGCGTTCGACTCCGGGCAGGCCGATTCGACGGCGTTGTTCCTCGCCGAGCAGGACCTGCGCGTGGCGCAGATTCGCGAAATCGAGACGCGCCGGCAGGTTGCTCGCTCGCTGGCGGAATTGCAGCGTGCAGCGGGAGGGCCGGGTGTTTCGGCCCCGCTACTCACGGCCCGTGCGACCAGTACCGCGAACGCCCCCGCCACGCCCAACACCCCCACCCCCACCCCCACATCCGTTTCTGTCATCGCGCCCGCCCTTACACCCGTCATCACACCCGCTTCGCCGGAGTCACACAAGTGAACCACTCTTCTGCATTGAACATGTTTGCTCGTCTGATCCTGGTTGCAACCGCCTGCTTCCTTGCCTCGTGTTCCAAGCGAACGCGGCCGGAAGCTGCTGCACCGAAAGCGGGGCAGAAAGAACACGCGAGCCAAAGCGAGCATGATGACCACAAGCATAATGACCATGAGCACGGCGAACACGATCATGATGATCACGGCAAGACAACGGAAGCACACGCCGACGAGGTGACGCTCACGGCCGAAGCCGTGGAGCGGTACGGCGTGCATATCGAAACGGCGCAGGTGCGCATCCTCCAGCCGACGGTTGTTATGCCGGCGCGGGTGGGGTTCAACACCGAAGCGATGGCGCATGTCGGGTCGCCTCTGCGCGGGCGTGCGGTGGAGGTCAAAGTCCGCCTGGGCGACAGCGTGAAGGCCGGACAGGAACTGGTCATCGTCGAAAGCCCCGAACTGGGCGAAGCGCAGGCCGACCTGCTTCAGAAGCAAACTGCGGTCGTCACGGCGGGGCCGGCGGTGGAACTCTCGAAGATTGCGTGGGAGCGCGCGAAGGGTTTGTACGAGCGATCGCAAGGCATTTCTCTGACAGAAGTGCAGCGCCGCGAAGCGGAGTACAAAGCTGCGATTGCGGGTGGAAAGGCGGCAGAAGCGGCAGCGACTGCGGCGGAGAATCGGCTGCACCTTTTGGGCATGGATCAGCAGTCGATCGCGGCGCTCGGGAAGACGGGCGAGATCGTGCCGCGGTATGCGATCCGGTCGGCGATCGACGGCGTTGTCGTGCAGCGCGAGGTGACGCTGGGCGAACTTGTGAACCCGGATCGTGAATCGCTGATGGTGATCGCGGATACGCGGAATCTGTGGGTGCTGGCGGAAGTGCCCGAGGCGAAACTTGCGGGCATTGCGCGTGGCAGTAAAGCGTGGATCACGATCGGGACGGTGACTTCGGCCGCGGAGGGCACCAAACCCGCTTCAAGGCTGGAAGGAACCGTCGCGTTCGTCTCGCCGATTGTTGATCCGATGACGCGGACGGCGCAGGTGCGCGTCGAAGTTCCGGCGAGCGTCGAGGGCGGCCAAACTGGCGAACAGATTCTCAGGCCCGGGATGTTTGCGGAAGCGGAGATTGTGCAGAGCGCAAGCGGCGAGGAGACCACACCGGTTGTCGCCGTGCCGGATGAGGCGATCCAGACCGTCGAGGGCGGCCCCGCGGTATTCGTTCCGGTTGCGGATGAGCCCAACACGTTCGCGAAGCGAGCGGTCACGGTGGGCAAGCCGGTTGGCGGGATGGTTCCGATTCTCTCCGGCCTCGCGGACGGGGAGCCCTTCGTCGTCCGCGGCACGTTCATTCTCAAAGCGGAACTCGGCAAGGCGGGCGCCGCGCACGAGCACTGATCGCACATCCCTCCATTCCACGCACACCTTGCCCGAACCCACCGCACGCCTCCCGCAAAGCAGGAATCACGCTCCATGCTCGAAGCACTCCTCCGATTCTCGATCACAAACCGCTGGCTCGTGGTCATCCTGACTGC
This sequence comes from Phycisphaerales bacterium, assembly GCA_016793015.1. Classification (GTDB taxonomy): domain Bacteria; phylum Planctomycetota; class Phycisphaerae; order Phycisphaerales; family UBA1924; genus JAFEBO01. The sequence continues at coordinate 4,389 of JAEUJD010000154.1, forward strand.
GGCGGTCGCCATCGTCGGCATCTTTCAACTCCAGAAGCTCCCGATCGATGCCGTACCCGATATCACCAACAACCAGGTGCAGATCAACGCGCTTGCGCCGAGCCTGTCACCTTTCGAGGTCGAGCAGCAGGTGACGTTCCCGATGGAGAACGCGCTCTCGGGCATTCCGGGCCTCCAATCCACGCGATCGCTCTCTCGCAACGGCTTCTCGCAGGTCACCGCGATCTTCGACGACGGAGTCGATATCTACTTTGCGCGCCAGCAGGTCGGCGAACGCCTGCGCGAAGCCAGCGGCAGCCTGCCACCGGGTGTCGAGACCGTGATGGGCCCGATCGCGACCGGCCTTGGCGAAATCTACATGTACACGGTCGAGTACGAACACCCACGCGGCAAGGGTGCAACGGCCACCAATGGAAAAGCGGGCTGGCAATCGGATGGCTCGTACCTGACGCCGGAAGGTCGCCGGTTGACGAGTGACCTTGACCAGGCGGCGTACCTGCGCGAGGTGCAGGATTGGATCATCCGTCCGCAATTGAAGGGCGTGAAAAACGTCGCCGGTGTCGATGCCATCGGGGGCTACGTGAAGCAGTATCACGTCCAGCCCGATCCGATGAAATTGGTTTCGTACGGACTGACGTTCGCCGACGTAATCACTGCCCTCGAAAAGAACAATGTCTCGACGGGCGCGGGATACATCGAGCACAAGGGCGAGTCGTACCTTGTTCGCGCGACCGGGCGCATCCAGACCATCGACGAGATCGGGGCCATCGTCGTCGGGAAGCGCAACGGCGTGCCGATCTACATCCGCGACATCGTGGAACCAGGTGCGGGCATCGGCATCGGACGCGAACTCCGCACGGGTTCGGCCAGCGAGAACGGGGAAGATGTGGTCGTCGGCACCGCGATCATGCTGCTCGGAGCCAACAGCCGCACAGTGGCGGCGGATGTCGACGCGAAGATGACCGAGATTCAGCGGACGCTGCCGGAAGGGATCAAGGCCAAGACTGTCCTGAACCGGACCAAACTGGTTGATGCGACGATCGCAACCGTGCAGCGTAATCTGCTCGAGGGCGCGATCCTGGTGGTGGTTGTGCTTCTCTTGCTGCTCGGCAACTGGCGGGCGGCGCTCATCTGCGCTTCGGCCATTCCGCTGGCGATGCTCATGACCGTTACAGGGATGGTGCAGGGGCGCGTCAGCGGCAATCTGATGTCGCTTGGCGCGATCGACTTCGGGTTGATCGTGGACGGCGCGGTGATCATCGTCGAGAACTGCCTCCGCCGCCTCGCAGAAAGGCAGCATCGTGAGGGCCGATTGCTCACGCTTCAGGAGCGCCTCCATGAAGTCATGATCGCATCAAAAGAAATGGTGCAGCCATCGGTCTTCGGCCAGGCGATCATCATCACGGTCTACTTCCCGATCCTCGCGCTCACCGGCGTCGAGGGAAAAATGTTTAACCCGATGGCGATGACCGTCATCTTCGCGCTCATCAGCGCCTTCATCCTCTCGCTCACGTTTGTTCCGGCTATGGTCGCGCTCTGCATCACGGGCAAAGTCACCGAAAAGGACATGTTCCTGATCCGCTGGGCAAAGGCGATCTACAGGCCCGTGCTTCTGTGGTCGGTGAGGCTTCGCTATTCGGTTGTCGTTACCGCGGTCGTTCTCTTCGCGGCATCGGTGCTGCTTTTCACTCGGCTGGGGCAGGAATTCGTCCCCACGCTCGATGAAAAGGACATCGCGATGCACGCCATGCGCATCCCCTCCACTTCGCTTTCGCAGTCGCAGGCGATGCAGCATGATGTCGAACGGACCATCTCCTCGTTCCCGGAAGTCGCGTTTGTCTATTCCAAGACCGGCACGGCCGAACTGGCGTCCGACCCGATGCCCCCGAACGTCTCCGATACGTTCATCATCCTGAAGGACAAGAGCACGTGGCGCAGCCAAGCCGAACTCGACAAGCTCATCCGTGCGAAGATCGAGGAGAACGAAGAACTCGGCGGGCACGGAACTGATTCCGGAGAGCACAGCGGGCACGGTTCGCACGAGCATGCCGCGGCGGAGGCCCACAAGGGCAAACTGATCCAGCTCCTGCAGCTCACGATCGCCCAAGTTCCCGGTAACAACCTCGAATTCACGCAGCCCATCCAGATGCGTTTCAACGAGCTCATCTCCGGCGTGCGCGGAGATGTCGCGGTCAAGGTGTATGGCGATGATTTCAACTCCATGCAGAAGACCGCAGCAGAAGTCCTGGCGGCACTCGAGTCCGTTCCCGGGGCCGAAGACGCCAAGGTCGAGCAGACCGAGGGACTGCCGATCATGACGATCGAACCGAATCGTGCCGCGCTCGCTCGCTACGGACTGAATATTTCCGATGTGCAGGATGTAATCGCGGTCGCGATGGGAGGCCGGGAAGCGGGTCTTCTGTTCGAGGGCGATCGGCGTTTCGATCTCGTGGTGCGTCTGCCCGATGCGCTGCGAGGGAAGATCGAAGTGCTCGAACGCCTGCCGATCCCGCTTGCCCGGGAACAGGGCGAATCCAAGCAGGCTGTGCAAACCGCGAGCATCGACGGGGGAACGGGTCTGCTGCAAGGTCATACCGACATCGGCTTCGTCCCGCTCGGCGAAGTCGCCAACGTGGAGATCGCCGAGGGAATCAACCAGATCAGCCGCGAACAGGGCAAGAGGCGGATCGTCGTGCAGGCCAACGTGCGCGGGCGCGATCTGGGTTCGTTCGTTACCGAGGCGCAGGCCCGCGTCGGTGCGATCAAGCTGCCGGCAGGTCAGTGGCTGGTGTGGGGCGGGCAGTACGAGAATCTGGTTGCCGCCAAGCAGCGGCTCTCGGTTGTCGTGCCGATCTGCTTCGTGCTCATCTTCATGCTGCTCTTCGGGACCTTTAAGAGCGTGAAGTACGCCCTTCTCGTCTTCGCGGCAGTGCCCTTGGGCCTCACCGGAGGCATTGTGGCACTCTGGCTTCGGAACATGCCGTTTTCCATCTCAGCCGCCGTCGGCTTCATCGCGCTCTCGGGCGTCGCGGTGCTGAACGGCCTCGTGATGGTTTCGTTCATCAATCAACTGCGACGACAGGGAATCGAACGCGACACGGCGATCCTGCAGGGATGCCTCGTTCGAGTCCGGCCGGTTTTGATGACCGCCCTGGTCGCATCGCTCGGCTTCGTGCCCATGGCGCTCGCGCGGGGCACAGGGGCCGAGGTGCAGCGGCCGCTGGCCACAGTTGTCATCGGCGGGCTGATTTCGAGCACGCTGCTGACGCTGGTGGTTCTGCCGGCGCTTTATCGCATCTTTACGTCACGCCGAGAAGCGGAAAAGTCTTAACAAACCAGCAGCGGGGCAAAAGCGGCCAGATCGCATATCTTTTCAGCGAACCGACCTCGCCGTCGAAGTTTCCACGCATTCGGAGATTGCACCATGTCGCACACGTCCCGTCGCGAAGTCCTTCTCGGAACCGCTGCGCTCGCCGCGGCCGCTGTTCCGGTCGCCGCGAGTGCTCCAACCGCCAGCACGCCAGCCGTCCACAACTCTTCATTCATCACCGCGAAAGACGGCGCACAGATCTACTTCAAAGACTGGGGCAAAGGCCAACCAATCGTCTTCAGCCACGGCTGGCCCCTCACGGCTGATGCATGGGACGATCAGATGATTTTCCTCTGCATGAACGGTTACCGCTGCATCGCGCACGATCGCCGAGGTCACGGCCGCTCGACACAGACTTTCGACGGCAACGAAATGGACACCTACGCCGACGATCTCGCAGCACTCGTCGCCGCTCTCGATCTCAAAGACTGTGTTCATATCGGTCACTCCACCGGCGGAGGTGAAGTCACCCGCTATCTCGGTCGCCACGGAACCAAGCGTGCGGCAAAGGCTGTGCTGATCGGCGCGGTTCCGCCGATCATGCTCCGAACCGAGGCAAACCCCGGTGGCCTTCCGATGGAGGTCTTCGACGGAATCCGCAATGGCGTGCAAAACGATCGCTCGCAGTTTTACAAAGACCTCACGACGCCGTTCTACGGCGCGAATCGTCCGGGCGCGAAGGTATCGGATGGCGTGCGTGACTCGTTCTGGCTCCAGGGAATGCTCGGCGGCATCAAGCCTCAATACGACTGCATCAAGGCCTTCTCTGAAACCGACTTCACCGAAGACCTCAAGAAGATCGATATCCCGACGCTGATCATCCACGGCGACGACGACCAGATCGTCCCTTTCGCCGATTCCGCGGCACTCTCCTCCAAGCTGATCAAGAACGCGCAGCTCAAAGTCTACAAAGGAAGTCCGCATGGTCTCTGCACAACCGAGCACGCGAGGGTGAATGCGGATCTGCTTGAGTTCCTGAAGTCGTAACCCGCTACGGGCAGAGCAGTTCGTTGTACGCCGCGGCAAAGACGACGAAGTCCGCGTCATCCACATACCCGTCAGAATTCAGATCCGCCGGGCAACCCGAAGGCATCGACGGATCGGCACAATCCAGAATGTTGTACGCCGAAGCGAACACCACAAAGTCTGAATCGTCCACGAACCCGTCGTCGTTCAAATCGCCGGGACAGGTCAGGTGCGACCCGAACTCGTACGCGCCGCGATCGATCGTGCTGATCCGCCGAACATGACCGGCGAGATCGAGTGGGTACGAAAGAGGCAAGGCCGCGTTGTCGCCGGAATCGACGGCGGGTGAACCTGCACCGAGCGAAAAATCGCCTCCCGCGGGATTCACAAAGAGCGGGTTCGAGCCATTATTTCCGGTGCCGCCGAGTGCGCCGGACCAGCCCTGCACCGTCGTATGGCCAATCGACGCCGCGGAGTTGTACAAAACGAGATTCTTGATTTCGAGATCCGCAAGACCGCCTGTGTTCCCCCAGAGAATCGAATTCTTGATGGTCGCGCTCGCGTTGTAGAGCACGGCGCCGCCGCTGTAATTCGTGGCGTTGTTGTTCGCGACCGTGGTGTTGGTGATCGTCGCGTTCGTGCCGTCGGCGAGCCACAGTCCGCCGCCGTCTTCGATCGATGTGTTGTCGGCAATGAGCGAGTTCGCAAGGTTGAGCGTGACGCCGTTGAAATCGAACGCACCGCCGTTGTACGTCACGGCGTGGTTGGATGTGATCGAGCAGGTGCGGATGTTGATATCCGACTGATTCGAGGCGATCGCGCCGCCCCACGCACCCGAGTTGCCTTGGAAGGTCGATGTGTCCGCAGTGAGCGTTGCATCAGCCTCAACCCAGAATGCGCCGCCTCCCCAGACCGCGGTGTTGTTTTCGAACCTGCAATTGGTGAACAGCGGCAACGAAGTCCCAGCGAGCGCCACGGCACCGCCGTAGCCGGCACGATTGCTTGTAAAGATGCAGCCGTTCACGGTCGGCGATGCGTTCTCGACGTACAGCCCAGCGCCGGACCAATCGGAATAGCCCTTGGAGATGGTGAACCCATCCAGCACGGCGTGCGTGTCGGTGTCGTACGCGTTCACGACTGAGTACGAATTGTCGGTCACAACACCCTGATTGCCGATCTCGCCGGAAAGAACCGAAACGTTTGCGGCAGGATCGCGCTGCGTGATCAGAGTTTCGCCTCCGCCTGCGCGCGATTTGCCCTGGAAGCCGCCGTAGAAGGCCAGACCCGACCGCAGCGAAAAGCCCTGATATCGATCCGCGCCATCCGATGCCGGCTTGTATGTGCCGTTCGCAAACCAGACCTGACTGATGTTGGAACAGCCCAGGTTCGCGATACCAAGCACTTCCGAAGCATCGCCCGCGGCGGAGTTCCACGACAACTGATCCGCAACGCCCGGCGTTTGCGCATCGACATACCGGCGCTCCTCGCACTCATCCGGGCGGCAATCGCCGTTCACGTCTTGGCTTGTGCCGTTTGAAATGTCGATGGAGTCGTCGATGCCATTGCCGTTGCAGTCCTTGATCCGCGGCGCATCGCGGAAGCTCGCAAGCGTCCATCGCGTCTGCTTGATCATGAGCGCGTTGAAGGCCGCGCCGGACTGGCCCGCCGGCACGCCAATCGGCTGACCAGATGCAGGATGAATCAGGTACGGGTTGGAATACTGCTGGAGCCGGACTGTGCCCGGATACGACATGATGGTCCCGTACGTCTGTCCGTTGTAAGCGAAGTTGTATCCCCAGGCGTATGAGGTCGGCGCCGAGCCATCGTTGGCGTGATCGTGCGCGCAGCCAAAGTTATGGCCGAGTTCGTGGGCGAGCAGCAGTTCGCCGCCGCCCAGTGGACGCCAGTTGATGCACGAAAATCCCTGTCCCTGATCCCAAAGCGCCCACCACGCAGCCCCGCCTGTAAACCGGGTGTCATCCACCACAAGCGAAACCAGATCCGCCTTGTACTGGTCGCGCAGCCCCTGG
>JAEUJD010000168.1 GCA_016793015.1 Phycisphaerales bacterium
TTACCGGCATTGCCCGCGTGAGCCGCGCCGCCCCCACCGCCGCAGCATCCTCCACCGGGAACCGCTCCGGGCCCTTGCGATGCTCCGTAGCCGCGTGCAGTTACGTCGATGCTTCCGCCAACTTCGATCGTCACATCACCGGCGAAGTCCAGCATCAGTCCCGTGAGTCGGCCCGTCCCGTGGCTCACTCTCGCACCAGGTCCGACCTCAAGATCGGCATCGAGCACCAGCGGTTCATTGATGTCAGTCGTTGCTCCCGCGATCCCTTGGTTGTCGATACGAAGCACCGGAAGGGATCCGGTGCGTGCCACATACACGGTCCCGGCTCCGCCCTGACGCCCCACCACTCCGCCACCCGTGCTCGTGATCTGTCCGCCGAATTGGTTCGATCCGCAGTAAATTGCAATTCGTCCACCGCCTCCGCCCCCGGCGATACTGGTACCGCCCGCGCCGCCGTTGGTCGAAATCAACCCGGCTCCGCTGAACGATGACGCTTCAACCCAAGTACTGCCGCCAGAACCACCCCCGCCGTCCGCACTTCCACCTTGTCTACCTGCTCCCCCTTCGTTCTTGATCACGCCATCAACAGTCAGCGTCCCGCCGACATTCAGCCGCACCGCACCGCCCCCGGACCCGCCAACGTTCTGACCCCAGACGTTCCCGCCTCCGGAACCGAGTTGTGATGGCTGCGTCACCGATCCGTACGTCGATGTCGATCCGGCAAATTCTCTACCGTTACCGGCATTGCCCGCGTGAGCCGCGCCGCCCCCACCGCCGCAGCATCCTCCACCGGGAACCGCTCCGGGCCCTTGCGATGCTCCGTAGCCGCGTGCAGTCGTGTCGATGCTACTCGCTACAAGCGCTCCGTCCTTGCCTTGTACTACCACATCCCCGGCAACATCCAGCCATAGCCCAAAGACGAGGTCGGGTCCCGCTCCACCTGAATAGTCATAACTGAAGCCGCCTGCGTGCGTGACGGACCCGGCAACATTTCCCGCGCTGCGCTCGATAGAAAGAGAACGAATCAGGTGGCGGCCGTTGATTGTGAGTGTGGTTCCGACGACGCGTATCTCGGCCTGATCCAACGGAATCGCTGCGCCCCCGGCGCTTGGCACGATCGAGCTGTCGAGCGGACCGATCGTCTTTGGTGCCGTGATCAGCACTGGAGCTGCGGACAACTGGACGACAAAGGCGAGGATTGCCAAAGACGCGCCTGTTACGCGCGTGTAAAAAGGTGACATTTTTAACGACTCCTTGAGCATGGGCCGGTTCCGATTTCGCGTGCGCCTTCGCAATTGAATGACTTGAACGCGAGCCAACCACCGGCGCCATTGATCCCGGCACCTAAGGAACTACACACTTCCACTTGCGGGCCTTTTATTCCTGAATCTCACTAGCACCCCAAGTTGTTGTACGCGCTGACAAACACCACAAAGTCCGCATCATCCACCAGCCCATCCCCATTCAGGTCCGCCGGGCACCCCACCGCCATCGCAGGATCCGCACAGTCCAGCACGTTGTACGCCGCGACAAACACGACGAAGTCCGCATCATCCACCACGTTGTCGCAGGTCAAATCAGATTGGCACGGAACGAGCGTCGCAGGCTCGCTTGTAATACTGCCGCAGGAATTGGTGACGATGCAGCGGAAGCGGATGGGACGAGCGCCGGGCGTCGTGTTAAGGAACAGTTGAAGCGAATCCGATTCGCTCCTGCTGACATCGAGTTGTCCACCAGCGTATTGAATGGTGCCATCCGAAACATCGGCCCAAAGATTGGGACTTGACTCGACTTGCCATTGGAATTCCGCCGGCGAGATCCCGGCTATGGCGACACTCAACGCCGCCCCTCCTTTCGAACACACCGATACAGATTTCGGTTGGTTCAAAAGCCAAAGGCATCCCGAGTAATTGAGCGTTGCCGATATCGAGCCCGAAACGTCTCCGTAAGTGCCGTGCGACTGCCCGCAATAACCATCTACGAATCCCAAGTAAAGCCGCGTGGCATCCGATGGGAGCCAATACGTCTGGATTGTTCCGACGCCGGCACCTGTCAGCCCGTCTCCGACAAACACAATCTGTCGGATTCCGAAATGAATGTCGGACTGCTGAAGTGTCAACTGATCCCAAAGAATCGCGACGGGAGGCGGATCCTCCGGCTCACGAGTATCTAACGCCACTGCCATCAATCCGCGCGTTCGGGTGGTTTGGTAAGCCGATATCCCGCGCCAGCTGCTTACTGTGCATACCCCACCAGCCGCCACTCCGTCCGCACTATTGAAACCGCACGGTGGGCAGAAACTGATCGCCCCGCTCACCTGAGAAAACGTCACGGCACGGCCTACTCCCGGCGGCAAAGCAACCGACACCGGAAGGGTTCCTGCTCCGCCTCCCACTGGCCCCTCGGGAATCGAGTGTCCGGCGGCGTAGAGGTTGCTGGTCGTGGGAACATGAATCGCAACTTGACCGTCTGCGCTACCTACCAAAGCGCATCCGCATGCCACCGCCATGAAGGTGTCAATGAAGCGACGGTGCCACGTCAGTACTCTCACAACTCGCGCATGGAGCCGACTTTCGCCCATTTCTTGGATGGTCCGTCCGCTCATAGACACCCCAGCGCGTTGTACGCGGCCACAAACTCGACGAAATCGCTGTCATCCAACAGCCCATCCCCATTCAGATCCGCCGGGCACCCCGCCGCCATGGCCGGGTCGGCGCAGTCGAGCACGTTGTACGCCGCGACAAACACGACGAAGTCCGCATCATCCACCACGTTGTCGCAGGTCAAATCGGGTGGACACGGAACAAGTGTCGCGGGTTCGCTCGTAGTGCTGCCGCAGGAATTGGTGACGATGCAGCGGAAGCGGATGAGCGGTGTGTTGGGCGTGGTGTTAAGGGAGAGTTGCAGGCGATCGCTATGGACGCTACTGAGCGTGATGGTCCCGCCGTCAATGAAGGTCGGGCCGTCCGCTGCGTCGAGCCACGTGCCAGGGATGGGCTCGTACTGCCACTGGTAGGCGATTGCTTCGCATGCCCGCGCGACCACTGCGATCTCGGCGCTACCACTCGGGCACACCGATTGCAACTGCGGCGCGGGCGATGAAAGGTCAAAGCAACTGCTTGGAACGGTCGAATCGACGCGAACAGGATCTCCCGAATCCGCCGACGATCCATACCCGAGAAATGCATCTCGATGATTGACAGAACGGTCAGGGACAATCTGCCCGCTCACCTCGTCGAAGTCGTAGTACGCCAACAGGCCGGGCTCGCTTCCGCTCAGCGTGCTTCTCATGTCGCAGAGAATCTCGTTCTCGGTTCGAGCGATATTCCAGATCCGAACTTCATCAAAGCTGGCGTTCGAGAACTCGTCAGCGCCCGGAAAGTTGTTTCCGAGCGTCAGCCATGCCCCCGAACCGCCCGACGAGATCGGTTTTCCCAAGGTCTCCGACCGAACGAGATGCCCGTTGCTGTAAAGCCGCGCGTCCGAGCCGTCGTATGTGATGGCGACGTGACTCCACTGATTCGCGACGTACATTCCGATCGAGCTGGTGTTCCGCTGGTTCGCCTTGTTCCAGTTGATCTTGAAATACACGGCACCGTTGGAGTGGAGATCAACTTCCCACGACGCATCCGCATCCCTCCCCCATGCCGCGAGTCCGCCCCAGCCAATTGGAGCAAACGATCGGACCAAGACCCAGGCTTCGACCGTCAGCTGGTTGCAATCGAAGTTGGAGTTGGAGCGGACCTGATCGTTGTTGCCGTCAAATGACAGAGCGCGGCCAAAGCCCTGCGCAGCTCCATTCGCGGCCGGCAGGGCGAAGGTAATCGCCACGAGCTTCGCGACAAGTCCGCATCGTCCTCTCTGAAGCGGCGCCGTTGCCGTGTTGCCGAGCGCTCGTTTTCTCGCCGGTCGATTGCGCAAAGCTCGCAGCTCCTTATCCGGGCGCTCAACGGGCCGGGTCTTGGACATATCTCTCCTTCGCCGAACCCAAACAATTGCCCCGGGCATTCCCGCCGAACTGCCCTGTGCACACTCTTGGCTGCTCGACACCCCACCCCCCAAGACAGACGCCAATCGCGCAGCCCTCCCGCAGGTTTTTTCGGGCTGCTTTGCATTTTCATTTTGTTCGGGGTCCGCACGTCGGAACGGCTGTTCAATGCACAGAAACCGGCCGCGGCGTGATACTCTGGATGCCTTCGATCGATCATGGATGCGCCACCTCACACCTCGCTCCCCGATCCGCCGCACCCCGATGCGTCCGACGCCAAGGCCGAGGCCCGTGTTCACGATGAACTGCGGGCGATCGCGCGTTCTGTGCTCAAGGGTCGTCAGTGCCCGGGGCTGCTGCAAACCACGGCGCTCGTGCACGAGGCGTGGATGAGGCTCCGCGGGTTTGATCTCTCGCGCCTTGACAGTCGCTCGAGCAAGTTTGCGGCGCTCGCCGCCAAGACACTCCGGTCGGTGCTCGTCGATGAAGCCCGGCGCGAAGTGCGCGCGAAGCGCGGCGGCAACTGGCGGCGGCTCGAAATCGCTTCGAACGACATCGAGAGCCGCACGCCGCTCTGCGCGGTCGATCTTCTGTGCCTCGATGAGGCAATGCAGGAACTCGCGGCACTCAACCAGCGCGAAGCAACCGTCGTCGAACTGCGATTCTTCGGCGGGCTGACAATCGATCAGGTCGCGGAACATATGGGTTTCTCTGCACGCACCATCGAAACTGATTGGGAGCACGCGCGGGCCTGGCTTCGCGTGCGGCTCGATGGGATGACCCGGGGAAGTTGAACGGCGGGATAGGGGAGTTGATGATGGACATCGAACTGGAATCGTCCGCGGCAAAGGAGTTCGAACGGCTCTTCCGCCTGAGCGAGCACGAACGCCGTGCCGCGGCAGACGCGAGCGGGCAGAATCCTCTGAACCACTCTCCCCACTCTCAACCGAAGACCCATCCGCATCCCCACTCACACATCGCCTCGTCGGAGGTGCTGACACGAACTGCCGCATTGCTCGATGCCTACGACAAAAACGTCGCCGATCGCTTTCTTGAACCGACTTCGAACTTTGCCACGGAAGAATTGCAACGCTGGCTCGGCGAGAACGCGGCACTCGATTTCTCGCTGCCGGAAGCGGATGCGCCCAAAGTCGTCGGTGCATTCAGCATCATCCGCCCGATCTCGGAAGGTGATCTCTGCTCGATCTATCTCGCGATGCAGTCCGAGCCCGTCGTTCGCACCGCCGCGATCAAGGTGCTCCATTCCACCGCGCGCCGCCGCGAAACGCTCCGCCGCTTCGACGCCGAACGCCAGGCGATCTCGGCGATGCGCCATCCCAATATCGCCCAGTTCTACGAGGCCGGCGCATCCGAGTCGGGCCACGCCTATTTCGCGATGGAATACATCGACGGCCCGCAGATCACGTCGTTCTGTGTTGAGCGGAATCTCGCCGTTCGCGATCGCCTCCGCCTTTTCCTGCAGGTGTGCGGCGCGATCGCACACGCCCATCAGCGCGGCATCCTGCACCGCGATCTCAAACCGTCCAACATTCTGGTCGCGACCGAAGGCGACGCGGGCACGCCCCAAGCGAAGGTGATCGACTTCGGCGTTTCCAAGGCGATGGAAGCGAACGAAGAAAGCTCGGCAACCATGACGGGACAAGTCGTCGGAACGCTCGCGTACATGAGCCCCGAGCAATTGCGTGGCGATACCGGCGCTGTCGACACCCGCGGCGACGTTTTTTCTCTGGGGCTTGTGCTGTTCGAGATGCTTTCCGGCCGCGTTGCCTTTTCGGGTGCGAGCGAGTCGGCGGAACATCCTGTGCTTCGACGCGCCGACGATCCGCCGGCCCGCCTCCGCACAACCAACCCCGAGTTCCGAGGCGATCTCGACACGATCGTTGCGAAGGCCACAGCACTCGATCCGGAACTTCGCTACGCATCTGTCGCCGATTTCGCGAGCGACCTCGAGCGATTCCTCGATGGCCGTCCCGTGCTCGCCCGCAATCCCGGCGTCGTCTACATCGCCTCGAAGTTCGTCAGGCGAAACTGGGCCGCGACATCCGCTGCCGCGCTCGTGATCGGCGCCGGCGCGTTCGCCGGCTCTGCAGTGATCCAGGCCCGATCCGAACGATTCGATTTCGCACTGCCGTTTGCGCAGGCGATGCTGGAAAGCCTCGTCGAAACCCAGCGGACAATCGGCGAAAGCCCGAATCGAGAGCCGCAAGCAACGAGGCTTGTCCAGCAGGTTCGGCAACTGGATGCGCAGTTGCCCGGCGAACCGCGAGTGCGATCCATGCTCGCCTCCGCCGTCACCGAACTCGGCTATGTGAACCTGGCAAAGGGACGCAACGAAGATGCACAGCACAATTTCGACGAGGCCCTCGCGATTCGACGCGATCTTGCTTCCATCGGATTCGGCCGTCTCGGCGGCATGGGTGATCTCTCCCTCGCGCTGATCCGCGCCGGCGACGCCGCGGGCGCTCGGGGCGATGGAGCGCTTCAAGCCGGGCTCTATCGCGAAGCGTTCGAGATCGACGAGCGGACCGCGGCTGCCCACCCCAACGATCGCATGGCCCTCAGCAATCTCGGCTGGAGTTGCGAGCGGCTTGCTGTCCATCTCGAATCCGACGACCGCGCTCGGCTGGATTTGTTCGCGCGCCAACTCGAAGCGTTTTCTCATCTCAACGCTTTGAGTCCCACTGCTGATTCCGAACACGGCCTGAGTTCTTGCTATTCCAATCTCGCACTCACGAAGAAGCGCTTCGCAATGCCGTTCGAGGCCGAGGCTCGGCAGGCGCTCTCGCACGGGCACGCCGCCGTCACGCTGGTTCCCGATGATCGGCATCTCATTCGAGCCCTCCTCAAGGCGAAGTTCATCGTCGCCGAGGCGCAGCAGAGTCCGCAGGAAATGACGAGACAGTTCCTGCAAGCAATCCGGGAGACCGAGGCTTTCTGCGATCAGGATCAGCAGGACAAGGTCGGAGAAGAACAACTCTTTGTCGCGGGGCTTCGCTGCGACGAGCTGCTGTCCGAGGTCGGAATCGATCCCGCGACGTTGTCGGAAGTTCGCAGTGCGAAGCAGCGCATCAAATCGCGGCTGGCCGCTTCGAACCATCCCATCAGTCGCTGATGACCGCACGCCGAATCCAACTTGCAACCCGCATGGACTTGATGTACCTTACATCTGCCGTATGGACGTATCTTCCCCCACCCTCGCCCTCCTCCGACTCACGCTCGTCGATGGCCTCGGCCCCGCCACCATCGGCAAACTCGTTTCGCTTGCCGGCTCGCCCGAAGCCGCCCTCGAACTAACCCCATCGCAGATCGGCATGTGCAAAGTCGGCGCGCAGCGAGCGGCCCGCATGGCGGCAGACATCCGAGAATCCAAGACCGCAGCGGAAGATGAGATTGCTCGCGCAGAGTCTTTGGGTGCGAAACTCGTTTCCACTGCCGAAGATCGCTACCCCTCCCTGCTCAAGCAGGTTCCCGATGCGCCGCCCATCCTCTATTACAAAGGAACGCTCGTTCCCGACACCGATCGCTTCTCCGTCGCGATTGTCGGCAGCCGGCGCTGCACGGCCTACGGCCTCGAGCAAACCACCCGTTTCGCCGGCACGCTCGCGCGCGCCGGGATCACCATCGTTTCGGGCGGCGCCCGAGGCATCGATACCGCGGCACACCGCGCCGTCCTGATGAGCAAGGGCCGAACAATCGCCGTGCTCGGCTGCGGGCTTGCCCACACCTACCCACCGGAGAACGCCGAGCTTTTCGAGCAAATCAGCGAGATCGACGAGCACGGGAACTCAGCCGGCGCAGTCGTTTCCGAACTGCCCCTGCAAACCGTGCCGGATAAACAGAACTTCCCCCGCCGCAACCGGATCATTTCCGGCATGTCGCTGGGCGTGCTGGTAATCGAAGCCGCAAAGGGCTCGGGCGCACTCATCACGGCGGAGCAGGCGACGGAAGAACACGGGCGCGAGGTCTTTGCGATTCCCGGCCGCGTCGATTCCAGCGCATCCGAAGGCTCGAATCTCCTGCTCAAATCCGGCGGGGCGGCCATGGTCACCGAGCCCGGCGATGTCGTCTCGCTTCTCGAATCGCCCGCCCGTCATCTCTTCAGCGGCACGCACGCAGCGAGATTCGCGCCGATCGAGCGCTCCACACCGAAACTCGAAGTTCCGGTCGCGCCCGATCAGGAACGCATCCTCTCCGCACTCGATACCGAGCGCTCCGCAGATGAACTGGTCGAGATCACGGGGCTCGCCCCCGCGAGCTTGCGATCGCACTTGACGCTGCTGGAGATTTCCAAGCGCGTGACCCGGGTCGGCCCCCGTTTCGCCCGGCGAACCCCGGTCTAGATTTGGGCCAGTGACGATTTCGCTCGCGGAAGCTAGGGCAGACACCCTAACAAAGTGACTAAAAACGGCGTTTGGACGCTCCAGACCCCACCCAAACACGTATTCGGAAAAAATTTGGTATTTCGAGCGGAAATGCGGCTCCTGCAAGGGAATACCACTTGACAGGGGGCGTTCTTTACCTTATCTTCTACCGAACAGACCGAGCGAAATCTGATTGGTTGCCCGCGCGAAAACCGATCAGATGAGCCATGATGACCGCCCTTTCTGCTGTTCTGCGGTTCGGTCCCGGAGGCGAATTCGTCGCCGACTATCAGCCCCGTCGTTCGGGCTCGACGAGTCTGCGACGAGTGCAGCGCGGCGTGCGGACCGGCCCCGAGTCTTGGGCCATTCGCACGAGTGAACCGGAATTGCCGGATCAGATCGCCTCGCTCGTGGCGGACGGTCGGGTTGGTGAAGCCGGTTGCGAGACGGACGTCCTGCGGCTGGTCCAATGGTGCCTTGCCGCGAGATTGGTGACCGAAGTGCGTCGGGCTCTGGACGGCCTGATGGCAGCGGTTGAAACCGGACCGGAAGATCGAAAATTGTCCGATCACGTTTGGGCCTCTCGAACCTCGACCGAACGCACGTCGCCGGAACGAAAGGGACCAAACGGAAACTGGGGAGTAACGCAGCATGAATCTCAACCTGACACCGAAGCAGCTCCGAATCCTTCAGCTCATCCGCGACTGGCGCGTCCGTCGTGGCTATTCCCCGACGATGCAGGAACTTGCCGACGAAATCGGCGTCAGCAAGGTCACGGTGTTCGAACACGTCGAAGCGCTTATCAAGAAGGGCGCACTGGTACGCGAACCGAACAAGGCTCGCTCTTTGTCGATCGCTGACGGCATCTCCGTCCCCGACGAGTCCCGCCCTCTCCGCTTCCCCCTGGTTGGACGCATTGCCGCCGGGCACCCGATCGAGCGTGTCGAGAACGCCGACGAGATCGACTTGGCCGACATGCTGGTCGCCAAGACGCAGAAGGGTCAGGAATCCACCTTTGCCCTCAAGGTCGAAGGCGATTCAATGCGTGATGAAGGCATCCTCGACGGCGATTTCGTCCTGATCGAGCGCACCCAGCTCGCCCAGAACGGCGATCGCGTTGTCGCCCTCCTGCCCGACGGCTCGACCACCCTGAAGACCTTCTTCAAGGAAGACGACCACATCCGCCTCCAGCCCGCCAACCCGAACTTCGAGCCCATCCGCGTCCGCTTCTGCCAGGTGCAGGGCGTGGTGAAGGCGGTTGTTCGCCGGTACGGACGGTAACGAATCGCCACGAACGATTTCTGCCAAGCCCCTCGGGAGTTTTCACGGGCACAGCAGCTCGTTGTATGCGACGACAAAGATCGAGAAGTCTGCGTCGTCAGCAACCTCGTTGCCGTCGATGTCGGCTGGACAATTGGCGGGCATAGCCGGATCCGCGCAATCGAGGATGTTGTAGCCCGCAACAAAGATCAGGAAGTCTGCGTCATCAACGAGTCCATCGCCGTTCAAGTCTCCCGGGCACGTAATCAGTTTCGCCAGGTCGCTGGCTATGGTGCCGCAGCCGTTCGAGATGACCACGTCGTAATCACCTGCATCCGAAGGCTTCGCGAGCAAGATTGACAATTGATTCGTCTGCGCGCCCGCGATGGTCGATCCGCTGCCCGTGGGTCCATCGACGAGAACCTGTCCGTTTCTGCGCCACGCGTACGAAGCGTCCGCGGGTCCTGCATCCACGCCGAATCCGGCATCGGGGCGCGCGAAAGAATCGATCGGCTGTGTCGCGACAGTCGGAAACAAACCGGCATCCGCCGTGACGAGCAGATTCGCGGCATTCGGCACCGAAATCAGATCGATCACCGGCTGAACACCGAGCAGGAACGGATTCGAATCGAAGCAGGCGCTCGAGAACGCGCCCGAGATTGACGCCGCTTTGACGACCGCCGGCAGAACATCGCCCGCCACCGGCGAATAGGGCGACTGGAAAGCGCCGGTGAGCGGACCCGCGAGCGCGGCGTTACCGGTGGCCGACACGATTCCGAACTGTCCGATGGAAAGACCCGTCGCCAGCACGCGGAAAGTTCCGGCGGGCTGGAGTCCAAGGCTTCCGGTCACATTGAGCGCCCCTCCCGATCCAAGCTCAAGCGTTCCGAAGTTTGAGAACGTGCCGCCGACAGGAGTGATGTTCAGGGCTCGCGAAGCAAGCCGAAGCGTGCCGGAATTGTTTGTAAGCGTGGACAGAATGGTCACGCCGATCAGCGTCTGATCCATCTCCACTTCGGTCCCGGCCGCGATGACGCGGATCGGGCGGCTTCCGAGAAGAATCGTGCCACCCTTGGCCCGCCAGATTCCGCCGGACAAGGTCCCGGTCGACGATGTGTAGTTGGAAATGAAAGTCGGGTTGATCGAGATCGTGCCGGCGCGGCATTCGACGGTTCCCTGGTTCACGAACGTACCCGAGCCCGAGATCACAAGCGATCGGCCGGCCTTTGCCGCGAACATCTTCCCCTGAAGGGTGACGCTTCTTGTCGTAGAAATCGACATTGTGATGTCGGTTGTGGTTGACGCGTCCGAGTCGAAGCGGATCTCGACATCCGGACCGAACGTCACAAGAGCGGAAACGGTCAGCGTGGAGGCAGATCCGGCAGAGTCGATCTGGATCGTGCCGGTTCCTCCGATGGTTTCCGCGGCACCGGTGAACTGCAGCGGAGATCTCCCGCAGCCCGCGGTTCCCGCCGCGATCATCAGCACCACGCCATTCTGCAGGGTCAATCCGTTGGAGATGGTGATGCTGCCGCATGTTTGCACGCGAAGGTCCGAGTCCAGCACGCATCCGTCCAGAGTTGCAACGCCATTGGTCGGAACGAGAAACTTTGCGCCGGCGGCACTTTTAAACGTTTTGCTTTTGTGCAGGCCCGTGAGCGCGATATCCCCGGTCGAAGCATCGGCGATCAGTACCGATCCCGGGAAGTTCCCGTTGTAGGTCAGCGCATTGTTTGAGCCCGTCGTCGCACCGATCGAGGTGTAGATTCCGCCGATCGTCCATGCGGAATGATCGACCGCGAACAAGCCGGCGTTAGTCCATGTGCCGCCGAGCACAAACGTGGCGTTTGTTGCCGTGACGGTCGATGTGTTTGTCCATGTCCCATTCAGCGTCAACTTCCCGCCGGTTGAAACCGTGATCGGATGATCGATCGCGTAGGTCCCCGCGAGCGTGAGCGAGACACCGGGAGCGAGCTGGATGTCGCCCACGCTGCCGCTGAGGTTTTCAACGACGACCGCCCCGGCGGTCGCGGCGAGCGTTCCGGCGTTCTGGAATGTTCCGGGATCGGCGATCGTCAGAGTTTTGCCGGTCTGCAGATTTTCGATGCGACCCTGATTGATGAGCAGCGCGCCGGCTTCGACCGAGAGCGTGCCGTTGTTGATCGTCCCCAAGCCCGGGCCGAAGCGGACTGCGATATCCGAACCGATTGTGAGCGTCGTGTTTGAAGCGACGGACAGCGGTGCGGTGAGTCCGTTGAGCGCGGTGAGCGATCCGGTTCCGGCGAGTTGCTGCACTCCGCCGGAAAACTCAAGCCTGGAACTATCGCAGCCGGGCGTGGTCTCGAAAGTGATGCGAGCGGAGTTGGCGAGCGTGAGTCCTCCGTGCACGGCACTCGAACGACAGACTGCAAACGAGAGATCGGAAGCGATCGTGCAGGCGGTCATGTCGATGGAAATCGGGACGAGGCGGCCGGAACCGGTGGAACGGAGTGTTGTGCCCGTCAGGGACAACTGATCGAGGATGAGGTCGCCGGTCGCGTTTGTCGCCAGCAGCTCGGCGCCAGTAAAGCTGCCTTTGAGCGTCAGACTGCCTCCGGAGCGGAGGATGCTGCCAAGGGATGCGTAGCTCTGCTCGAGGACGCAGGTTGAGTTGTTGAGCGCGAGCGTTCCGGCGGTGGTGATCAGGCTTCGGATGGTGATCGCCGAGGCATCGGCGATCAGTTGGCCTTCGTTGACAAAGCCGTACCAGCCCATCTCGAAGACGGAGCCCGAGTCGAACGAGATGATCCCGAGATTCTCCATCGCCGTGGTCTGATAGACGCCGTACACCGTGGAAGCGGAGGTCTGGATGAGGCCGGCGTTGCGGCTCAATCCGGCGATTTCGAGCCGAGCGTGGTCGGCGCGGATGGCTCCTTCGTTCAACCCGGCCAGACCGAGTGTGATGATGCTGTTGGGCGCCGCGACGATCTCGCCGTAATTCGTCAGTACTCCAGCGCCCTCGAACACGAGCGTGGAGCCGGGCCGGTTGGCGGTGATAGTTCCGCGGTTGATGAGCGAGCAGCCAGCGTCAGCCCGGATCGTCGTCAGCACGCTCCAGTTCTGCGTCGGATCGGTGTCGATGGTGACCCCGGGCTCGACCGTGAGGACGGTCGCGTTCTGCAAGTGGACGGGGGCCGTGTTGCCGCGCACGTACGGCTTCTTGATTCGGAGGATGCCCGAGCCGGAGAGAGACTGCGTGCCGCCGGTAAACTCGATCGCGTTGTAGAGGAAATTGGGGGATGTTTCGTTGCAGGTGTCGTCGATGATGATCATGGACCCGGGGAGGAACGAGAAGCCGCTGCTGACGAGCATCCGCGCGCAGTTGCCGATGATCATCGTGCCATCGAGCGAGCAGTTGTTCATGGTGGCCGCGCCGTTCACGCGGAAGGTGGAACCTTCGAGCGCGTGGAGCGTCGTGCCGTTCATGGAGATCTTGTCGAACTGGATCTCGCCCCCCCGAGCCGTGAGTGCAGCGCCGGTATATGTGCCGCTCATTCGGATCGTGCCCCCCGAGGCTTCGATCTCTCCGAGCGACGAGTAGGTTCCGTCGAAGGAGGCGACGGCGTCGATGAGCGAGATCACGCCGCCGTTCGTCCATGCATTGGCAAACCCGACGGTCGCACCCTCCACCTCGGTGCGCCCGATGTTGGACGAGGCGA
>JAEUJD010000179.1 GCA_016793015.1 Phycisphaerales bacterium
CCGGAAGATGTGCGGTTGCGCGGGTTTGTCGAATCGTCCCTGGGCATCGTGGCAGAAGCCGAGTTGGCCATCGCGGAAGGGCTAGCCGCAAGCGATCCGCTGGGAACGTCAGAGACCAATCGGACCAGCGTCAATCAGCACGCCGCGAATGCGCTCGCGTGCTGCGATCTTGCCGCAGAACTGCGTATCGAAGGCACCGATGAGTGGATGGACAAAGGCACATTTGCCGACCCGGGCAGGCAATGGGACTCGCTCAGGAGTGCGGCTTTCCAATTGTTTGCGGGGGTGAAGCGAGAAGCTGCTCTGCGGTAACGGCCAAGCAGGGTCATGAACGTCGAAGTTTATCTTGGTGGCAAGAGCGGTAAGTGTCGCGAGAGAAAAGATTTATGTCCCTCGCAGGCCGATTGCTCGAAAATCGTGTCAGCAAAAATGCGATTGGACGCATGTGAGTCATGGCGCGGCGGTGGTCCGCGCCGTGCCGGGCTTTGGGATTGGGGAAGCGGCTTTCACAGCGTTCCATTTTTTCGTTGAAGTGGCGGCCCATTTTCGCAACAACACACCAAGCAAAAGAGAAATGGACCGGTGCATATCTCTCGCTCGAAAGAACCGATGTTCGGCGACGGCTATGAGGCCTTCGGATGTACCGTGAACCAGATCGGTGTTGAAGAACTCTTCGCCAAGTATGAATCTTGCGGTTTCCTCTACGCCGCAAAGCGCGAGCGACTGAATCCGTACTTACCGCTCATCATTGAGAACTGGAAGCGGAGTATGTCGCCCGTGCGGGGGCGGCTTCTGCACGATGTAGTAGTTTGTGACAATCTAGCGACCGGCGCATGGGCGTCTTTAAGTTACTGGGCTTGCTGTAATCGCGCAGTCCACAGTCAGCATCTAGTCTCCTGCGGAAAGTCCGAGGCGTCAAGGGCGACTCTGCTTGCTTCGCAAAGCGAGGCGAACAACCGCGGCGTTTTGTCGAGTCAAAACTGGTTTCGCGCCGAGAACCGATATCCGTCGCGGGTGTTCGGTTCATGCACGCTGTCTTTGGGCCCTGACAATGCTGTGATCAATCCGTATTCTCTCATGGAAATGCGGCGCGATTCGCTTCCGCCGACGGCGGGCGACATCCAAGTGCATCGATGCACCGATGCAGAGAGGCTGCCTCTCTACGCTCTTGCAAACCGACTGTGCGGTTGTGTGCAGGCCAACGCCGACGAGTGGACCTGCGGCGACATCGAACTCGCCCAACTCGACGAGCAGTACAAGGAAGTCGGCCTTCGCCGCTACCGGCGCGTGTTCATCGCAACCGCAAAGGGCATTCCAGACCCTATTGGGATTGCTACCGCATACCGGGGTCCTCTCGGTTTGAGTTTCTCTTTTCTGGAGAACCGCTGCGAACTCTGGCTCGATCCATATCTCGATGACGAGCGCTACACGCGGGCCATCGCCGCCCTGGTCAATGTCGCGGCCGAGACATATAACGACTTTGAGTTGCCGATTATGCTCGTGACGACCGATGAATGCGCCGGAAATGTGATGTTGTCACTCGGAGCGAGCCTGATCCAGAAATACAGCCGCTCCCTCTGGTTGCGGCCCGGTTTCGCGGCATGGTACAAACACGTTGACAGCTTTTATTCCCGTGTCTTCTCAGCATCTCTTCGACACAAGCGCATCGCGACAAACGGAGCCGCGACGTGAATTACATCATGCATACGCCCGAAGAGGGTCTGCGCGTTGAGCGAAAAACAGACCGCGGCTTGACTATCGAACAGCTCGAATGGGCGGGCATCCAACAAGGCATGCGAGTTCTCGATCTTGGTTGCGCCGCCGGGACAACTTGTCGCATTATGGCCGACCTCGTCGGAGAGAGCGGTCGAATCATTGGCGTCGATGTTTCTGCCCGCCGCTTGTCAGAGGCGAAGGCACACGTTTCGCACCGTCCCTGGATCGAGTATCGGCAGGGTGCCGCCGAAAAGCTTCCTGCGGCCAACGCCGAGTTCGACCTCTGTTGGTCTCGCTTTCTTTTTGAGTATTTGGAGGAGCCGGCGATTGCCCTCGCGGAAATGATCCGCGTCACCAAGCCGGGCGCGACGGTGTGCGTGAGCGACATTGACGGAAACTGCATCTGGCACTATCCGCGAGAGAACGAACTGGATGAAGAGATTCAGGAAGCCCTTCACACATTTGGCCGTAGCTTTAACCCGCGCGCGGGGTTGTCGCTTTACACGCTGTTCGTGGATGCCGGAATGCGCGGCGTCGTCGCCGACTTACGGCCCTACCACCTCATCGCGGGAAAGATCGACCCAGATCGCGCGGCGGAGTGGAAAATGAAATTGGACGGTGTCGTGATAGCGCTTCAAGCACGCGGGTGGTCGGAGTCGCGGGCTTCGCGTCTGTCCGCAGCGCTCATGAGTCACCTTCACAACCCCAGAACACTGACCTACAGCGCTCTCTTCACAGTCCGGGGTCGCGTGGGCGAGCTTTAGCGGCGAACAAACAGCGGCTTCAGCCGAAACAAGGAGGAAGTGCCCGGTGTGGCGTAAGTTGCCGACTCAGCTGCGTCGAGAACCCTCCGGCGGGAATTGATCTCTTACGAGGCCCGTTTCTGCATCACGCGGTGTTTCGGACGGTACGTCGCCTGCATTCGCAATTGCCGTGTGCATTGATTGTCACGCTCGAAGTACGTGTCTTCTGGAACTTGGCCACCATGCAACTGCCGACGCAGGCTCCAAGCCCGCGTGCATCCAGCATCAAGAGAAAATTCCAAAAATTCGTGTCGGCCTTTGGCCAGTTTCACGCATGAACATCACGGTGCGTCCCGGTTGCGGTACGCGCCAAGGAGGCCGCGGAATGAAAATCAGGGCATGCTTTGTGGACGGGCAACGGTTGCGGTCGCGTCTTACACGCACTTTTGACCCAGCGAGCCTCTCGCTTAGGCAGATCGTATTCGTCGCCGTAATTCTGTCGGCGATGTCGTCGCTCGTGTCGGCGCAGAGCATCACGGCGATCCCTGACCCGTGGGGATTCGGTTTGGCACAGCCCCAGCTCAGCGGAGACGGCTTGGTCGTTGTTGGCCGGGACAACTCGATATATGCGTTTCGCTGGTCGGCTGGGATCGGAACAGTGAGCGTCGGAAATTTGGGAGGGGGTAGCGCATTCGCAAGGGCTGTGAACTTTGACGGTTCCGTCATTGTCGGGAATTCGCCGGGCGGCGCCGGTAGCCAAAACAAAGCTTTTCGCTGGACAAGCGAAGACGGCATGGTGAGCTTGGGCACACTTGGGTCGATTGTTTCGTACGGCTATGGCGTAAGTGGCGATGGTTCTGTCGTAACGGGATACAGCGCAACGGCGGCGGGGGCCTACCGGGCATTTCGTTGGACGAGTGCCGGCGGCATGGAGGGTATTGGTGATCAGCCGTTGTATCCGCAGGGCATCAGCGCCGATGGCAATGTCATCGTCGGGTACTTAGTGAGCGGAAACTCCCGAGCATTCCGATGGACGAGCATTGGTGGATTGCAAGATCTCGGAACACTTGTTGGCGCGAACTCGTCGATTGCGAATGCCACCAGTGCGGATGGTTCAGTCGTCGTCGGCCAAAGTAATCTGCTCAGTGGAGGGTTTAGTGTTGCCTTCCGCTGGACCAGGGAAGGCGGCATGCAGTCGGTCGCGAACCATCCATCTTCCGCAATAGATGTCAACGAGGATGGGACGAAAGTGGTCGGGTCGATGAACAATCGTGCGTTCCTCTGGACGCCGACTCTCGGTGCGGTTGACCTCAACACATACTTCCCAACTCGTTGCCTGAACACGACCGGCTGGTCGTTGGCCCAGGCGACCGGGATCAGCTCCGATGGCCTCACAATGTGCGGGACTGGAACTCACAACAACAAGCCCGTGGTTTGGATCGCCAGTTTGTTGAAGTTCGTCCAGCAACCAGCGTCCTCAGCCCCGTGTTCTACCGGGAGCGCCACTTTTTCCGCTCCAGCGGTCGGTGCCGCATTGTCCTACCAGTGGCAATGGCGTCATTCAGGGACGGTTGATTGGAATGATGTCGCTGATGGATTGAACTTGAATACGGAAAGCGGCCTCCCAGCCTTCAGCGCTTCCGGTTCGCAAACCGCCACATTGATCAGATTGCCTTGCGAAGGGTGCCCAAGCGACCCGAGCAACTCGGCATCCGAATTCCGATGTCTCGTTTCAAACGCGTGCGAGACTATCACGAGTAACGCCGCGAACTTCACCGCTTGTGTCGCCGATCTCACCTGTGATGGCCAAGTCGATGACTCCGACTTCGTTCCCTTCGCTGCCGCGTACAACACACTCGACTGCGCCGATCCGGCGATGCCACTTGACTGTCTTTCGGACCTGAACCAGGACGGATTTGTCGATGACTCCGACTTCGTGATCTTCGCCGCGGCGTACAACCAATTGTCCTGTAACTGACCAAGGGTTTGCGCTCGCCCCGCCGCACTTCCCGGCGGGCATTTCCTTTCGTCTGTCGCTTTGGGCTGGGTAGAAGGTGGGGCAACCTTGAGCCGGCGGCGGCGGTCGCCGGCTCGAATTGCGTCGTATGGGACACCCTCATCGACCACCGATGTACGATTGGGATATTCTCGCGCCTTTGGGGGGTATCTTGCTGGCACACCACAAAGCCATGACGAATCTCGGCGTTGGCGTTGGGCTCGTGTTTCAGGTGTTCGGTTTGGCGACTCCGTTTCCTGCCGACGCGGCGTTCCTCGTTGTCGGTGCAGGCGTTATGACGCTGGGCGGGATCAATTATGCGATTGGAAAAGGACAGGACCCGCGGCAAGGTTTGATCACTATCGTTCCGGTTGTTGGACTGCTCTTGCTTATCGCTTTGAAGGATCGTCACAAGGATGCTCCAGCCGACGAACTGGACCCGGATGCACGGCAGCCGGACGGAACTTTCACGCAAGAAGATGAACTCGGTTCCAGCGATCAGTTGATCTTTGATCGCGTCCGCGTGGCCGCCCGTCAGGTCGGCAGCGCACTCGCAGAAGTATGGTTGCGGGGTGGCCCTCCCGGCATTTGGGAACTGAATGTCAAAACAGGCGGCAAGGCAAGCAGACTCGCGCCGCATGATGAGCATGCCTTCGGGCCAGCCGACAAGGTAACGATTCCCGACAAGTGGGGGGTTCTCTCATTTCTCGTCCAATCGCACGATGACCAGCAGACGACCTTTCGCTACGGCGAGTTCTCGGGGACGAACATGGAAAAAATTGGAGAACTGCGAGTTCACGCGGATGGGCGCGTCGAGCATGTGCAAGAAATGCGGGAAGGATGAGGAAGGTAAACACCCGCCCACCCCATCCCCTCCCTCGGGGAGGGAGGCAGACAGCGCGAGAACAGGTCAATACGAATCGTCATGCAGCACAACCTTCCCCCGAAACACCCAGTAAATCACCGCGGTGTACGAAAGCACAAACGGCATGCCCAAGAACGCGATGATCGCCATGATCCCCAGCGTCTTCTCGGTTGATGCTGCACGCGGAATCGAAAGGTCGTACTCGGGCGAGATCGAGGACACGATCAGATTCGGATAAAGCGCAAGCCCGAACAGGAACGTGAACGCCGCGATCACGCACGCCGAAGTTAGGAACGCCCGCAGCGGACGTCCGAGGTAGATCGCACGCGGGATGTTCGCAATCGCCAGGACGTTCAGAATCACGATGATCCACGCCCACGGATGATTCCGGAAACTCGCTGTGGCCCGCGGAATGGCGAGGACCGCAAAGACCGTGACCACGATGTACATGAACAGGAACAGCCAGAAGCACGTCCACATCCAGCGGCGGATTCGCTTGTGCAACTCGCCCTCGGTCTTCATATTGAGATAAATCGCGCCGTGCAGGGCAAACGCGGTCACGGCGAACAGCCCCACGCAAACCGGGAACGGGTGCAGCATCTGCCGCAGCGAAACCGAGGAGACAAAGTCGCCGTCCGCCCCCAGCGGCAACCCGTGCATCGAATTGCCCACCGCGACACCGAACAAGAACGTCGCGAGCGTGCTCGACGCGCAGAACGCAAAATCCCAGAACTTGCGCCACAGCCGCTCGGGCCGCTTACTCCGAAACTCCATCGAGACGCCCCGGAAAATCAGGCAGAACAGCAGCAGCATGAACGCCAAGTAGAGCCCACTAAACGCCGCGGCATACGCCACCGGAAACGCCGCGAACAGCGCACCGCCAAACACCACCAGCCAAACCTCGTTGCCATCCCACAGCGGCCCGATCGAGTTCATCATCACCCGCCGCTCGCGATCGTCTTTCGCGAGCGGATGCAGGATGCCCACACCAAGGTCAAATCCGTCGAGAATCGCATACCCAGCGAGCAAAATGCCGAGCAGCACATACCAGAACATCTGGAGAGTGGTGGTTTCCATTAGCGTCCCTCCTCCTTCTGGTTCTCGCCTTCGTTGGAAGCGAGCGTCTGCCCGTGCCGATCCACAAGCGTCGCCGCGGCATTCAGGAAATCGGTCCCTGCACCGCCGCCCGATGCCCCTGCACCTCCCGCCGGCAGAGGCGACGGTTCGTGAGGCTCATGCGGCTCATCCGGCCCATGCTGAATCTTCGTGTTGAGCACAAACACGAAGACCGCGAACAACAGGATGTAGACAAGCGTGAACAGGATGATCGAAGTCAGCACCTGCCCCGCAACCACAACTTTGCGATTCGACAAGCCGTCCACCGTGCGCATCCCGCCGATCATGTCGAACATCCCGTCTGCCCGCTGCACGACCTTCGGGTAGACGATGAACGGCTGGCGCCCGACCTCAGCCGAAACCCATCCCGCCTGATTCGCCACATACGCGCCGAGCACCGCGAAGACGAAAACCCACATCAGCCAGCGGGTTTGGAACAGCGTGCCCCGCCAAAGCAGGTACGACGCGAGCAACGTCACGCCGACAAAGAACCCGCCCAGCCCGATCATGAGGTGATACGTCATGAACGGGATCTTGACCGGCGGCCGATCTTCCGGCCGAAACCGATCAAGCCCCATGATCGGCGTCTTGAAATCCCGATACATCAGGAACGTCAGCAGGTAGGGCACTTCAACGCCCGCCACAGTTTCGGTTTCGGTATTCGGCCAACCGAAAAGGTACATGCCCGTCGGCCCCGGCTTAGTCTTGAAAACGCCCTCAAACGCCGCGAGCTTCGCGGGCTGATGAAACCCCACCTCGCGTGCCTGCAAATCACCCGAGAACATCATGATCAGGCTGCACGTCGTCCCGAAGATGAGCGCGATGGTAAAGCTCTTCTTCGCGAAATCGAGGTGCCGGTTCTTGAGCACATAGAACGCCGAGATGCTCATCACAAAGAACGCGCCGAGGATGAACGCGCCCATCAGCGTGTGAAACAGCCGGATCATGCTCGACGGGTTGAACACCAGCGCCCAGAAATCGACGATCACCGCCCGGTTCTGCACCGAATCGATGATGTGCCCCGCGGGCGTCTGCATCCACGAGTTCGCGATGATGATCCAGACCGCCGAGAAAATCGACCCCAGCGAAACCATGCACGTCGCAAAGAAGTGCATCTTCTTCGAGACACGGTCCCACCCAAACACCAGCACCGCCAAAAAGCCCGACTCAAGAAAAAACGCGAAGATCCCCTCCGCCGCCAGCGCACTCCCAAAAACGTCACCCACAAACCGCGAATAGTTCGCCCAGTTCGTTCCAAACTGAAATTCCATCACGATCCCGGTCGCGACCCCCATGGCAAAGTTCGCCGCAAAGATGCGGCTCCAAAACTTCGTCATCACGTGATACTGCCGATCCCCCGTCTTGAGGTACAGCCCCTCCATAAAAACCATCAGCAGCCCCAGCCCGATTGAAAGGGGCGGGAACAGGTAGTGGAACATGATCGTCATCGCGAACTGGATGCGGGAGAGGACTTCGACTTCCATGGTGAGGCTCCCGACAGGCGCAGCGCGGCTCGACAGTGACGCACGTGTTTTAGCATGAACCGGCCCGGCCGCGGCGGATCGTGGCCGGACGCTCCGCAGCCAGCAGCCGGCATTTTTTGCCGCTCAAGCACCATTCCCCGCCGTCCGCTACCCTCTCGGCCAGTCCGAGGGCAGTTTCCGAGTCTTCCGAATGCTCGTTCTAGAAAATCGACCCCCACGCAATCTGAAGTGGTACCACGCCGGGCCCTTGCTCTTTGGCGATTGGGGGACGAGCCGCCTTTACGTCCTGGGCCTCGCCTTCTACTACACCGCCCACGCCTCGGTCCTCTACCTCGCCGCCATGTCGCTCATCATGGCGGCAGTCGCTTGGGCCTACACGGTCGTCTGCCGCTGCTTTCCCGATGGTGGCGGCGTCTATTCCGCCGCACGCCGCCTGAGCCCCACGCTCGCCGTTCTCGGCGCAACGCTGCTTCTATGCGATTACATCGTCACGGCCGCGTTGTCCGGTATCGAGGCATTCCATTATCTCGGCGTCGGCTCGACCAAAGTCGTCATCATCTCCGTCGCGGCAATCGCCATCATCGGCGTGGTGAACTGGCTCGGCGCCCGCAACGCCGGTCGCCTCGCTCTCGTGATCGCGGTGCTCTCGATCGGCCTCTCCGCCTTCATTGCGATCCTCTGCCTCCCCTGGCTTGGCGACGGCATCAAACGCGTCAGCCTTCACGATGGTGGCCAGAGTTCGCCCTGGCAGATGTGGGAGTCACTCGTCCGCATCGTGCTCGCTCTCTCCGGCCTCGAAGCCGTCGCGAACATGACCGGCCTTATGAAGGCCCCGGTCGCCAAGACCGCCAAACGCACGATCTGGCCTGTGCTCTGCGAAGTCGTCCTGCTGAACCTGATCTTCGGCGTTGCGCTCAGCGCCATGCCCGCCATCCGCGATCGTGTGGTTCCCGACTATGTGAAGTACGAGCAGGTCGAGCGCCTCGCCCCGGAAAACGTCCCCGCCGAGGTCAAGGAATACCGCGACACCGCGATGAAACTCGTCGCGATCGAAACCGCGTCGCGCCAGTTCGGTGAGCGAACCGGCCAGGTTTTCGGCATCATCACCGGCATCATCTTCGGGCTGCTGCTGCTCTCTGCCGTCAACACCGCAGTCATGGCCATGGTCTCGGTGCAGTACTCGCTCGCGCAGGATGGCGAACTGCCGCGCCTGGCCACAAGGCTCAACTACTCCGGTGTCCCCTGGCTCCCCCTGATTATCGCCTGCGCTGCGCCCGCAGTTTTGCTCATGGTCGAAGCCGACGTCAAGGCTCTGGGCGAGCTCTACGCCATCGGAGTGGTCGGGGCGATCACCATCAACTTGTTCTCGTGTGCCGCAAACAGCAAACTCGCGATCGGCAAGTACGAACGCATCGGCCTCTGGAGCCTCGCGGCACTCATGGCCGTGATCTTCCTCACGATCGTCGTCGCCAAGCCCAACGCCACGATTTTCGCCGGTGTCATCGTGACGGCCGTTCTGATTACCCGATTCTTCGTGCGCATGCGTGCCCGCCGAATCGCCGCCAGCCCGCTCCCGGAGCCGACTGTCGGCTGGATCGCACAGATCCGCGATCAGCCAGCAGTCCCCGGCCCCGGCCCACGCATCATGCTCGCCGCGAGAGGTCGCGATCAGGCCGCGTACGCCGTCGATATGGCCAAACGCCGCAAGGCGACCCTGTTCGCCATCTACGTCCGCACGCTGCGCCTCATGGACATGGTCCCCGGCCAGGTTCCCAAGATCGAAGACGACCCCGAGGGCCAGGCAGCGCTCGGCACCGCCGCCGTGCTGGCCCGCGAGGCGAACATCCCGTTTGTTCCCATCTATGTGACGAGCAGCGACGTCATGAGCGAGATTCTGGATTACACCGTCACGTTCGGCTGCGACACGCTCATCATGGGTAAGAGCCAGCGGACCCCGTTCAGCCGAGCCGTCGTCGGCGACGTCGTCGCCCGCGTTGCGGAAAACCTGCCCGAAGGAGTCTCGCTGCTCACGCGAGCCCCCGGTCCCTTCGAGAAGGCAGAGGAAGTGAAGCCCGCAAACGGCTTGCACAAAGAGGCAGAGTCGTTCAAGGAAGATCAGGAGAGTTAGCATCCCGATGCTGACCGCCGATGACCGAAGCCTCTTTCCGCAAACTCGCGCTCAGCATGCCCCACGCGATCGAGGGCTCCCACATGGGTCACGCCGACTTCCGCGTGAACGACAAGATCTTCGCGACACTCCCCTTTGAAGGCGATGAAGATGCGAAGGGCAATCTTCCGGGCGGAGTCGCAGTCGTGAAGCTCACCCCAGAACAACAGAGCGAACTTGTCGAAGCGCATCCCGCCGTCTTCGAGCCAGTACCCGGCGGATGGGGCCGCCGGGGCTACACCCGAATCCTCCTTCGCGCAGCCTCCCTCGCAATCGCGAGGCGAGCCACGAAACTCGCTCGAAACAACCTGTCGGCCGCGTCCGCATTAACGCCGCGAGCATGAAGCGCTCGTCGTGCTTCGTTCCAGCCGGCATTCGGTATGGGACGTTCTCGGAACCCTCGATCGCGATGGATCTCGGGGGAAGATCTCGGGCGACCCGTACAACCGGAACACCCGTTGAGTCGATGTCCGAACTCCGATGGTCCGTGTGCAGAACGCAATCCATGTTTCAGGAGAGGCCGCTGCCTCCGGAAGTCCATGAAACTTTGACTTCCGCTTTTTCGGACCTCGCGGAGTGACAACATATGAAAACGACTATTGCTGGCTTGATCGCTGCATCGCTGGGCATGGCAACCTCCGCTCTGGCAAGCGTGACATTCACGGGTTCGGGCTACAACCCGGAGGGCAACGCCAACGCCTCCGGCTCGGCGATGTTCACCATCTCCGGTAATACTCTGAGCCTCGTGCTCACAAATACGAGCCTCTTGCGCACCGCAGCGCAGGGCAACGCATTGACGGGCGTTGCGTTCAACATCAATCCGGGCGCGCCCGTGCTCTCGCTCACGAGCATCGATATGACCGGCGGCAGCAACCTCTGGACGAGCAAGACCGCGTCGTCCGGCTCCGCCGCCCTTTCGGGCTCCTGGACCACCGTCCTCGGCTCCTCGCCCCTGGGCGAATACGGCATTTCCACGAGCGGCTTCAACGGTGCCTTTAACGGGGGCTCAATTTCAAAGGGTAACTCAGCGCCCAACTATGGAATCGTTGCCGCTGGAACCTTCACAGGAAGCAGCTCGGTTTCCTTCGGCGGCTCTCAGTACCCGTTCGTCCAGAATTCGCTGACCTTCACGTTCACCGGCGTGTCCGGTGTCGCCGAATCCCAGATCGGCGGGGTGAAGCTGCTCTTCGGCACCGACGGTACCGGAGTCATTCAGGCCGTCCCAGCTCCCGGTTCGCTGGCGCTGGTTGGCCTCGGCGCTTTCGCGGCCGTCCGCAAGCGTCGCCGCTGATCCGAGCTCAAACTCAGCTCCCTCCAAGCCCGAGCGATCGGGCTTGTTTTTTCGTATCGCGTGCGTCCGCCAAGGCTGGTGGTTCTAGGGCATGTCCGATAAGCAACATGTCCGATAAACCTCGCTCTTTCAGGAATGAACAAGTGGCCATAACCTAATTGAGTGTAATGAACTGTAAAACAACGTCGTAAGTAAGTTATTTTTTAGTTTGAGTTGGCACTTTCGGAAACCTTGCTTACACTGCGAGCGAAGGAATGGGGTACCGGAGGTTTCCGCCCTCCGATTTAATTCTGGGAGTATTGGGAGAGAGGCATATGAAAAAGAATTCGTTGTCGTTGGCCGCTATGGCGGCCGGTTTTGCTATCGCATCGTCCGCCGTTGCGAGCGTCACCTTTACTGGCACTGGCATCAATCCTGAGGTCGGCGTCAATGCGTCGGGCTCGGCGAAGTTCACCATTTCCGGGGACATTCTGACCTTGGTTTTGACGAACACGACCGCTCCGCGAACCACCGCACAGGGCAACGCCATGACCGGCGTGACCTTCAATTTCAGCTCCGGTTCCACCGTGCTCTCGCTGACCAGCACCGCGATCACGGCGGGCGGTACCTACTGGACCAGCAAGACCACCAATGCCGCGGCCCCCTCGCTGGCGGGTTCCTGGACGAGCGCCGTGGTTTCGAACGCTCAGCATCAATACGGCGTCGCCACGACCGGCTTCAACGGCTGGTTCAACGGCGGCTCGATTTCGCTCGGCAACGCGGCTCCGAACTATGGCATCGTCGCCGCGGGCACCTTTGACGGCACCAACGTCGCCTTCGGCGGATCGCAGTATCCGTTCGTGCAGAGCTCGATGACGTTCACGTTCTCGGGCGCTTCCGGTTTCACCGAGGCCCAGATCACCAACGTGAAGCTCCTCTTCGGCACCGACGGCACCGGCGTCATCACGGCCGTTCCGACCCCGGGCTCGCTGGCCCTCGCCGGCCTTGCCGGCCTCGTCGCCGCCCGCCGGCGTCGCGCGTAAGCCAAGTCGACAATTCAAGCATTGAGAAAAGGCCCGGAGCGATCCGGGCCTTTTTCATTCGCGCATCACACGAGTTTTGATTGCATTTTGCATGCCTTTGCATTCGCCCTCCCCCTTTGCCAAAGGGGGACGTGGCATCGCGCAGGCTTTGCGGAGCGCGACGGAGGGGGTTTCGGCAGTCCCCGCGGCAGAATCGCCTTCAAGCAAAAATCAAATGGAACCCGTATCACATGCCTTCACGGGCAAACCAGTTCGTTGTACGCCACCACAAACAGAATGAAATCCGAGTCATCAACAACGCCGTCGCCGTTGATGTCCGCCGGGCAACCGGCTGTCATAGAAGGATCGGCGCAGTCGAGGATGTTGTATCCGACGACGAAGATGGTGAAGTCGGCATCTTCCACATAGCCATCGTGATTGAAATCGGCGGGGCAGGGATTCGAGCCGAGCAGGGTGATCCGCAGGTTGTCCATCGCCCACGATTCATCGTCCAGGGGCTGGATGCCCGGCCCTTCCATCAGGAACGAGATCGTGACGCTGGATGCCGTGTGCGCGATGTTGTGAAACCGCGGCTCGTTGTACATGTTGTACGCGCTGTCCGTGTAGTAACTGCCCGGGCCGGAAAAGCCGAGATCGATTCTGCGAGCGAGCTGCACACCGGGCGCCGGGACGTACGACTGATCCTGCTCCGCCGTCGCGTTCGCGAACGACTCGCGGAAGATCGTGTTGCCATCCACGTTCACGCGGAGAAAATCGCCTTCGGGGTACGAGCCGGTTCCGTCGAGCGAATCGATCGCCGCGAAGAGGAAATCGATGCTGAGCGCCGAGTGTGCCGGGAGGCCTGTGAGGGTGAGAGTCACGGAGTTGCCCGTCGCGCTCCGGAGAAAACTGCCCCCGAACTGATTCCCGGCCGGCCCGAGCCCCGCGTAGAACTGCACGCCGGTGATAGTCGCCACCCCAGGATCGACCTGCGGCGGGATCGCTCCGTTGAAATCGTTCGAGAAGACGACCGTCTGCGCCGACGCGCCGGAAACCGCAAGACTTCCGGCAACTGCAAACGACGAGAGAATGAACGCACGCATCGGAATGTTCCTTTCGAGCCCGGATGAACGCCGGAAAGGATGGTATTCGAGGTGTCAAAATTTGCGGGCTGCATTCCCAGGCTTCGATCAGCCCCGCATGACAGATTTCCTGTCAATCGCACTCCGGACGCCTGCGCCATGCTGTTCAAGCCCGAAGCGAAGCGGGGCGGTTGCTCCCGCGTCCCCTGCACACTCTGGAACTTGCTCCACCCACCCCCCC
>JAEUJD010000200.1 GCA_016793015.1 Phycisphaerales bacterium
GGGGGGGGGGGGGGGGGGGGGGGGGGGGGGGGGGTGGGCTGGGGGGTGGGGTGGGGGGCGTTGGGCGGGGGGGGGGGGGCGGGGTTTGGGGGCGGGGATTCGGGCCCGGAATCGTGTCCGGAATTGGGGGGTGAGAGGCGGAAGGGATCGGACGGGTGGGTAGGGAGGGGTAGTGCAGACATGCCGGGTATTCTATCAGAACCCGAACAGATTTGCAAGGGGTTTGTTTGGTATTTTGGAGATTTTTTGGCCTTCCGGGGGATGCGAGGAGTTCAGCCCGGCCGGGAGTGGTCGTCGCCCGGTTTTTCCGCCAGTTCGATGGGTTGATCGAGCAGGCGTTGACGCGCGGCGGACCTCGACTCAAATCCGCATTCGGGACACTTCGAGTCGAAGGGAAGGCCTGAATGTGAGTAGCCGCATTTCGGACACTCACGCGACCAGGGTTCGTCGTCGGCTCGGCGATGCTTGAGTGCGCGCCAGATGAAGCAGGAGTTGATCGCGAACGCGACCAGGTTCAGGCCCCCCACAAGACGCGCGATGACCTTTCCTGCTTCGGGTGTAAGGGTTTGGCCTCGGTAACTCGTGGGGAAACCGGCAAATTTCCAAAGCAAGAGCAAGAGGCCGAGGCTGAAAGCGAGAAGGCATTGATAGATCACGAGATCTTTCAACGACGAGTCGTACCAGCGGCTGAAGAGGTATCGCTCCATTCTGCGCAACACGGTGAACCCTGGGTGGCTGAAACATGGGACCGTTTGAACCTTCCTTCCGGAAGGCGAGTGCAGTCCATGGGAACCTCAACAACACGTTGCGAGAATCGCCGAACTTCTAGGCCGCCTGCGAACTCGATGAACCGAGAACCTGCCTGATTGTCGTGAGGCCACGAACGATCGCGTTGCAGGCACGCAGGACGTGCAGTTCGCGCAGCATGAGATCGTTGGGATAGTCGCTCTCGAATATCGCGATCAGGGCGCGCAGATCGCTCTCGGAGAGGTTCGCCGCGTGCGCAGCGCGCGTGTAGTCAAAGTATGCGGGCGAGGTGGGTGTTGGGATGGGAGGCTGCGATGCCATTGGCGAATCTCAGAGTTCCGGCGGCGGAAGTATAGCGATTGTGGGAAGACCGATGCTGATGTTGAGCGCGTCGATGGCCGCACGCCGGCGCTGGTTTACGAGGTGTTTGAAATTCCAGGAGACGAGAACATCCTGGCGTGTGAGGATTGCAATGGCGACGTGTAAGGCGTCGTCGGGAAGGTGTTTGATCGTGCCAGCGCGATGCGGGTGGCACCGCCTTCGGGGTGCAAAGGCACTGCGCGTCTTACCGTGGGTGTCGCTCGGCGGAACTCGCTCCACCCACGGCTAGATTCTGCAAGCCTTTCAGGCTTGGGGGGCCGTGGCGAAGCTTCATGGAGTTTTGGAGGCGGCATAGGCGATCGGGTGTTGGTTCATTTCCCCGTGACGCTGTGGCCTGATAGCGAGCAAGGCGCCTGAAGCGGCCTGAGGAGTCAGAGCGGGATGTCGTAGACACGCTGGGACTTGGTTTTGGTGAAGCCGAGGCGTTCGTAGAACCGGTGGGTGCGGGTGCGTGTCTCGTTGGTGCGGACTCGGAGTTTGGTGTGGCCTTGGGCTCGGGTCCATTGCTTTGCGTGTTCGACTAAGGCGGCACCGATGCCCTGGGAGCGGGCGGTGTCGAGGACGACGAGGCCTCGGATCTCGGCCCAGTCGCCGGATTCCCAGGCGAACATAATGGCGACTTCGAGGGCGGCGAGGACTTGGTTGTCTTGTTCGGCGACGAAGAGAGATCGGTTGGGGTCGGGGGTGTGGGTGAGGCGAGAGTGCATCAACTCGGGGGTGACGGGGTAGCCGAGTTGGGTGGAGAGGAGCGCGAGGGCTGGCGCATCTTGCGGCGTGGCTGTGCGGATGGTCAGGGGCATGGAAGCGACCTTGTCGGGATTGGGAGAGGAGGAATTTACCACAGAGCACACAGAGATCGCAGAGGGACACCAAGACGAGAGACTGAGAGATTCAGAGACTGATGTGATTCGACTTCGGGCTTGGGCGGGAGTGCCAGAATCACTTCGGACGCGTGGGTTTGCGATGGCCGGGGAGAGTCTCGGCATACTTGAGCAGGCGGCGTTCGAATTCGGCGACGGCGGTGCTTGGGGTGTGATCGCTTCGGCGGACGATGGCGAGTTCGCGCACGAGGGGTTCGCCTTTGGGCGTGAGGGATGGCAGTCGTTTTGGTGCGTCGCTTAATCGAGAAACAAAGCCGACGCCGACGCCTGCGGCGACCATTTGCTGGATGCTTTGGATGGAGCGGAGTTCCATGACGACGTCGAGGGTGATGCCGGAAGCTGCCGCGGCTTGGTCGACGACTTCGCGGACGGCGGAACCGGCTTCGAAACCGATGACGGATTCGCCTTTGAGGTCGGACCAGCGGAACGAAGTTTCCTTCGCGAGTTTGTGGCGCGGGGGCGTGATCAGGCGGAGTTCATCATCGACGAGGCTGCGGAGAACGAGTTGCTTGCCGCCGACGCCTCGGATGGGGAGCGTGACGATGCCGAGATCGAGTTCGCCGTTGAGGATCGCTTCGACGATGGCGGAAGAGCCCATCTCGCGCACGTAGAACTTGAGGCCGGGGTGGGCGCGGCGCATGTCGCTGACGACGGAGGGAAGGATGTACGACGCAGCGGTTGCGCCGGCGCCGGCGCGGATCGAGCCGGTTTCTAAACCCGTGAGGCGCCGGACTTCGTGCAGACCTTCATCGGCGCGGCGGATGGATTCATCCGCGTGGCGCAGGAAGACCTTGCCGGCTTCGGAGAGCTCGACGCCTTTGCCCGTGCGGTGGAGCAGGCTCGTGCCGACTTCGGCTTCGAGCTTGCGGAGCATGGCGGAGAGGGCGGGCTGCGAGACGCCGAGCGTGCGGGCGGCCTTGGTCATGTGGCCGGACTTGGCGATCTCGCGGAAATAGCGGAGTTGGGTGAGTTCCATTGGAAGGCATCAGGCAATAGGCATCGGGCATCAGGAAGTGAACGCTAAGAGCGGCAAATCATCATAACCAGACTCTATCAGACACGTAATCTGAATCGATTCGATTCATGCCGATAGTCGGCTACGGTTGAGCGTTCTGATCGTGGTTCTCTTCCAGGTCGATTCACGCGAGGTACATACCCATGGCTTTCCAAGACCCCTTCAATTCCAAAGCATCCCTCAGCACCAAGCACGGCACGTACAGCTACTACAACCTTGGAGCCCTGAAAAAGGCCGGCATCGGGCACGTCGACAAGCTGCCGTACTCGATCAAGGTGCTGCTCGAGTCGATGCTGCGGAACCTGGATGGGTTCATTGTGACGGCGGATGACGTTTCGGGTCTGGCGAACTGGAACGCCAAGAGCCCGGCGAAGGAAGAGATTCCGTTCATGCCGGGGCGGGTGGTGTTGCAGGATTTTACTGGCGTCCCCTGCGTTGTCGATCTCGCGGCGATGCGCGATGCGATGAAGGCGCTCGGGGGCGAACCCAAACTGATCAATCCGCTGGTGAAGTGTGATCTTGTGATCGATCACAGCGTGCAGGTGGATGCGTTCGGGCCCCCCACTTCGTTCGGGACGGCGCTGACGGTGAACGCGAACAAGGAATTCGAGCGCAACGGCGAGCGGTATGAGTTTCTCAAGTGGGGACAGCAGAGCCTGAACAACTTTACTGTTGTGCCGCCGGCGACGGGGATTGTGCACCAGGTGAACCTCGAATATCTCGCGACGTGCGTGCTGACCAAGCAGCAGGATGGCGCGACGGTGGTGTATCCGGATTCGTGCGTCGGCACCGACAGCCACACGACGATGGAGAATGGGCTGGGCGTGGTGGGCTGGGGTGTTGGCGGCATCGAGGCCGAGGCGGTGATGCTCGGTCAGCCGATTTACATGCTGACGCCGGAAGTGATCGGGTTCCGCCTGAAGGGCAAGCTGCCGGAAGGCACGACGGCGACGGATCTCGTGCTGACGGTGACGCAGATCCTCCGCAAGAAGGGCGTGGTGGATAAGTTCGTCGAGTTCTTCGGCGAAGGTCTCGCGGCACTCAGCGTGCCGGATCGCGCGACGATCGCGAACATGGCTCCGGAATACGGCGCGACGATGGGGTTCTTCCCCGTCGATCAGGCAACCCTCGATTACCTGCGATTTACGGGACGCGATGAGGCGACGGTGGCGCTGACCGAGGCGTATTGCAAGGCCAACGGCATGTTCTGGACGCCGGGGAGCCCGGAGCCGGAGTTCACGGACGTTTCGGAGCTTGATCTCTCGACGGTGCAGCCGTCGATGGCTGGGCCGAAGCGGCCTCAGGATCGCGTGCTGGTGAAGGATGTCAAAGCAGCGTGGAACAAGGAACTGACGGACAGCTTTGGAAAGCAGATTCCGCCGGCGGCAGTGAATGTCGCCCGTTTCGTCGGCGAGGGTGGCAGCCCGAGCAAGCCGGAAGTTCCCCCGGATGGAACCCCGAGCGATTCGGGATGCATCGGTGTACCGGTGGCGCTGGGAGCCAAGTCGTTCAATATGCATCACGGCGATGTGGTGATCGCGGCGATCACGAGCTGCACGAACACGAGCAATCCGGATGTCTTGATCGCGGCAGGATTGGTCGCACGCAAGGCGCGGGCACTCGGATTGACGCGCAAGCCCTGGGTGAAAACTTCGCTCGCGCCGGGTTCCAAGGTGGTGACCGAGTATTTGAACAAGGCGAATTTGTCGGAAGATCTGGAAGCGATCGGCTTCTACACCGTGGGGTATGGGTGCACGACGTGCATCGGAAACTCCGGGCCGCTGCAGGAAGAGATCGAGACGGCCATCAAGACGGGCGACCTGATTGTCGCGAGCGTGCTGAGCGGCAACCGCAACTTTGAGGGGCGCGTGCATCCGAACGTCAAGGCGAATTACCTTGCGAGCCCGCCCCTGTGCGTGGCGTACGCGATCGCGGGCAGCGTGGCGATTGACCTCGCGACGGAAGCGCTGGGGAAGTCGAAGGATGGCAAGCCGGTGTACCTGAAAGACATCTGGCCGACTTGGAAGGAAGTACAGGATGTCAAGAGCCGGTGCCTGAGCCCGGAACAGTTCCGCTCGCAGTACGCGAACGTGTTCACAGGGAACGAGCAGTGGAACAAGGTGCCGGTCTCGAAGAGCGATTCGTACGCGTGGAACGACAAGTCGTCGTACATCCACAAGCCGCCGTTCTTTGATGGGATGTCGGCGACCCCCACTGCCCCGAAGCCGATTCGCGGCGCGAAGGTGCTGGCGTATGTTGGCGATTCGATCACGACGGATCACATCAGTCCGGCCGGCGACATCGCGGAGAACTCGCCGGCGGGTGAATACCTGAAGAGCCTGGGCATCAAGAAGGCGGACTTCAAC
This sequence comes from Phycisphaerales bacterium, assembly GCA_016793015.1. Lineage (GTDB taxonomy): Bacteria > Planctomycetota > Phycisphaerae > Phycisphaerales > UBA1924 > JAFEBO01. The sequence goes on from JAEUJD010000200.1 coordinate 5,391, forward strand.
ACCTACGGCACGCGGCGGGGAAATGACATCATCATGACCCGCGGCACGTACGCGAACATCCGCGTGAAGAACAAGCTCGCGGTTGATCCGGCGACGGGCAAGGTCAAGGAAGGCGGCTGGACGCGGGATATGTCGAAGACGGGCGCGGGCAAGATCAGCTTTATTTATGACGCCGCGATGAATTACAAGAAGGACGGCACGCCTCTGGTTGTGCTGGCGGGCAAGGACTACGGGATGGGCTCAAGCCGCGACTGGGCGGCGAAGGGCACGCTGCAGCTGGGCGTGAAGGCCGTGATCAGCGAGAGTTTCGAGCGCATCCACCGGAGCAATCTGGTGGGGATGGGCGTTCTGCCGCTGAATTTCATGGAAGGGCAAACGGCGGCGACGCTGGGTTTGCTCGGCGATGAGACGTTCGACATCCATCTGCCGGTGAATTCGGAGGGATTGGTGGAGCCACGCTGTGATGTGAAGGTGACGGCGACGCGTGCGGACGGGAAGGTGCTGGAATTTGTGACGCGCTGCCGCATCGATACGCCGGTGGAGGCGGAGTACTTCCGGAACGGGGGCGTGCTGCACACGGTGCTGCGTCGGTTGCTCAATGAGAGCAAGGCGAAGAAGCCGGTTACTGTGTAGGCTGTTCGCCCATGTCGGATATACAGATATCTGTCGCTTCCATGCCCGATCCAGCACGGGATCGAGTCCGTTGGATCGTCGAAGCCTTCGCAACGTTCGCCGTATGCATCCTTCCGGCGCTCGTCGGATCGCTTGCGTCGTCTATGGGCACGTCGCCCGGCAAGGACGCGGGATTTGTCTGGACGTATGGGGCGGGATTCGCCCAATCTGTTTCGATTTTGAGCTTTGCGCTTTTCGTCATGTGGAGAAGCGGAGAGGGCTGGAAGGAATTCGGGTTTGTCCGCCCACGCGTCGGCCTTGACCTTGGACTCGCAGCTTCCGCGCTCGTGGTTTCCAGTTTGCTGGCCTACGGATTTGCAATCCTCCTCTACAACGTTGCGCCGTCTCTCTACCCGACCCCGAGCGAGTCGTATGAGTTTGCGAAGCCCGTGTCGGGGCTGCAGCGAGCCGCCGCGTTTGCTCATGCCGCGGCGAATGGATGCGCCGAAGAAATTGTGCTGTGGGGGCTGCTATTTACGCGGCTGAGAAACATCTCCGGCCGTCAATCGGCGCCTGTTTTCGCCGTCGCGGCGATGTTTGCCTCCTACCACACGTATCAGGGCTTCTACGCCGTCGGGTGCATTTTCCTGATCGGAATGGTGCATGGGTCGCTCTTTCTCTGGAAGCCGCGTCTGCTTCCGTTGATGATTGCCCACGTGATCCTGGACCTTCAGATTTTGCTGTAGCATTCTCGTTTCGAATCTCATGCCACAACTCGAACTGACAACGACTCTTGCTCACCCCGCCACCACCTCGATCGAGATCCCGATCGCGTGGGGCGAGATGGATGCGCTCGGGCACGTGAACAACGCGGTCTTTTTCCGCTATATCGAGATCGCGCGGATCGATTTTCTTCGCAGGTGCGGGAGCCACGCGCTGCGGGATGAGACCGGAGTCGGTTTCATTCTGCAGTTTGTGGAGATGCGGTTTCGCCAGCCATTGGTTTTTCCGGACACGGTGCGCGTCGATACGAAACTTCTTTCGATCGAGGACGATCGATTCACGCTGGCGCACGCCGTGGTCAGCAAGAAGACGAACGAGGTCGCGGCGATCGGGCGGGGGACGGTTGTGACGTACGACTATTCCGCCGGGAAGAAAGCAGAGATTCCGGCGAAGATCCGCGCGGCGATCGAGGCGACGCGGGGCGGGTAATCGGGCGGCGAATTCGCTGAATGCGCGTGCGCCGGGGGACGGTTACTTCTTTTCTGGAGCGGCCTCGGCTGACGGGGCTTTGCCGGAGCGGCGCTGCAGTTCCGCGATCCGATCCAGCGATTTTTTGACTCGGGGGTGCCCCGGCTTGAAGAAGGCTTCGATGATCTGGTGGCTCTCGGTCAGTTCCTTTTCGGCGAGGTCGTATTCGCCGAGCATGACGAGGCACTCGCCGTAGTTGTTGCGGAAGATGGCGCGGGCGTAGTGCTCGGGAGGGAGTTTGCCGCCTGCGGCGGCGAAGAGGTCGGCGTAGAGGCGTTTGGCTTCGGCGGCCTTGCCCCGGTTGACCAGCATGGTGGCGAGGTTGTTGATCTGGCTCCAGGATTCCGGATCTTCGAAGTTGGCGCGGCGCCGGATTTCGACGACGCGGCGCATGATCGCTTCGGATTCGTCGAACTGCTTCAGGTCTTCGAGCGCGAAGGCGAGATTGCTCATGGCAGTGAGAGTCTTGGGATTGGTCTCGCCCTGCACGGCCTTCTGCCGATCGACCGCCTCGCGGAGGAGGGGGATCGCCTCCTGCTGTCGGCCCAGCGAGATGTACGTCGACGCGACGTTGGCCATCGACGTCAGGACGCTGGGATGATCGGGGGGAAGGCGCTTGCGCCGGATGGCGAGCGTGCGCTCGTGGAGTGCTGCGGCTTCTTCGGTTCTGCCCATGCGCTGGAGGGTGTTTGCCAGAGTGTTGAGTTCGTAGGCGACGGCGACGTGATCGGGACCAAACTGTTTCTCGCACATCGCCAGGGCTTCGCGCACGGCCTTTTCGCCCTCTTCGAGGTTTCCGGCGGCAACGAGCGCGAAGCCGTAGTTGTGTACGGCGGACTGGAGATTGCGATCGCGATCGGTCAGGTGCTTTTTCAGGCCCGCGATGCCCACTCGGAATGTCTCGACCGATTCCTTGAGCATGCCCCGCTCGGTCAGGTACTTGCCCAGTTCGGCCTGGGCGTGTGCCAGTTCGAGCTCGAATTTCTGCGGATCTTTCTCATAGATCGCGATAGCCTCGCGGCAGAGTTTCTCGGATTCTTCGACGCGCCCCGATTCGGAAAGCGCCACGGCGAGACTGCGCCGAGCCTCGAGCTCAACCGGGGAGTCCAACCCAAACTCCTGCAACGCGAGTTTGTGAGAGAGTTCGGCCTGCGCGAGGCCTTCCTGGGTTCGGCCCAGGGCCCGATATGTGGTTGAAAGCGTGGTGCGAACGGGGATTTCGACGCGGGGTGAGGTCTTGCCGTCGCTGAGCCGGGCGGCGGCAAGGTCGATCATTTCCGCCACGGTGAGTTTGCCGCTGGCTTCGCTTTCGGGGCTTGCAGAAGCGAGCATGCCGGTGAGGAATTCGTTGGTGGCTTTGGCGGTCGCGGCCTCCTGCTCGGCGATCTGCTTCTGGGCTTCGAGTTCGACGCCGCGCTGTTCGGCGAGGTTCCGGCCGCGGGTTGCGGCGGCGGCCTGCCAGGCCGTACCGATGACACCTGCGCAGAGCGCAAGCATCGTGAGCGTGATGCCGAGCACGAGCGCGCGATTGCGCCGGACGAACTTCCGCATCCGGTAGGTTCGGCTCGGCGGGCGGGCGAGAATCGGCTCGTTGTTGAGGTAGCGGCCGATGTCGGCGGAGAAGTCGGATGCGCTCTGATACCGCCGAGCGCGGTCTTTTTCCATCGCCTTGGCGGTGATGGTCGCGATATCGGCGGGAACGGTGCGGTCGATGGCCCGGAGCGACGGGGCCTCGGCTTCGCTGATGATCCGCACGGCCTCGGGTAGCGTGTGGGTATCGAGGGCGTGCGGCAGTTTCCCGGCGAGAAGCTCGAAGAGGATGACTCCGAGCGTGAAGACGTCGGAGCGCACATCGACGCCGGAGGGGTCGCTCACCTGCTCCGGGCTCATGTAGGGCAGCGTGCCGACGAGCGTGCCGGCCTCGGTGCGCATGGTCGCGGCGGGCGACTGAGAGGAGTCATCGGTGGCGCGGGCGATGCCGAAGTCGAGAATCTTGGGCTGGCCCGAAGCGGTGACAAGGATGTTGCTCGGCTTGAGATCGCGGTGGATGATGCCCTTCTGGTGGGCGTGCTGCACGGCGTCGCAGACTTTGCGGAAGAGTTCGAGTTTCTGTTTGAGCGAGAGATGATTTTCGACCGCGTAGAGCGTGAGGGGCCGGCCCTCGACGAGTTCCATCGCGAAGTACGGCTGCGGGCCGGTTGGCAGGTCGTGCGTCGCGGCCTCGAAGATCTGCGCGATGCCCGGATGTTGAAGCTTGGCGAGCGTTTCCGACTCGTGCTCGAAACGCCGCAGCAAGCGGGGCGTCAGCAAGCCGGGACGGATGACCTTGAGCGCGACGGTGCGCTTGGGGCGATCCTGCTCCGCGAGATAGACAACACCCATTCCACCTTCGCCCAGGATACGCGAGATGGCGTATCGGCCGATGCGGGGCGAGCCGGAAAAATCCGCGGCGGTCGAAAGCGGGATTTCTTCTCTCGGCCGCTCCGCCATGGTCTGCACCTGATCCTGGCGCAGCAGCATCAATTCGACGCGCGAACGGAGGACACGGTCGCCGTCGCATTCGCTTTCGAGCACCTCGCGGCGGCGATCGACGGGCGCAGAAGCGACTTTGCGGGCGATCTCCTGGACCCGAGAATGCGAAGCATGCGGGATGTTGTCGTCTTGATGATCCAATTCTTTGCTATTTCCGGACTTGCGTTCAGATGCGCCACGGGTCGCCCGGGCATTCTGACACAAACGGGCTCGGAAAGCCACCCCAATCCCCGTGTTGATAACCCGGCCTGGACGGTTCCGCGCGAGCCCTGGATGAGCGGAATGCGGAGCCAAGAATCGCTCCAACATGAACCCGAACTTTCAGTTGGCGGCGATCATCCTTCAGACCATCTCGTCGCTCTCCATCGGCGGCGGCCTGATCTTCGCGGCGTTCCAGTTTTACTACGCGCGCAAGGCCACGCACGTCGCGAACTTCACCAAGCTTGTCGAGCTGCAGATGTCGCTCCGGCGGATGCGGGTGGAGAACCCGAAGCTCGCCAACGTCTACACGGACGATGTGCGGAACCTGAGCAGCGACGACGAGATCCGCTACTACTTCTTCAACCTGATGCAGCTCTCGCTCTTCGAGATCGCGTGGTACAGCCACGAGCACGGGCAACTCTCGGACGAGTACTTTGACTCGTGGGTCAAGCGATTCCGGATCATCGCCGCAGAAGCCAGCTTCAAGAAGATGTTGCGGAATCCGTCGATGAAGATTCTGCACGATGACTTTCAGAGCTATGTGCAGGAGTTTGTGGGGAAGGATGACACGGGCGAACACGCCCGGCAATAGCCAAGCGCCCGCGCCGACCAAATCACTTCATGATGTCGTTCGACAGCGTGAATTCAAGTCCGAAGTTCGGAATCTGATTTGCCAGCTTCCGATATTCCGCGGGCGAGAGTTGTCGAGATTCTTCAGATGTCATCCATCCTGCATGCCATGACAGAGCGATGTTGTACAACAAATATTCGTAGTCACTGGCAAGCGCTCCCGCATCGCCCTCGTCGAGCGCAGGGTCATTCAATTCTTTAAGTAAACCATCTACCGCCGTCCTCGCATCAACGAGGCACATCGACATCAAATCTGTATTGAATCTCGGGCGCATGCTTGCGCGATTCTGGATCCGATGCCCTCCCGATTCGCATTTCCCGCGGGTCAAAGCAATTCAGAGCCCATCTTGATTCTTCGTCGTCACGCGATCGTCGGAGAAATCGACCGTGATCTCGATGCGATCGGCCTTCCATATCCAGCGATCGCGGACGGGCGGCCTTCCGGGCGGGGCGGCGGGCGTTGGCGGCACCTGCGCGATGGTGGCGGATGGAGCGCCCGATCGTGGCTGGGGCTGGCTTGCAGGATGAGCCGGCGGGGCACCTCCCTCGGCTTCTCGCTGGGTCTGGGCGTCGCGGTTCTTGACTAGATCGCCCAAGCCCTGCTTGATCTGGTTCTGATTCTGGCGCTGCTGCGCCATGGTGATGTCGCCCAGCATTCCTTCGGCGAGTTTCTTGCCGGCACCCTCGACGATTTTTTCGCCGGGGCCGAGGATGGCCGTGACCTGATCGACGGACATGCCGACCTGGATCTTGTCGTAGTTTTCGCGGGTTAGCTTGTTCTCGCAGCCGCCCAGGGGCAGGGAAAGCAGCCCCATCAGAACCGTCAACAGAATCACGATCCGCTGGCCCGTTTTCATGATCGCTCCGAGTTCGGGCATCGTACGAGGAATATCGCACCCGTGGCGTGTCGCCCCGGATAAAGAGTGTTCGGGCACGAACATCCGCAGGCGGCGACGATTGGCCGAACCGATAGGATGAGCACGCACGGAGGCACGCAGGCACTTGGACACCCCCCCACAACCCGCCCCAAACGCGGCCGGCACGCAGTCGATGGCTTCGGCAGCGACCGAGGCTTCGCTCTATCTGCATCCGCAGACGCTGGCGCGGCTGTCGAGTTTCGAGCTGAGGGCGAAGATGATCGTGGAGGGACTGTCGAGCGGGCAGCATCGTTCGCCGTATCAGGGGTTCTCGGTCGAGTTTGCGCAGCACCGGCCGTACTCGCCCGGAGATGACCTGCGGCACCTCGATTGGAAGGTCTTTGCCCGTTCGGACAAGCTCCACCTGAAGCAGTACCAGCAGGAAACAAACTTTGATCTCATCGTGATGGTCGATTGCTCGGGTTCGATGTCGTACGGCAGTCGCTCGTTTGCGGAGGCGTCGGGAGCGGGGCGGGACAAAAGCCCGGACGGGCGGACGCACTGGAGCAAGTTTGACCATGCGACGGCGCTTGCCGCGGCATTGTCGTACATCACGCTCCGGCAGGGTGATCGTGTCGGGCTCGAGATGTTCGATGAGCGGGTGAGGCTGGTGCTGAAGCGGTCGAGCAGCCAGGGAACGTGGAGGCAGATCGTGGGCGCTCTCTCGTCGCACCCGGCGCGAAGGACTCCGGCACCGGGAGAGGGTTCGGCGAACCGATCGAGCGACTTACGAAGAGCCATCGACGAGACGTTCGCGCAGATCACGAACCGGTGCATTCTTGCGATCGTGAGCGATTTTTTCATGGACCTCGACATGATCAAGGAAGCGCTCGCGCGCACGCGACACGCGCAGGCCGACGTGATGGCGTTCCAGATCATGGACCGGGCGGAGCTGGAGTTTGACCTGAAGGAGAACTCCGGCGGCGTGCTGCTGGAGGGGTTGGAAGGGGAGTCGATGCTGCGGATTGATCCGAGGGCGATCCGCAAAGGATATCTGGAGGCTCTCGAAGAGCACAACTCGAAATTGCGAGCATTGCTCCGCGGGATGGGGTACGACTACACACTCGTCAACACACACGATTTCCTGGGGCCCGCGCTCGCGCAGTTTGTGTCGAGGCGGAACGCGCAGATCAAGAAGCACCTTGCATGAGTATGAGCACGGCATGAGTACCTTGCCGTTGCACTTTGGTTGATCCTTCGGACCGATTCGTTCGCACAATCCCCCTGATGGCCTTCCTGAATCCAACTCTTGCCTTCGCAGCGCTCGCGTGCATCGCGGCGCCGATCATCATCCACCTGCTTTTCCGGCGGAAGCGCAAGCCGATGGAATGGGGCGCGATGAAATTCGTGCTCGAGGCGTTTAAGCGGCACCGGAAGCGGTTGCGGCTGGAACAGATCCTGCTGCTGGCAGCCCGGACGCTTGCGGTGCTTTGCCTCGCGCTCGCGGTGGGCCGGCCCATGCTGGCCGGCGCGAGGCCGGCCGACAGCCGCAGGGCGCAGGACCTGACCATCGTCATCGACAACAGCCTCGCATCGCAGGCCCGCACGGGCGGAGCCGCGTCAGAGAGCGAGCTTGCGACTGCAAAGGTTCATGCGGCGCGGATGCTGGATGAGCTGGATTCGGCGCGGGGCGATCGCGCCACCATCATCACGCTTGCATCGCCGGCCGAGCGTCTGCTCTCGGCTCCTTCGGCTGATCTCGCCGGCGTTCGGCGCGTGCTGGATCAGATCGAGCCTGCGGATTCGGGAGCCGACTTTGCCGGGGCAGCTGCTCTCACGCGCGACACCTCGCAGGGCGCGGCAGCAGATCGGGCGAGGGAGTCAACCATCGCGGTGCTCTCGCCGCTGCGCGCGGGAAGCGTGGATCTCTCACGGGAGGTCTCGGCCCGGGAAGGCGCGGCGAAGCCGTCTGAATCGGACGGCGAGGCTGCGCCGACGCTTATTGCAACGCTGCCGACAGCGGACAACGCCGAGAATGTGGCGATTGTGAGCGTGGATCCGCTGCGATCGATGATGATCCGGGCGGGACAGGACGGCTCGACGCAGCAGGCGAGGGTTTCACTCCGGCGTTTCGGGGAAGGCATCGCGAAGGCAGCTTCGGTGCAGTTGCGGGTGCGGGTGACCGATGGGCGCGACAGCGACGATGAGAAATCGTGGGCGAAGACCGCTGTTCGGTTCGCGGCGGGCGAAGACACTGTGACGGTTCTTGCCCCGGTTGCGATGAGAGCATTCAAGGATGAGGCTGCGCCGGCCGCATCTTGGATCGAAGCACGCATCGATGATGATGCGATCGCCAGCGACAATATCTTCAGGCGCCCCTGGAAGGTCCGAGAGCAGCTCCGGATCGGCGTGCTTGCTCCTTCACAAGCGCCGGAGCCGAGCGCCGGTCCTGCGGGGTATTCCTCCGCAGACTGGCTCACCCTGGCGCTCGCGCCGGCGGCCTCGACACGGGGCGTCAAACTCGACGGCGAGAACGAACCGATCCGCATATCGCGAATGGACCCGGCGAGATTGTCGGCATCGGAGTTGTCGGCGATCGACGCGGCCTTCATCACGCGGCCGGACCTGGTGGATGCACCATCCTGGCCACTGCTGAACGACTTCGCCAGGAGGGGCGGCTTGCTGGTCGTCTGCGTCGCGCCAAACGAGGGGGCGCAGCGCTGGACCGATGAGTTTGTCAAAGCGACCGGAATCGCGTGGGTCTTCGATCGTGAGAGCACCGCGTTCAAGGCGCCAAATCCCACCCGTACGCTGCGCGGAGCAAACGCGGACCAGCCGATCATCGCAGCACTGGGCGCGGATCTCTCTGAATTGATCAAGCCCGTGGTCGCCACGCGCCTGCTCGGGGTTGACCTCAAAGGCGACGGCGCGTGGCTGCTCAGATTTGATGAACACCAGCCGATGCTGGCCTCGACGCGACCGGGCGGCATGACCGCGAGCGCCGGCAAGGGGCTGATCGTTGCGTTCTTTGTCGCGCCCGAGTTGAACTGGACGAATCTGCCGGCGATGCCTCTGATGGTGCCGCTGGTGCAAGAGATCGTGCGGCAGGGCGTTGGCCTTGCTTCCGGCTCGGTCGAGCTGGTCGCAGGTGCAACGCTTGAAGCGCCCGATGACCTGCGGGCGGTTGAACCGAAAGATGCCGGTGCCGCGGGAGCGGTCGCGCGTCGAGCGGGTTTGTGGCGGCGTGTGGATGCGCGGGGCGTGACCAAGGATGTGGTCGCGGTGAACGCTGATACGCGCGGTTCGAGCACCCTCACGCAGCAGAAATCGCAGCTCGAGCCGTTTCTCCGCAACTGGGTTCGGGCGCGTGATTTTGCGTGGAGCGATCCGACGGCCCCGGCGCAGGGCGGCAATTCCAATGCGCTCGGCGCTTCGCGGCACTCGCCCCCCATCGATCTGCCCCTGCTGATCGTGGGGCTTTGCCTGTTGATCGCCGATGTGTTTTTCTCTCGCATCTTCAGCCACGCGACCGTGCGCATCGATCGAGCGGAAGCCGGTCCGATTCAAAGAAGCGGGTCGGGTGCAGAGTCTGGTGAATCGAGCCGCGGGGTGGCGGCATGAACGAATGGATCACCAGGATCTTCTCGCTGAAGACGCTGCGTCCGGGCGATCCGGGCGTGACGCTCGAATGGGCGCGACCGATTCCGGCGTGGGGCTGGATGCTGGTGCTGGCGGGGGCTGTGCTCCTCGCGTGGTGGGGTTACCGGCGGCTGGAGGGCGCTCTGCGAAGGCGGGCGATTCTGGCGACGCTGCGCGGGGCCGCGCTCGTGCTGGTCGTGTTGATGATTTCCGGTCCGCGGCTGGTCAAGACCGAAGAGACCGTCGAGAAAGACTGGGTCGTCGTGCTGGCGGATCGGTCGCAGTCGATGGAGGTGAAGGACGTCGGCGGAAGATCGCGCGATGAGCAGTTGAAGCAGGCGATCGAGAAAACGCGGGCGGCGCTCGAGAAACTCGATCCGCAGCGGAACGTGCTCTGGCTCGGCTTCGACTCGCGAACGTTCGATCTGCCTGCTGATGGAGTCAATCTCGGGAATGCGACCGGAACTCGGACCCTGATCTCCGCGGCACTCGAGCAGACACTCCGGCGCGTCGCCTCGAAGCCCCTCAGCGGCATCGTTCTCGTGAGCGACGGACGCAGCGCGGACGAACCATCGCGAGCGCTCGTACGCCAGTTGCAGGGAAGACAAGTGCCGGTCTTCGGCGTCGCGCTCGGGAGCGATGCGCCCCCGACGCGCATCGCGATCCGTCGTGTGAGCTCTCCCTCTGTGGCCTTCGTGGGCGACTTTGTGCCGGTGACGGTCGACCTTGAGGCGCTTGGAACTCCGGAGGTTCTGCGCGACGCGAGGATTGAACTGGTGGACGAGTCGACCGGAACGGTGCTCGACAGCCGGCCGATTCCGCCCGAAACTGCGGGCAATGCGCAGGCCGGCGGGCGAGGCTCGGTCACGCTCCTGACGCGTCCGGGAAACGCGCAGGAACTTCGCTGGATCGTGAGGCCAGTCCTGCCCGAAGGGGCGGGTCCGACCGCCAACTCCGCGAGCGACCACTTTTCGATCGGGCTGCGCGTCGTGGACCGGGCGGTCCGCGTCGCCCTGTTCGACGGATACCCGCGCTGGGAATATCGGTATCTCAAGAACCTGCTGCTGCGCGAGCGATCGATCCGCTCGAGCGCGTTGGTCCTGTCGTCGGATCGTCGGTACCTGCAGGAGGGGACCGATCCGCTTGCTTCGATCCCGCGCACGCGTGAAGAGTGGCAGCCGTTTGATGTCATCGTGATGGGCGACGTGCGTTCAGAACTGTTCAGCGCGGAGCAGCTTGCACAGATCAAGGAACTTGTTGCGAATAAGGGCGCGGGGCTGCTTTGGATCGCGGGGCCCAACTCGACGCCTCAGACCTGGCGTGGCACGCCCCTTGCCGATCTGCTCCCGTTCACGCTCGACGACGACACGTCGGGCTCGCGGGCGTTTGCGGAGAGCGTGCTTGTTTCGCCGGGGCCTGCGGCGGAAAGGCTCGGGGTGCTGCGGCTCGGGGAGGGCGGCTCGAGCATCTGGCCCGACATCTTGAAAGACCCCGGCGCGGGCTGGACCGCCCTGCGCTATGCACAGCTGATCGACCCCAGGCAGCTCAAGCCCGCGGCCGAAGTTCTTGCATTCGCAAGCCCCGCATCCGGACCGGTGGGCAGCGAGGCTTCGCGTCCGCTCGTGCTGACCATGCGGTTTGGCGCAGGACGCGTGATCTACGTTGCGACGGATGAGATCTGGCGCTGGCGCTACGGGCGGGGTGAAACTCTTCCGGAGCGATTCTGGCTGCCTCTCATTCGATTGCTTGCGAGAGAGAGCCTGGCACGCAGCGGGCAACCCGCAATCATCGACGCGACGCCCGAGCGGGCGACTGTGGATCAGCCGGTGCAGATCTCGGTGCGCCTGCTCGATCAATCGCTTCTGAGCACGCGGCCCGAATCGCTGACGGTTCACGCGAAGGTCGACGGCAACGCCGACCTGGGAGAACAAACGATCACGCTCAAGCCGCAGGAGAATGGGCGGAGCGTCGGGGAGACCCCTGCCGGCCTCTTCACCGGCAGCTGGACATTTGCCGAGGCCGGCGACTACACGCTCCGGCCCGTCGATTCGATGCTCGCGGGGCTGAGCTTGAGCGCCAAAGTTGAAGTGCGGACACGCGACGACGAGCTGCGCGAGCCCGCGGCGGATCACCCCCTCCTCGCCGACTTGGCCGGAGCAACCGGGGGCCAGATGCTGAAGGTCGAAGATATCGGAAAGCTGGCGGAGCTTCTCCCCAACCGGCAGGTGCGGACCGCCGGCGAGACGGTTGCCGAGCCGCTGTGGGATAAGCCGCTGGTTTGGATTGTGTTGATCCTGCTCCTCAGTTTGGAGTGGATCGGGCGGAGGCTGATTCGGCTGGCGTGATGCCCAAGGACAGCCGGGATGCTACGCGGCACAGAGCCGCCGAACACCTCGAACGCAAGCCACGAAAACCAGGCGCAAACTGTGCTGGAACCCGAATCTCTCCCGCACCGATACAGGTATTCAACGTACAGTCAGAAGGGCAAAGGCTCGAAAAGAGTTCCACGGCGTTTTCGCGGGGTTGACGGCCGATCTTCGATGGCGGTCTGCGTGCTTCAGGTGTGCGAGCGATCCGGGTTTTGATGTCCCATGAACCCAGAATCCCAACCCCAACCTCTCCCCACGCACGACCCGACTGGACCGCAAGTCGCAACCGGTGCGGGGAAGCCGATCGCGCCGTCGCTGGCGGCGCTGCGCTGGCGGATTCGGTTGTGGTTGATCGTCGATCGCGCGAGCACGCTCTTTGGGACCGCGCTCGCGGTGTGCCTGGGCGCGGGATTGCTCGATTACCTGGTTCGGATGCCCCGGCCGATGCGACTCGTGCTCTGGCTGATTGGCCTTGGGCTGGTCATCGGGGCGATCCGGCGATATGTGGTTCCGGCGGTTCGATTCAAGCCATCGCTGACCGACCTTGCGCTCCGAATCGAGCAGACTCCGGCGGGGCAGAACGCCGGGCTGCGCGACATTCTCGCGGCGGGACTCGAATTTCATGATTCCGGCCCGCAGCAGGCCTCGGGGCTGCGCCAGCAGATTTCCGCGATGGCATCGGGGCTGTTCTCTGACCTTCGCACCGGCAATGTGCTCCGCCCTGTCGGCGGAGCGCGGCGTGGCTTGACGCTGCTGATGCTGACGGTCGCAGTGCTCGGATCGATTGTGACTCTCGCTCCCCTTCTGACGCTGCTCGGTGCGCAGCGAACGCTGATGCCGTGGACGGGGGCGGAGTGGCCGAGCCGTACCGCGCTACTCGATGCAACGGATGAACGGGCGCACGCGTTGACTGCCGCACTGCCGATGCGCGCTGTACTAACCCGCACCAACCGTTCTCCGGGCCAGACGCGCGTGCAACTCAAGTATCGTTTGATCCAGGGCGACCACGCCGGCCAGACCGAGACCGCGCTGATGACTCCGCAAGGCGTGAAGCACGATCGCGAACTGCGTGGCGAGGTTTACGAGCGTTTGCTCGACCCGCGTGCACTGGCCGACGCATCCCTGCCGGCGGCGGGCAGCGAAAACGGGCAGGGACGCGCGCAGGCCACGCCGGACCGCAAACTGGAATACTGGTTTGAAACGAGCGACGCACGGACAGAGCCCGCGCTGATTCAACTGGTGGAGCCTCCCGCGGTGACGCGGCTGCGGATTGCGATCGCGCCGCCCAGTTACGCCGGGGAACTGCTTGGAGGTGAGAACGGCTTTGTATCCGGCACCAAGGACCTTGGCGCCGGCAAGCCGGATGCATCGACCATCGCGCCGGTGCTGGTGGGCTCACGAATCGGCGTTGAGTTCGAACTGAACAAAGAAGTGCCGCTCCCGGACGCGAGGAACGGGAGCGACGCCCTGGCTTTCGCTGCGAAACTGATGGCGGGTGCCGCAGTGCCTCCGGATCTGTCGATCGATCCGATCAAGAGCGGGTTTCGCCTGAATTGGAAGGCTCAGGAGACGATCCGATTCGGCGCGGTACTGGAAGATTCGTTCGGAATTCGCAGCCAGGACCCCGCGGCAGTTGCGATCGTGGTGGTTCCGGATCGCGCGCCCGCCGTCCATGTGCTCGAGCCCGCGCAGGATGAATCGGTGCTGCCATCCGCCGTCATCGACGTCGTTGGCGAGGCGAAAGACGATGTCGCGCTTTCCGGGCTGACGATGGAGGCTCGCGTGCTCGCGGCCCGGGCCGATTCTCCCGGCGCGCCGCCCGAGCCGAGGGGTCAGCCGATTGAGATCGCCGTTTGGAAGCCGGACGCGGAACTGAAAGATCGGCGCGAGGCCAAGGTTTCGGCGACGATCGAGCTGCAGACCTTCGACGTCAAGCCCGGCGACGAGGTCCACCTGTACGCCGTCGCAAAAGACAACTTTGCGCTCGATGGGCAATCGCGCGAACCGGTCCTGTCTGCGCCCCGCAAACTCCGGATCATCGGTGAATCGCAGCTGATCGAGCAGATTCTCGCCGAACTGGGCACGATCCGTTCCGCGGCACAACGCATCGATCAGGATGAGCAGCGGTTGCAGCGCGAGATTCCGAACCTGACGCAGAAGGGCGGCAGCGAGCGCGCTTCGCGGATGAAAAAGGACCAGCAGGGCCTGACCGAGCGCATGTCGCCCCCGGCGGCGCTCGTGAAGCGGCTCGCCGAACGCGTCGATCGCAACGCGCTGACCGATCGCACGCTCCGGCAGATGCTGGAAGAATCTTCGCGATTGCTCGATGAAGCCGCGGATCGTTCGAAAGACGCGACCGATGCGCTCGATCGTGCGCAGGAGAACAACCCGGACGCGCCCGCGAAAGCCGATGAGGCCGAGAATGCTCGCAGGGCACAATCGGCGGTGCGCGATGCGATGGCAAAGCTGTCTTCCGTGCTCGACCAGGGAAAGGACGGCTGGGCGACCCGCAGAGAAATCGAGAAGCTGCTCGAGGATCAGGCCAGGATTTCAGAGCAGACACGCGAGATGGCCCGCCAGACAGGCGGCAAGCGGATGCAGGATCTGACATCGGGGCAGAAGCAGGAACTTGAACAACTCGCTCGAGCCCAGCAGGAGCTTTCCCAGCGGGCCAGGGCCGCGACCGATGCCCTTCAGGATCGCGCGAGCAAATCAAAGTCCACCGACCCCGCGCAGGCGGAGGCGATGGAGAAGGCCGCCGAGCAATCCTCCCGTGACCAGCTCGAGGCGATGATGCAGCAGGCATCGAAGAACGCCGGCGAAAACCAGACCGCGAGCGCGAACGACTATCAGAAGAAGGCCGAAGAGACGCTCAAGAAGATGATGGAGGAGCTCGAGAAAGGGAACCAGAAAAAGAACGACACGCTCCGGCGCATGCTCGCCGAGCTCGTGGAACAGATCGAAGATCTGATGTCGCGACAGTCGGAGGAACTCGCCAAGCTCGCGGATGCGTCGAAGCTCGGCCCCGATGAAACCCTCGATGGCGGCCAGATCCGGCTGAACCAGGACACCATTTCCGTTGCGGAAACCGCACGAAAAGGCGGCGCGGAGACCGGCCCCGTCGCTGATTCCATCGATGCGGGCGCAAACGATCAGGCGACTGCCGTGAAAAGCCTGCGGGTGTCTCCGGCGGATGCGCCGGCCGCCGACCGGTGGGAGCGATCCGCTCTCGCACACTTGACGAACGCACGCGACCTGGCAAAGAAGCTCAGCGAGCAGTCGGAGAAGCGGGAAGAAGAAAAGCAGCGCGAGGAACTTCGCAAGGCGTACGACAAGTCGCTTCAGCAGCAGATCGCCATCCGTGCCGACACCTCCGGCTTCATCGGCAAAGAACTGTCAAGACGAGATCGCGCAGCCGTCCGCTCGCTCGGCGAGAAGCAGGAAGAACTGCGAACTCAGATGACCGAGCTCCAGGCCAAGACCAAGGAGCTGGCCGAGCAGGGGGTTTTCAATTTCAGCCACAAGCGGCTCGACGGCCTGATGAACCGAGCTGGCGCGGCACTGAAGGACGGCGTCGCGTCCAAAGCGGTTGATGGCGACCAGGCCGCGAGCGCATCGCTGCTTCGTTCACTCGTCGATGCGCTCTCGCAAGGCAAGGATGAAGAGGATTTCCGAAACGCGGAGAGTGGAGGCGGAGGGGGCGGAGGCGGACAAGGTGGTCCGCAGCCGATCATCCCGCCGATCGCAGAGCTGAAGTTGCTGCGGGCGCTCCAGCAGGATGCCGCGGGCCGCACGCGGGAGGCCTCGGAGAAAGCCGAAGCTTCAACAGTGGCGGAAATCGGGCGGCTCCAGCGCGAGCTCGCGGAGCAGGGGCAGGACCTGATCAAGAAACTGGCAAAGCAACAGGGCGCATCCCAGCCAGCGAACGGCGAGGTCAATCCCGGCAAGCCCGTTGAACCGCCAAAGCCGGCGGAGGTGCCCCAGTGAATCCGCGCACCGCACTGCTCATCATCGGATCACTCTGGCATGGGGCCGCCTGCATCGCGGCACCGGTAACCCCACCACCTCCCCCAACCGAACCGGCCAAATCGGAGCCAGCCGCGAAGCCGACGCCGCAGCCGCCAACAGCAGTTCCCGACCTGGATTCGCTGCTGGGAACCAAGCCCGACAAACCAGATTCCAAATCCGCCTCCACCGACCCATCCAAGCAGGAACTGGATCGGCAGCTCTCGATGAAAGAGCAGGCCGACGAGTTTGCCAAGGCTGTCGAGCTGATGAACGAGACCGCAGACCGCGTCGAGAAGGAAAGCGACACCGGGCTTGCAACGCAGCGCCTGCAGGAGGACATCCTGACGCGACTCGATCGGCTCATCAAATCGGCACAGAAGAATTCGAGCAAGTCGAAATCCAAGCAGCAGAGCGACGAAGACAAGGAATCTCAGAAGAACAAAAACATGCGCCAGCAATCGCAGGCGCAGTCGAAGCAGGCGGCAAACACGCCCGGCGAACGCGCCGACGGTCCCGATCGTGAAGATGGAACACTCGGCAGCGCCCCGGTGGCCCCTCCCGCGGCGTGGGGCGATTTACCCGCTCACGTCCGCGATGCGCTCATGCAGGGCCTTTCGGATAAATTCAGCTCGATGTACCAGAGTATGACCGAGTCGTACTACCGCAGACTCGCGGAAGAAAAGCCGAAATGAACGCCCGCACAACACTCCGCTTCACGATCGCGCTCGCAGCACTCGGCTCCGCCCCGCTTGTCATCGGCAGACCGAACGACGATCCGCCAGCTCCCACCACCGCTCCCACCCCCGCCCCCACTCCAGCCAACCAACCCGCTCCAGTCGCTCCCGAGCCCAATCCCGTCCCAATTGTGCCTCCAGCGCCAGACCCGCTGCCGGCTTCGGTTGACAAGTTCGACATGCCGTTCATCGGCGATCACAAGTCGGCTCAGAACGCTCCAACCGAAGGCGAGATGACACCCCAGTTGGATGCAGCGACCGCCCGCGGCCTTGCCTGGCTCGCACGTAAGCAAAGCCCCGATGGAAGTTTCGGCGACGATCGCTGGGGCCGCTCGGTCGCCATCACGGCGCTCGCGGCAATTTCGTTCATGGCCGACGGCAATCTGCCCGGCCGCGGCCCGTACGGCGACAACGTCGAGCGGGCACTGAAGCATGTGCTCGAGAACTGCACGGAATCTGGCCTCATCGCGGGCGACACCGCCGCGGCCCCGATGTACGGACACGGCTTCGCGACGCTTTTTCTCTGTGAGGTCTATGGCATGACCGGTGGGGGCCCCGACGCAGCCCAGGCCGCAAAGCTGCACAACGCGGTGCTCCGCGCCGTCCGGTTGATCTCGACGACACAGAATGATGAAGGGGGCTGGCGCTACAACCCCATCCCCAACGACGCCGACGTTTCGGTCACCATCTGCCAGATCATGGCGCTCCGATCGGCCCGAAACGCCGGATTGGACGTGCCGAAGCAGACGATCGATCGCGCGGTTGATTACATCCGCCGCTGCCAGAACGACGACGGGGGTTTCAAATACCAGTTGACCCCCGGGCCGAGCGCGTGGCCGAGATCCGCAGCCGGAATCGCGAGCTTGTATTACTCCGGGGTGTACGAAGACGCCCAGATCGATAAAGGCCTGAAGTACCTGCGCGAAAACGCCATGCCCGGCCGCGTGGATCGGTCCAGCCCTCACTATTTCTACGGCCACTATTACGCCGCGCAGGCCATGTACCTCGCGGGAGGGACAAACTGGAGCACCTGGTGGTCGGGCGTGCGGGGCGAATTGCTCGGATCGCAGCAGGCCGAGGGCTTCTGGCAGGACCCGGGGGTGGGCGATGTGTACGGCACCGCGATGGCTTTGATTGTCCTTCAGATGCCCAAGCGGTATCTGCCGATCTTTCAGAAATGACTTCTCGACCAGGCAACTTCTTTACCGGCTCGGTGCTCGCACTTCTGCTCGCCTCGGCTTCCTCGATGGCACAGGATGCCGCTCCGCGTCGCATGGTGATCCTGGATCGCAATCTCCAGCGAATTCCGGCGGGTCTTGACCGATTGACCTCCAGCACGGTTCAGTACACCGATGCGGGCGGGCGTTCTCGATCCATCGAACGGTCGCGGGTGCTCGCGATTTACTCCGGCCGAGGTCACTCAGCTTCGCTCCCCACCGCTGTTGCAGCGGGTGAAGGCGGGGGCGGAATCCCCGGCGTGCTGCGGCTCACCGACGGCCAGGTCATTCCCGGATTCCTCGTCACCACCGATGAACCGGGCGAAGCAATCGCGTGGAGAAGCCGGCGGATCGGCCAGTTCTCCATCCCCCTCGAGAGGGCCTGGATGATGTCGTTCGCGGAGACCGCGCACGCCATCACCATGCCCCAGCGCGATACCGCGATCCTGGGTAACAGCGATCGCATCGAAGGGTTCGTGGAAGGAATCGGCAAGCATCTCTTGATCGAAGCAGCCGGGCAGAAGACTTCGATTCCAATCGAGCGAGTGACCTCCATCGCGCTCGCCAACCCGCCGGTTCCCGGATCGATGCCGCTGGTCTTCCTCAGCGATGGCTCCGCGCTCACCGCCTCGGAGTTTGCAAGCTCCCCGCCGAACGCCAAGGGCACCCCAAACGCAACCGCAACAGCCCAGTGGGCGCTCGCATCGGAAAGCGGCGTCGGCGTGGTGGATCTCGAAGGAATCGACGCGATCGTGTTCGACCCTCGCGCCATCGTCCCGTTGGGCTCGATCGACATCGAAAAAGCAGCCGGCGTTGACGGCCGGCGCTGGACCCCGACTCCGCACGTGTCGCCTTCCGAAACGGCCCCGATCGGGCTGTCCTCGATCACGATTTCCGGTCCCGCTCAGGTGGATTGGAAACTGCCCGCCGGCACCACGAAGTTCGGTACATCCGCCCAATTGCCGCCCGACGCCCAGGCCTGGGGAAACGCCACCGTGGCGGTCCTCGCGGCCGGACCAACCGGCATGTTCAAGGAAGTCGCCAAGGCCGATTTATCGGCGGAAAAGCCCGCGGCAGAGATCGTCGCCGATCTCGCCGACGCCCGAACCCTCCGGCTCGAAGTCCGAGGCAAGTCGTACGCAGACGTTCAGGCACGCGTCATCCTGCAGCAGCCTGTCCTGCTGCGAACGCCCGAACCCGCAAAGAAATAGGCATCACTCAGCCTGTCTATCGCACCTTGATCGACGCGAGCGCGAGCACGACGAGCAGGACGGTGATGATCCAGAACCTCGCAACCACCTGCTGCTCGGTCCAGCCCGACAGGTGCAGGTGGTGGTGATACGGCGCGACCTTGAAAATGCGTTTGCCCTTGGTCCACTTGAAATACCCAACCTGCAGCATGACCGAACCGGCCTCGATCAGGAAGACGCCGCACATCGCCAGGACGACGAATTCCTGCCTCGTAATGACCGCGATATAGCCCGCGATCGCGCCCAGCGAGAGCGCCCCGGTATCACCCATGAACACGCTCGCCGGCGAGCAGTTCCACCAGAGAAATCCAAAGCAGCCGCCTGCCATCGCGCCCGCGAAGATCGCGAGTTCATCCCCCACCGGGATATGCGGCACAAGCAGGTACTGCGAAGCCGACTGGCTTCCCGCGACCAGCGCAAGCACGACCAAACCGATTGAAACGATCCCGCTCGTTCCCGCCGCGAGGCCATCCATCCCGTCCGAGATGTTCACCGCGTTGCTGAGGCCAGTGATCATGAGCGTTGCAAAGAGCACAAAGAGCGGAGCACCGAGATAAAACAATGCCGGGGAAACCGTTCCGGGGCTTTCCCAGGTCTTCTGCCCCGGCAGATTGAGCACGTGGAGCAGATCATCCTTCGATCCACCGGCCTGCCGAAACAGGAAGAATGCGATCAGGGCAGAAATCGCAAGCTGGAAAACCAGCTTTTCCCACGCATAAAGCCCCTGGCGGCTCTTGCTGCCCCGCCTTGAGGCCGTCAGCTTCAGCCAGTCGTCCACGCCTCCCAGAATTGCAAAGGCAACAAAGACCAGCAGGCCCGCCTGGACGTAGAACTGGCGGATGTCCGCCAGCAGCAAGATCGAGGTCAGCATTGCGCCGGCAATGAGGATTCCACCCATCGTGGGCACGTTTGCCCGGCTTGCGGCGTGACGCTGCAGGGCTTCCGCATCGCTCAGCCCCGCGTCGCCGATTTTCATCCGGACCAGCATGGCGATGACACGCCTGCCGAAAACGATCATGATGGCAAAGCTCAGCACGGCCGCCGCCAGGGCCCGAAACTGGATCTGATCCAGCAGCGCCAGCGGGCTGTAAAGACCCCGCTCGCCGAGCCATTGCCCGTGCTCCGAGAGCCAGCGCCGCGAATAATCGAGCAGAACGTAGAGCATGCAGGGGTCAAAACGCCGGCCAAAGGCGAATGCGCGCGCCGGTCCCGTTTGTTCGTTCCGATGCCCGCCCCCACAGCACAATTCGCGCCACGGACTTCAAACAGCGGATTCCTGCTTGGGCCGAACCGACGCGGACGCACCTTCAAGAGCCTTGGCGACCCGCTCGACGCCCATCCCTCGCGAGCCCTTGAGCAGCACAAAGTCGCCCGGCCGGAGCATCGCCGCGATCCGCCGTGCATGCTCGTCGTCAAGCCGGGGCAGGTTCATCACCCGTTCCCCGGTCCATTTCTTCCGCAGACGCTCCGCGGCGAACATCATCAGAGGCCCGACAAGCACGGCCAGATCGATCGACGGATCTGCGCCGACGGCGTCACCAATCTCGCGATGCGCGTCCGGACCCGCCTCACCCATCTCGAGCATGTCCGCCAGCACCACAACCCGCCGAGCCGGATTGCGGTGGCGTGCGAGATCGGCAAACGCCCTCAGCGACGCGAGCATCGAATCCGGATTCGCGTTGTACGCGTCGTTCAGCAGCGTGATGGGCCCCTTGATCTCGAGCCTCATCCGCATCTCCGGGGATGCAGCGTCCGCGAGGGCCGCCTGAATCGCCCCGTCTTCAAGCCCGAAGCGTCGCGCAACCGCAACCGCCGCGGCGCCGTTCGTGGCGTTGTGAGCGCCAAGCAGCGGAATCCGGAACTTGGACCGACGGTTGATCGAGAACGAGGTTCCCAATTCATCGGTTGAGACCGACTCCACCCGCAGGTCGGCATCCGGCTCCGCACCGAAACGGATGATCGTCCCGGTCTTGCCTCCCATGAGCAGACCCCGGACGGCATCCGCGAGCTCCGGCGGGTTGGAAGCGATGATCGCGACGCCCCCGGGGCGGATTCCCGAAGCGATGCTCGCCTCCTCCGCGATCACACCCCGGATGGAATTCAGCCCCTCCAGATGCTCGCGCCCGATGCTGGTGATGACCGCGATCTCCGGCGCAGCCACGCCCGCGAGTTCCGCGATCTCTCCCGTCGCGTTCGTGCCGACCTCGCAGAGGAGGTACTGATCCCCGGCGCGAGCGGACAGAATCGTGAGCGGCACGCCGATGGCGTTGTTGAAACTCTTCGGCGACGACACCCCGCGAAAGTGCCTGGAAAGCACCGCTTCGATCAGCCTTGTCGTCGTCGTCTTGCCGTTCGACCCGCCCACCGAGATGACACGGGTTCCGTCCAGCGTTTTGCGGTATTCACCGGCGCATTTCAGGAGTGCCCTGCCGACGTTGTCGACCTGCAAGAGCGCGAGGCCTTCGGGCGCAGCCGACGGAACCGCAGAGTCCTCCACGACCGCGAGCGCCGCACCCGCCCTTGCCGCGGCATCCAGAAATCGGTGCCCATCAACCTTCTCGCCCTTGAGCGCAAAGAAAATATTTCCCCGCTTGAGCGTGCGCGTATCGATCGATGCGCCTTGTGCTTCAGCAGGCGAGTGCTTACCCGGGCGCGCGAGCCACGAACCGGACATGGCCGAACGAAGATTTTCGAGTTCCCAGAAACTCATGATTCCGCCGCCGCTCCAGATTCGGATTTGCTCGACTTGGTCCGCGTCCCGCGTGCCGCGCCGCGGCGCTCCGCGATCGCTTCTTTCGCGACTTCCCGATCATCGAAGTGATGCGTGATCGTGCCGCCCTGACCATCGGGCAAGATCTGCTCGGTCTCGTGTCCCTTGCCCGCGATCACCACAATGTCGCCGGGCTGAGCGAACGAAATGGCGTGGAAGATCGCCCGCCTGCGATCGGCCTGCACCGAGACCTTCGCCCGATCCGATTCCGCAACTCCGTCCAGCACCGCATCGATGATGTCGCCCGGGCGCTCCGTGCGCGGGTTGTCGCTCGTCACGATCGCAAAGTCGGCGATCTCGGTCGCAACACGCCCCATCTTGGGACGCTTCGTGCGGTCTTTGTCCCCGCCGCAGCCGAAAACCGTGATCAGCCTTCCATCGCCCTTCACCTTGTTCGCCGTGCTCAGGGCGTTCCGCAGTCCATCCTCGGTGTGCGCAAAGTCCACGAGAATCAGCGGCTCATCGCTCCGCGTCGGCACGCGCTCGAGCCTGCCGGGAGGCGCATCCAGCCGCGCACAACCCTGCACGATCTGCTGGGCGGTCATGCCGCACTCAAACGCACAGACCACCGCCTCGAGCACGTTCATGGAATTGAACGACCCGACCAAGGGCACCCAGACATCGATCGCGCCGAACGGGCCGGTGAGCGCCAGTTTCATCCCCGCCCGGTCCATCTCGATGATCCGCACCGAAGCGCCGTCCGTCGGTGCCGTTGCGCCAGCCGCGATTTCCATACAGCGAAGCGCCCGGGCCTTGCAGCCCCTCAGCATCAGCTCCGCCGCAGCATCCTGCCCATTC
>JAEUJD010000209.1 GCA_016793015.1 Phycisphaerales bacterium
CCGCCTCCGTTGCGTCACCAACCACTTCGCGCGCCAATTCGTCGAGCTTCTTTCCCTGCGTCGCACCGGCGGTCGTCGGCGGTTCCTGCGCGACGAATGTGGCGGCGCTAAATGAAACTGCCGCCGAAAATATGCAGATCGTGATCACGGGCTTTCCTTTCCTGATAGACCAAGATGATGAGAGAAGGGGCAATCAGTCCGCCTGACGCTCCAGCCATTCCTGCGCAAATCTGATGTCGTCCTCTTCCGATTCCGGAATACGAATGTCCGGCCCGATTCCCGTGGGGTCCACCGGCTCGTCGGGCAGGCGCAGGGAGCGGCTGGTGGGGTAGTGCAGAATGAACCTCCCGGAGGGAAGCGGCACGCTCCGAACGTTGGCAAAGTCGAGCACCCCGTCACTTCCGCACCTGCCAAAGAGCGTTGTCTTTCTGCTCTGGCGTGCCTCGATCACAAACTGCTCGCCGGAGCTTTTGGCGTGGTCGATCAGGATCCCGATGCGGCGCGGCGTCGCCATGACCGATTCGAATCTTTCAATCGAGAACGGTCGATCGCCCCAACCCACAAAGGACCCGACATTTGAGCGCATCTTCGCGATGAATGTCTTGACCGAGCGTTTCGATTCCGGCGAAAGGCGGTCCCGGATTTCGAGCCACCGCTCCCAGGCCTGGATGTTCTGCTCGGTCGCAAGATACTCGACCCCGATTTTGTAGATCGGCCTGGTGTAGGTCAGAGCGAGTAATCCCCGGTACACGTTGTCATCACCGCCCCCGTTATTCCGGATGTCGATGATCAGGTTCGGCGTGCTTTCAATCATCCCGCGATGAGACTCGAGCAGGTCCGCCACCGCCGCCGCGTTCTTGTACAAAAAGTCTGGAAACCGCGCCCAAAGCGTCGTCGGCGACACCCGACGCACAAAGAACTCGCGCGAGGGAACCACGCGATCGACATCAAAGGGCACGTCGGGCTTGGGCCATTCACGAACGAGCCGCACATCGGGGGGAGCGGACAACGAGAGCAGATTCCCACCGCATTGTTGAATTGCCGTGCTCTCGACCATTCGCCGGTCGGCCGGCCAGTAATTCACGTGGATGAGCCCGCCGTCGCTCCGCGTCAAACGCAGCTTGATATCGCCGGGTTCCCACCCTGTGGCCCGGGTTTCGATGATCGAGCCCTCTAGAGCCCCGACGAGAGGTTGACGCAAGATGGCCACGCGCGAACCGCTGCCTGCAATGGACCAAATACCTTCGAGCGAATCCTGCGATCCCGAACTCTCCAGTTGCGCTCGCAGGGATTCGGCGGTCCATGGCGTCGGAAGGCGTTCAACGGCGGTGGACTCGCGCGGGTCAGCAGCGTTGGCCGTCGAAGGTCGAGAGGACTCCAGAGTGAGGTGGTGGTCCCGGAAGAAATCGAGCCAATCCCGGATTGGGCCCGCGATCTCCGCCTCTGCGAAGTTGGACGCTTGCTCCCGAAGTCGCCCGGTAATCCGGGTGTACTGCCCGCGGTTGTGCTCGTTCAATTTGGTCGAGAATCCCGCGTAGTTGCGCTCGACATATTCAATTAGAAACGAAACGTCCTTGGTTTCCACTTCGCCCGCTTGGGCAGACATCGTTACCGCAATCCCCAGGAACGCGACTCCGAAAGAGGCCGGGTGACGGATCATTTGGGTTTCTCCTGCGGCTGTACCGGAGCGTGCGGACAGCTCCCAGTGAGATGCACCCGCGTTGCAGCTCCGTCGCGTTTTTCTACGCAGAACTGCGCGCGATATTTCCTTGCAAAACCTTGCTCGAGAATCATGGAAAAGCGAGCAAGTTCTTACGAATCGCCGGGAAGGATCTGTGAAAGGAGCTCGCCCCAGCGTTTCCGCTGCTCGACCGTCCCCCAATCGCTCTGCCGCACCGAGCCATCGATGTAAGACGCATTCCCATTCGCCGTCTTCGATTTGTAGTTGTGCCACTGCCAGAGTTCATCGAGCACCGGCGTCCACGGCGCCTTCTCCCACAACTGCGTCACGGTGCGCCGAACCACCTCCGGGTCCATGCCGCGGCGTTCGAGTCTGGTCATCGACGCGCCCGGCACGTAATCGGCGCTCATGAATACCTGCTTGGCAAAAGCAAATGCCGCGTCGTATCCCATCGTCTCGACCACTTTCGGATCGATCGTGTTGCCGACATCGCGCGGGCACTGAAACGTGGGCGCCACGTCATAAAGCCACCAACCCTTACTCGTCTTCGTGTTTGTCTTCACCGGGCGGGCCACGCCGGTCGCGTCGCTCAAGGCAAACATCATGTCCCGAAACAGCTTCGCCGGCCCGTCGACTTGAAACGGAATGAACGTTGCAAACGGCAACAGCCCGTCCTTGCCCCCCATGAGCGTGATGCCGGTCTGCGTCTGACGCATGTTGGCCATGCACTTGAGCTGCGACGACTTGTCGCGTGAGGAGTTGAGCGAGACCAGGCCGAGCGCGACCAAGGCCGCGAGAACGCAGATCACGATCAGAATCTCGACGATGGTGAATGCTGCGCGCCGCATGGAACGCTCCGGGTCACCGTCTTTCCTTCGGTCGCTCCGCGACCGATACGGCGGTTCGCACCGTTCGTTGCACGCGGCCCGGAACAATCTTTGCGCGGTCGCTAGTTTGCGAGCATTTTTTCAATCCGGTCCAGCCGCTCGCGGAGCACGCGATTCTCGCTTTCCAGAGCCGCGGCACGCGCTTCCAGCTGCTCGGCACGCAGCCGGCTCGAAGCCTCGAGTTCGCGGAGCGCCTCGACGGTCAGCGCTTCAAAGCCCCGGAAGCCCAGCGTGAGATAGCCCGATGGATCGTGCCCGATCCACTCGGGAAAGACCCGCTCGACTTCCTGAGCGATCATCCCGATCTGTGGGCCGGCGAGATCTCCGTGCGCACTCGGATCTCGCCATTCGTACGTCACGCCCCGGAGCGCGAGCAACCGGTGTAGCGCGTCGCCGAGCGGCTCGATGTTGGTCTTCAATCGCCGGTCGCTGAAGTCGGCCCACGAGCCGCCTCCCGGCTTGGCCGCGGAGCTTTGCGAGAGCTGCAATTGAAAAGTCGGACTGATGTTGCCGATGGCGACGCGTCCCCCGAATCGATTCAGGATGATGTTGCCGTATTCCGAGCCCGCGCTCTTAACGGCGCTGATCTCGGCCTCGCCCGCGGCAAGCGCCGTAACGCCCATGCGCAGCGACGTCGCGCCCCCCGCGTTTAAGTTCGGGTCGCCGATATGGATGAATCCGGCCCCGCCCGGGGCAACGGTGAGCAGCGCGTTTGGGGCGGATGTGTTCGTGCCGATCGCCAACTTCCCGCTCTGCGTCAAGCCGTTGTCGTGCGCGATCAGTGAACCGGTGCTGCCGACCAGGGTTGCTCCGGTAACACTCGTGACCAGCAGCGCGCCCGTACCGGGGCGACGCACCGAGTTCGCCGCCTCTGACAAGCACGCGAATGTCGCGGCATTCGCCCACGGAACCGGGTTGATCGGTTCGCGTGGAAACGTAGTCCACGAGTCCGTTCCGGCCTGGCGTATTTCGATCTGCAGCCAGTAGCCGGGGCGACCGTCGAAGGGCGTCGGTCCGAGCGTCTGCTCGAACGTGTTGAAGACGTAGACGGCTTCGGAAGCCGCGAAGAACAGACGCGTCGTGAACACTCCGTTGGTGATCGTTGTTGCCGGCCGCTCGATGATGCCGCCGACCTGCAGCTCCGGGCCGGCCGAAGAACGCCAAAGGGAGAACCGAAGGTCGTACGCCCCATTCAGCGGCGCGCCTCCGCGGGCGAGCCGGCCTTGATATGTAAAGCCCTGCCCGACCAGAGGCGAGTCCGCCGTGAACGCCACGCTGTTCGAATCCACCGTCCACGTCCGCCAGGGTGATGGCGTGTCGACGTTGATAAATGTGCGGAAAGCGAACCGATGCGTTCCGGAAAGAAAAACCTTCGGCTGTCCCTGGTACGGATTTCCCGGCGACATGTAGTTCTCGTCGCCGATCTCGAAGGCGACCTCCGCCCCGGGATTGGAGTACCCCCACCAGACGACCCGCCTGCCCTGGTCGTCGTTTTCGTACCCCTCGCAGAATGGCACCACCTGCGCGGCAGCGCCAGATGCCGTCAGAATGAAGAGCCAGAACGTCGCTGCGCGTGAGATGGTCTTTGCCATGTGCAGGGCCTCCCCGAACCGCGAGGTTCCGCGGCGCGGCTACTCCCTTTGCGAAAACCGCGGGCGAGGCCCCTCACGAAATTTCGGGAATCCCGCTACCTCCACACCGTCAGGGCCACATTCACCCCATTGAACACCGCGTGCATGACGATCGGTACCGTCAGTTTCCCGCTTCGCTGCATGGCGATACCCAGCGCCAGCCCCAGCACAAACAGCACCGGCAGCACGGTCGAGAGTGTCGCGGTCGGAACCGCCCCGATGTGTGCCGCGGCAAACAGCCCCGCCGTGAGCAGCACCCCCAGCCACGCCCGCTTCACAAAGCGCACCAGCGCGGTCTGCAGGAAGTACCGGTAAATGAGTTCCTCGACGATGGGCGTAATCAGGATCGCCGACGCTGCCTGCGCCCATGCCCACGGATCGCTCTTGCTTTCCGAAATTGTTTGCAGCGTGTTGTGCCCGATGGTGGGGGGGCTGGCCTGTTTGAAGGCGCGATAGATCTCGAGCGCGATCAGTCCGGTCGCGTTCACCACTGGCAGCGCGATGACGATCGCGAGCACACCGGTGAGAAGATCGCGCCACGAGGGCCGCTTGAGCCCGCCGGTCGCGAGCGCGAGCATCGCGAAGCCCGCGAGCAAACCCGCGAAGCCCTGCCCGAGCATCACGATCGCATTTCCCTTGATGCTGCCTTCGGTCACGCCGCCGAGCCAACTCGCGTTCAACCGGACCTGCGAGCCAATCGCCTCTGCACCCAATCCCATTGCGAGATAGATCACGACCGCCGCGAAGAGAAAAGCCCACCAAGGCCGATCGGCCCCGCCCTCTGCGCCCTTCCCGAGCGACGAGGGCTTGATGACATTTCCAAACCAGAGACAAACGACGATTGCGCCGCCAAGCCCGATCTGAAGCCAGATCCATTGGCGTGATGTCACCGTCGGTGGTTCAACACTGGGCTTTGTGACTGCGGGAGCCTGCTGTTTCGGTGTCGGAACCGGCTGAGACGCCAGGGCGCGCGAAAGTGTTATCTCGCTTGAAGGCTGCTTCCCCATCCCAAGCCCTGCAAGAATCAGGCCGAAGAAAAGGATCAGGACAGGCCACCGGGACGGCCAATGGGCCGACCTACGGGAGTTGTACTTGCCCAGCGTGCTCACCGAAATCGTCGAACACAAACGCGCCGAGCTTGCAATCGCCAAGGAGAAGGTCCCGCTTTCCGAACTCGAGCTGATGGTCGCGCAGGAAGAAGCCCCCCGCAACTTCTTTGCCGCCGTCAGCCACCGGCAGCGCAACGCGTTCGACACCGCGATCATCGCGGAAGTGAAGAGGCAAAGCCCGAGTGCGGGGCTGATCCGGCCGGAATATGAAGGCGATTCCTTTCGCCCGGAAGACATCGCAAGAAAGTATCACGCTTCCGGGGCCGCCGCGATCTCGTGCCTGACCGATCGCAAGTACTTCGGGGGCGATCTGTCGTTCATCCAGCGGATCAAGGCCGCCGTCCCCCTGCCGGTCCTGCGCAAGGACTTCATCGTGGACCCCTACCAGCTCTGGGAGGCCCGGGCCCACGGGGCCGACGCCGTCCTCCTCATCGCCGAATGCCTCCACGAAGGCGAAATGCTGGACCTGATGATCCTCGCGCAGCAATTGCAGTTGACCGTCCTGCTCGAGGTCCACGACATGGAAAACCTGCTCCGGGTCCGCCCCCATGTGGGGTTCCCGCACAGGGGTTACGGGCTTTTGGGAATCAATAACCGCAATCTGGCCACTATGGAGGTGGACCTCAACCACACCCTCCGATTGGCCGATCTGGTCGAGGATCGGAGCATTCTGGTCAGCGAATCGGGTATCCGAACCTCCGCCGACCTCGCGCGCTTAAGGAGCCAGGGAATCCGCATCGTGCTGGTTGGAGAGCACCTGATGCGTCAGAACGACCCCGGGGAGGCCCTGAAGACCCTGCTGAACCCGGAATCCGACCCGAACCCGCCTTCACAGTCAACCCACTCGAAGCCCCACCCACAGTCTTGATCCGACTACCCTTCCGGCCGAAATCAATCAGCCGCCGCACCCCTCAATCCCGCGCGGCATGGAGACCTCAGGAAATGAAAAGCAGCGGTACAAAAGCCACTTCCTTCCGCCTCGGCGCAGCCCTTGTTGTCGCTCTTGCAGGCACCGCTTTCGCCCAAGACGGCCAAGAGGCCCAGACACCGCCCGCCTCGCAGGAAACCACCGTCCGCGTCGGCGCGCCGCAACGTCCCCCGGCGGCACCCGCCTCTGCTCAGACCCCTGCAACTTCCAATCAGCAGCCCGAGGCCAAGGCGCTGCTTGAAAAGTCCCGCGACGCCATCGCCGCCGCCAAAACGCTCGAGTTCGATCTCTTCGCCCCGCAGATCGGTCTGATGGGCGGCGATCGCAGCCCCAAGAACGTCAAGGCCCACATGGCCCTGACCCGCGCCGACACCGGCGGCTGGATCATGCGCATCACCGGCAACGGCATGGTCGCCAAGGAAACCACCCCGACCGAGTTTGATGTCGTCTGGGATCGCTCGGCGATCACCTGGGTCGATCATCAGGCCAAGACGGTCTACACCCGCCCGTTCGGTCAGGCCAAAAACTTCAGGGGCCTTCAGATGATCAACGGGCTGCGAATCCCGTCCATCTCGGGCGACCGTCCTCTGGGCGATGAACTGGCCCAGACTGTGATGCAGCTTCAGGGCACCGAAGACATCGGGGGCGTGCCCTGCGATGTCGTCCTCACCGGCACCGCGCTCGAGGGTCAGGGCAGCCGCAAGAAGGTCTGGATCGCCAAGACCGACTCGATCCCCCGCAAGCTCGAAAACATCATCGACAGCAAACTGATCAGCGCGAGCACGTCGGTCGAGTTCACCAACATGAAGGTCAACGAGACGATCCCGCCCGACCGCGCGGGTATCGTGCCTCCCGAGGGCTTCGCGGTCGACAAGGCCGAGCCGGTCGCCAAGCAGCCGGTCAAGCTCGACAAGCTGGCCGTCCCCGATTTCGAGCTCTCCCAGCCCGACGGCACCAAGGTCAGTAAGGCCACGCTGGCCGGGAACGTCGCGGTGATCCAGTTCTGGGGCACGTGGTCGAACCCCTCGAAGCGCAGCCACGCCGAGTTGCAGGCGCTCGCCGAGAGCTACAAGGAAAAGGGCGTTAAGTTCTTCATCGCCTCGGTGCGTGAAAAGGACGCCGAGGGCGTCGCGGCCTATCTGAAGGAAGCCAACGTCGCGATGCCCGTTCTGCTCGAAGCCGATTCGCTCGCCGAGCGTCTCGACGTCCAGAGCGTGCCGACCGTCGTCGTCATCGGCGCCGACGGCGCGAACGTCCGCATGGTTTCGAACTACATGAAAGAGTCGACCATGAAGGAAATCGGCGAGGGCATCGAGACCGCGCTCAAGGATGCTGCCGACAAGAAGACCGCCGAGCAGGCTCCCGCGCCGCACGCCGACGCCAAGCCCGCCGACAAATAAAGCTCACCTCCAGACCGTATTTTCAAGCAGCCCGCACGGGCTGTTTTTCTTTTTGCCGCGGCCGCTCCCCGACTCTCTACCCTTGCCCGCATGTCCGACTTTCAGGCACCCAAAGGCACCCGTGACTTCTATCCCGCCGACGCTGCGCGCCGCCGCTTCATCACCGAATCCTGGCGCTCCGCCTCGA
The DNA here is from genome assembly GCA_016793015.1 of Phycisphaerales bacterium. Lineage (GTDB taxonomy): Bacteria > Planctomycetota > Phycisphaerae > Phycisphaerales > UBA1924 > JAFEBO01. The sequence continues at coordinate 7,824 of JAEUJD010000209.1, forward strand.
TCCGGCACGGCTTCGAGGAAGTCGACGGCCCGATCTTCGAGCATCTCGATCTCTACACCGTCAAGAGCGGCGAAGGCATCGTCAGCGAACTCTTCTCCTTCCAGCGGGCTGGAGGCGAGAAGGACTACGCCCTCCGCCCCGAGTTCACGCCGACGCTGGCGCGTCTGTACGCCGCCCGCGCCGGCAGCCTGCCCAAGCCGACACGCTGGTTCACCGCCGGGCCGTTCTTCCGTGCAGAGAAGCCCCAGCGGGGCCGCTTGCGCGAGTTCCTCCAGTGGAACGCCGACATCCTCGGCGACGCCTCTCCGGCAGCCGATGCCGAGATCATCGCCACCTGCGTCTCGCTGCTCTCGTCGCTCGGGCTCACAAGCAAAGACGTTCGCGTCAAGGTGAATCACCGTGCCGCGCTGAGTGCTTGGCTCCTCAGCCGGAACGTCCAGCCCGAGGCACAGGCCGAACTCTTCAAGTTGCTCGACGCCAAGGGCAAGATGCCGGCGCCCGAATTCGCACAGAAGGTTTCTGCATTTGGCTTCAGTGCGGAGCAGGCCGAAGTCTTCCAGAAAGGGCTTGTGCGAATTACGGTGCCCGCCGGCATCGATCCGAGCAAGGCCGTGGTCGATCCATTCAAACCCCCCGCGATCGACCCAAGCGTGCGGGACGTGCTCGATCTCACCTACTTCTCCGACGCAGTCATGCCGTTGGCGAAGGAGCTGGTCGCTGCCGGAATCATCGACTGGATCGACTTTGATCTCAGCATCGTGCGTGGCCTCGCGTACTACACCGGCATGGTTTTCGAAGTACACGAAGCGACCGGCGCCGAACGTGCCATCGCCGGTGGCGGCCGCTACGACAACCTCGTCGAACTCTTCGATGGCCCCGCAACGCCGGCCGTCGGCTTCGGCATGGGCGACGTCGTGCTCGGTCTCGTTCTCGAAGATCGCGGGCTGATGCCCAAGGAGATCGATCTCTTCCGTCGCATCGGTGCGACACCGGACGTCTTTGTCATTCCCGGCCCCGCACCCGAATCCGAATTGCTGGTCAAGCCGTTGCTCGCCCGGCTGCGTGCCGCGGGCCGCCACGCGCGGGCGTCCTCGAAGTCCACCCGCAATGTCGGCAAACTGCTGAAGGACGCGAATGACCAGGGTGCTCGCATCGCGATGATCATCGAATCAAAGGAAACTGTGGCGCTCAAGGACCTCGCTACGGGCGAGCAGTCCCAGCCCATGCTCGTCGCCGAAGCCTTCGCACGCCTTGGCATCCGCCTCTGATCAAGGAGCCAATCTTGTCATCAGAACGCGATACCCCGATCGATTCCGGCGTCCGCATCGGGCACGTTCACCTGAAAGTCGCCGATCTCGACCGCGCTCTGGCGTTCTATCACGGCGTGCTCGGCTTCCAGATCACGCAGCGCATGGGTTCATCCGCCGCGTTCCTTTCCGCCGGCGCGTATCACCATCACATCGGTCTGAATACGTGGGAGAGCAAAGGGGGTCGTTCGCCCGCGCACGGAACGACCGGACTCTTCCATGTGGCGATTCTCTACCCTTCGCGCGCCGCGTTGGCGGACGCATTCCGCCGACTGCGCAACGCCGGGATTCCGCTGGAAGGCGCTGCCGACCACGGCGTCAGCGAAGCCCTCTACCTTCATGACCCGGACGGAAACGGGGTCGAGTTGTACAGAGATCGTCCCGAGGCAAACTGGCCGCGCGATGTCAATGGTGATATTTCGATGTTCACCAAGACGCTCGACCTCGACGCACTCTTGAGGGAGCCATCGAGTGCTGAAATGTGAACTCGAAATCGCCGGTCAATTCGGAAGCCCGGAAGCCAGTGATGCAGTCGTTCCGATCTTCATGCGTGCAATGAAGCCGGCGGGAACGCAGGTGCCGCTGCACAGCCTTGATGATCGCATCAAACAGCTTTCGCTCCTGCTGCGCGTCAGCGGGCGTTTCCAGAAGTTCGAAGGTGATCCGGTCGAGAACGTTAAGTTTGCGAGGGATCGTGCTTGGATCAGTGTTGATCTGTTGCTTTGGATCGCCGATTGGGAAGGCCAATCGAAAGTCACAATCGCCAAAGTGCTCGCGGAGCGCGTTCGCGGAGTTCCGGCCGTCCTTGAGCCTCTCATGCTCAAACGCAAGCTGTCACTGGACAAAAGGCTTCTTCAGAAAGAACTCGAAGAATTCGCTGATCGCTTTATAAAGCTTTCAGAATCGCTCGAACAAGCGTGATCGGCAAGCTCACCAGATCCAGCGCACATTCCCAAAATCCGGAATCGGAATCATCCCCCACTTGCGCGACAGCGCCGGGAAGAAGACGCAGAACGCCTTCCCCACAATCAAGTCCCGCGGCACAACGCCCTCTCTCGGATCGATCAGCGCCGCGACCCACGGATCGTTCTCGCCCCACAACCGGCCATCAAGGCTCGCCGGGCTGTTGTCGCCCATCATGAAAAACTCGTTCGCGTGCTGGATCGCCAGCGTCGTCGGGTGACTGCCGCGGCACGGCGTATCCCGCCACTGAGGCATCACGTGCTGCACCGGCTGATAGAAGAGGTCGCGATCCAGCCGCACGCGGTGCAACTCGGCCGCGCCCGAAATATCAATCTTCACTTCCGGCTTGGTGTAGTTTGACGGTTCCGACAGCGGCGCCGGACGCACCCGCAGCGAGAGCATCTCCTCCAGCGACTTGGCGGTCGAATACACGACGCGCTGCGCGGGCGTCCAGTCGTACAGCCCCTCGCAGACAACCTTGCCATCGATCAGAAGGATCAACGCCTGATCGACATGCCGAAACTCAAAGTTCGTGACCCGGTCCGAACTCAAAGGCGACAAGCCCTCCTTGCTCGCGAGCACTTTCCACGCAGCCTTCTCGTCCCCGAGCGGGCGCATCTCGACAAACGCCCTGGCCCCTTCCATCCGCCCCCGAAACTCGTGCGAGTTCACCTGGATCGTCGCGCTCGCGCCGGCCCCGACATTCGACGCGCCAGGCCGGATCCCGAAACTCACCCGCAGATCCGAAACCGGGAACCGCAGCACCGGGCTGTTCCGGCGCGCGTTCAGCTGGGGCGTGTCGTTGTAATGGTTCAGGTCGTTGATCGGACGAAACCGTGTATCCCAGCGCAGCGTCGTCGGCGCGGTGCCGTCGTACTTGTACACCGTCGTGTCGTTGACCGTCCACTTCGGGTCTTCGGTGATCCAGGGCGCTGTGAACCAACGCTTGCCGTCGCGCACCGGGTTGGCCGGCTCGTACGTGCTGTCGAAGATCAATTGCCACGTTGCGTCCTGCGCACGCCGGGGCTTGCGGGCGACCTTCCACTCGGGGTCTTCCCAGCACTGCTCGGGGGTCTCTTTCCGATCGGCCTTGTATGGACGAACAAAGACATCGCCGCCCACGATCGAGAGCTCTTCGTTCTCGAGGCCAACCAGCCGCTTGATGTAATAAACCTGCGGATTGGTGGGGTTGCGGAAGACAACGACATCCCACCGCGCCGGCGTGCCGTACGGATAGTCGTACTTCAGAACAAAGATGCGGTCGCCGCTGCTCGAATCCTTCGTGAACGGTGCCAGCAGCCGATCGGTGTTGGGCTCGCGCGCCGTGTCGATCTTCTGCTTCGGCTCGGCGTTCTCCATGTTCCCATCGACAAATTGCGAGGGGCTGATCGGCCACTCGTACCCCGTTTCGCGATCACGGATCCGCACGTGGGCGCCCAGCAGGGTCGGTGCCATCGATCCGGTCGGAATCTGGAACGGTTCAAGAACGATCCCGCGGAAAATGAGCGCGATCGTGAACGCGATCAGCAGCGAGATCACCGTCTCTTTGATAGAGGTCGGAGGCTGACCCCCTTTCACGGCCTTTGCACCAGGGACTTCACGGGCGTCTGTCATGGTCACCTTTAGCTATCCGCCCCGGCAGCATCGAATCTGCCTGCGACTGTGGACGTGGCCGAGAATACCCCACCGGTTACTGACCGGGCGGCCCCGATGTTCCACCCGAAGGAGGCCCGTTTCCAGACGGCCCACGCGTTGGCCCGCCGCCTGATGGTCCACCAGTTGATGGGCCACCTGATGATGGACCACCTGGTGCCCCGGCCGATCCGCCTCCACGACGCCGCCTTCGCCGACCACGCCTCGGACCGCCCTCCTGCTGTTGCCCGCGAGGAGCATCATCCAACGTTCCGTCATCGGTCGGGATGTCGTCGAAGTTCACATCCTGGCTCTGATCCCGGCTTTGGGCCGGACGAGGTGGAGGAGCCTGCCTGGGCGGGCGTGGCATTGGTGGGGCGGGGTTGGGGGGCTGATCGCCACTTCGAGGGCCGTCGTTTCGCCGCTGTGGCAGACCGCCATCGCCCGGTGGTCTGGGCGACCTTCCGCCCTGCGGCCCCTGCTGCCGACCCTGCGGCAGCCCCTTTTGCTGCCCCTGCTGCTGCCCTTGCTGCGGGCCGCCCGGCCTTGCTCCGTGCGGGGGTCGCGTTTCCGGGCGGCGGGGGCCTGCTCCCGGTCGGTGCTGGGGCATCTCGCCCGGTGCCGGCCGAATCGGTGCCGTGGCGTTCACCGGCGGAGTCAGGTTCTCGACCGGAATTGCGACCTGTTTGGGCCGACCCATCTCGTCCGGGGCGTCGAGTTCGATCAGCACCAGTTGCGTCAGAATCTGCCCATCAAGGACAAGTCCGTCGCCCTCGGGCGTGCCGACGCGGGTTTTCTTGTGGGGCAGTCGCTTGCGCAGGTCGTCGTACGTCTGGTCTTCGTAGCGGAGGCAGCACATCAGCCTGCCGCAGCGGCCCGAGATCTTGAGCGGGTCGAGCGTCGCCTTCTGCACCTTGGCGCTCTTCATGCTGACGGGCTTGAGCACCTTGAGGAAGTTCTTGCAGCAGCAGTACTGCCCGCATTTTTCGTAGTCCGCCGTGATGCGTGCCTCGTCGCGTGCGCCCACCGGGTGGAAATCGACCCGGCTGCGAAACTCGCGGGCGAGTGTCGGACCAAGATCGCGGAACTCGACGCGTTCTTCGCTCAGGAAGTGGACGATCACCCGCTCGCCCCCCAGCACGGGCTCGACCTCGACGATCTTGAGGTGCCCGAAGCCCGCGTGCTCCGCCGCTTCGCGCGCCCGCAGCCTCAGCTCGTGCTTGCTCTGTTCGATCTGCGACTGGCGATTCAGGTCTTCGGGCGTTGCCACCCGAAGCACGCGTCCATCGGTGAAGAACGGATAGTCGCGTCCGCCCGAGTTCTCGATGAACTGGAGCATCTCCTTGCGGCTGACGCTCTTCGAGCAGCCCGAGTTCGGGCACGTGCTCGTCAGCATCTCGCCCAGTTCGGTGCCCCGGTGGGTGCGGACGACCAGTTTGCTCCCGCAGCCGGGCTTGGCCGAACCGTCGTACGGGTACTCGCCCACCAGTTTCATCGCGCCGAAGCGAACGACGATGGTCTTGGGCGGCGCGAGAGCGCCGTACGCCTCGCGATCGGACTGCTCCTTCAGATGGGCGTCGGCCTCGAACTGTGGGAGCGGAACGATCGGCATGAAGTCTCACAGGCCAGCCCGCGTGCTCGGGGCCGGGATATCGAATGTTGAATCAGTTCCCGAAGCGGGCCCGCCCCTCGACAAAGGCGTTCTGGAGCCGGATGCGCTGCGAAAGCTGCAAAATGCCCTGAGAATCAGAGCGATACACAACAACTTCTTCGCCTCGGGCATCGTGCACCAGCACGTTGGCTTCGCCACCGGTGCTGGTCGAAAGAATGCTGTAGCCGTTTCCGCTGGCGACCATCTGGCCTGCCGCGAGCTGCGCCTGCGCGATCGACTCGAGTGGCAGCCCCGGCAGTCCGGCGCTTCCGCCCAGAGTCGAGGCAACCCGGGCCACAACCATCGCGGCCATGATCCCCGCGGACAGACAGAGTGCGCCCCGCGCGACATTCGTGCCGTAACCGGCGGAAGTCTTCATTACCGACCTCCCGGGATGTTGCGGTCGTTGCTGAGGCTGCGATAACCGCTCACGATGTACGCCCGGCGCCCCTGATCAAACCGGAGCGTCAGCAGCTCCTGGTTCGAGACGTCGAGGATCTGAACGTTGTTGGCGTTCGAGCCGGGAATGCCGCTGGCGATCATCAGATATTCGCCCCGCCCGCGCCCTGTCCCCGGGTTCACCGGCTGCGCGCTCGCGGATGTCAGGAACCAGAATCCGGCCAGCGCGCCGGCCAGGGCAAGATTCAGCCCTACGAGTTGCTTGAGTCGGAGTGGACGCATCGGATCGGGTCCTTGGCTTGAAGTACGCGAGGCTTGGAGTCGGTCGCAGCATTGTCGGCGGAAACCGGCCGCGGCAATCACTCTCGCCGCGATCCGGACACTCAATCCCATTCTCAATCCATATGCCCGCGCTTCACCGGAATGAGGCACGCCCCGACCACCAGCCCCAGCAGAATCACCCCCAGAATGATCATCAGCACGCCGTGCCCGCCCATCAACTGCTCGGGCGACTTGGGAATCGGCGGGCGTGGCCGCTCTGCCAGATCACCCGTCGCGACCTGCGCGATCGCGCTGGTTGACAGCAGCAGCGCCGAAACAAGCACGCCCGCGATGCGAACGCCCGCAAGGGACGCGACTGCCGAGCATGGCCGGAAAAGAAGGCTCTTCATGCCGGTACTGTACCGTCCCGGGAAGCGCCCGGTTCTGCCCGTGTCAAAGGTCCGAAGGGTCGCCCGGGCAGTTCCGTCGCTCCAATTTCTTATAAACCAAAGACCAGGGGCCGCTCGCCTCGGGAATGAGGCACCAGGACCGCATCGCCGGGCACGTCGTAGATCGGTCCCCGATACTCCTCCAGCCCCGCGCCCGAATCGCTTGCGGGCGGCGCAAACGGGCGGCTGATCTGCTCAAAAGTCCCGCTCGGCACGTGCACCGTCCGCCAGCTTGCGCTGCGAACCCGCATCGAACGCGCGTAATCCCGGACCGGCACGCTCCGCAGCGCGTACCACTTGTCGCGGTTCTCAAAGACCTCCTGGAAGAGCGCGTCCGGGGGCTGGTCGTCGCACCAGTACACAAAGACGAAGACCGCCTCGAACCCCGAACCAAAGAGCCGCTCCCACGTGAGAAGACTGTCCACGTCGTCGCGCGTCACCCAGTTCTGAAGCCCCGAGCGGCTGGGCGGCCGGTGAAAAACCAGTTCGCCCGAAAGCCTCGTCCGCGTCCCCGCGTTCTTTCGACGCGGAATGCGGCGCCCCTTGATCTCGACGAGAAGATTTGTCGATTCGCCGTACAGCACGAAATCGAACGACTTCACCGCGCCCGGCTGCGTGCTGCTCATCGCCAGATTCGCTCCGCCCGGGAGCAGCGCTTTCTTCGCCTCATCGACGGCGACATACGGGATCCTCCTCGATCGGAGGTAATCCTCAAACGCGACTTCATAATGGTGCTGGCGCTGCGTCAAGTCTCCCCCGTACCCCTTTCGCCCGCGAACGCCCCATCCTTGCCAAACCTACTTGGTCGCCGGCTGCGCAGGCCCGCTCGGCTTGTTGGCGCCCGTCCGGAGGATGAGCACTTCCAGCAGGTCCTGCTCTGCCTTCTTGTACACCTGCATCGAATCCTGAAGCAGCTTGTACTGCGCCTCCAGCATTGCCGCCGACGGCCCCGTGCCCGCGGCATTCGACTTGTTCGCGAGCGCGATCGTTTGCTGCATGCCTTCGGACGCCGAGCGCAGGTCGCTGACGGCATCGGCGTAGGCGTTGGCCGCCCAGAAGAGCACGTCGGTCTCGAGTTCCTTCTTGCTCGGCTGGAAGAAGAGCCGCCACGGCTGGGCTCGGATCTCGACGACCGCACGCTTGGCCTGATCGGTCATCAGACGCAGGTTCGCGACCGATCGACGCAGCTCGGGCAGTTCGGTCGCGCACCACGCTTCGATGCCTTTGGCGACGTTGTCGATCGAGGGCATCGTCTTGCTGCGGAAGTCGGACGCGATGGCGCTCGCATCGGTTGTGATCTGTTTTATGTTCGGCCGATTCTCGTCGATCACCGTGTTGACGTTGCCGAGCAGCTTGCCGAAGTTGTCGACCTTGCCGTTGAAGTTGTCCGCCATCGGGCCGAGCTTGCCGCTGAAATCGGCGACGTTGGTGAGCGTGGTATCGAGCTGGCCCGACCACTTCGGCCAGTGTTCGCTGGCGGACTTGGTGATCGATCCGACGTTGTCGACGATCCCGTCGATTTTGGGCCGGTTCGCCGCGATCAGTTCGTTCAGGTTGGTGACCGTGGCCTGCGTGCTGTCCAGCAGCTTGCGGACGTCTTCCTGCGTCAGACCGAACTGCGCGAGGAACCCTCCCGCGGCACGTCCATCAATAATCGCCCCCTGCGCCAGCTTCGCATCGCCCGAACCGACCGACGAGATGTTGATCCAGCTCTGGCTGCCCAGGAGCGGACGCTCCAATCCCACAACCGCGTTCGGATAGATCGGGTACGCCGCCGCCACCCGGACCCCGACCAGCACATGCGTCGAATCCGCATCAAAGCCGACGCTCGTGACAGAACCGATCTTCTGCCCGCCCAGCGTCACCTGGCTGTCGGGCTTGAGCCCCGGTGCGCCCGCGCTCATGCTGAATCGGATGGTGAACTTGTTGCTCGGGACGAGGCGGTCCAGCACGTTCGTCAGCGAAAACGCGACGGCGATGGCGAGCGCAACGCTTCCCAGGAGGAACAAACCGGCCAGAATCGTGTATTTCGAAGGGCTCCGCAAAGACATGTATCCTCAGAATAGCCGAATTGCGCGGGGTCGTATCGCCCCAGAGTCAGCAGAGTATCACCCGCGCATCAGCCCTTGGTTCGACGGAAGATGGAAGTGCCGCCTCCCGAGCCGGTGCGGCGAGTCGGTTCAACGCTCGGTGTCGGCAGGATCTGATCCAGCGACACGCCCAATAGATCGGCTTCGAACGCCGCTTCCGATCGCCTTTCGGTGATTGGCCCCTCGGCATCCCCCCGCAAAAATTGCCGGATCAGCCGGTCGGTCTCGGGAAGGCTCTTGGCATCGTGATCGGGCAGCTTGCGCAGGTTGTCGTACCACTCGCGTTTCTCGACTTTGAGCATTTTGCCCCGGTCGAGCATCGCCATCCGGTCGGCGATCACAAAGGCCGAATCCATTTCGTGCGTCACGACCACGCTGGTCACGCCCAATTGCCTCGAAAGATCGATGATCAGCCGATCGATCTGTGCGCTCGTGACCGGGTCGAGGCCGGCCGAAGGCTCGTCGTAGAACAGGATCTCGGGGTCGAGCGCCAGGGCACGGGCGAGCCCGGCCCGCTTCTTCATCCCGCCGGAGATTTGCGAAGGGTACTTGTTCGCGTGCTCGCGCAGGCCGACAAGCTCGAGCTTGATCTTGACCTGAATATCGATGATCTCGGGCGAAACATCGGTGTGCTCGCGCATCGGCAGCGCCACATTCTCGGCGATCGTCATCGAGTTGAAGAGCGCACCCGACTGAAAGAGGATGCCGAAGCGCTTGCGAACATCCGCGAGCTTGTCCTCGTCGCCGCCCCCGTCGGGCGTGCCGACCAGGGGGGTCATGTCCTGCCCGAAGAGCACGACCTTCCCGCGATCGGCCGGGAAGCTCCCGATGATCACGCGCAGCAGCGTGGACTTGCCCGAGCCAGACCCGCCCATGATCACCATCGTCTCGCCGGGATAGACGTCGAGATCGATCGATTCGAGCACGGCGCGTCCGTCGAAGATCTTGGCGACCTGCTGGCAGGAGATCAACGGAGGTTTTGTCTTTGGAGTGTCCACCACGGGCCGTGAGGATACCGCTTACGAAGGCTGCTTGGGTTGGGAGGGTGCCGGGGCCGGAACCTTGGCCGGTTCCGGAGCCTCGGGTTTGTTGCCGCCTTCGGGCGCGGATGGCTCCGGAAGTCCTTTCACCTTGATTGCGGCACCGGGTTTCAATTCGATGACCGAGCTGGACGGGAGGAGGGTCGGATCGATGAGCGTGACCACCGCACCGTTCTGGCCGAGCACCGTCAGGTTGCGGATCGGAAAGGCCTTGACACTTGGCTGTCCGGTCGGCGGGTTCGACGACTTGGCGTGGGGCGAGGGGTCAAACTCCAGCATGAGCAGCGCCGGACCGTTCGCGAACCGGAGCGGCAAAGGCAGAGTATTTTGAGGAGGATTTTTGAGGTTGCCCATCAGCGGGCCGAGTTTCGAGTACCCGTCGATGATGTCCATCAGGCCCGATGGCGCGCCCTCGAACTCCCCGAACTTCTCGCGATAGCCGGTGCGGAACGCCTCGAACATCTCCGGGGTCAGCTTGTCGGCCGAGGCGGGAACGAACCGGCCCTTCGCCTTGTCCCACTCGCCGTCCTTGATCTCGGTCATGACGATCGCGGTCGAACCCACGATCTGCTTATCGAAGAAGCTCATCGCCTGCCACGCCCCGTAGCCGAGCGCCGTCCAGAGCGCGGTGCCGAAAAGCCCGATGACAAGCGCCGCGATTGCCAGCCCCGTGCCCCCGACGCGGCCTTTGCTCCCCGCGATCCCCACCAGCGCGAAGACCGCCAGCAGCGACGCGATAATCCCGAAACCGGGAATAAAGCACGGCAGCGCAAACACCAACGCGATAATCGCAACGATGCTCGTGCGTTCCGGTCCCCAGTTGATATCCCGCTCCGCCGGCGCATTGAAACTTGTCATGCGGGAACAGTATGTCTTGAAAAGGACGTTCTATTGAGGGCGTCTTGAAGCCGTGCCCCGGGCCTCTTCGTTCACACTGCGGCACTGGTCGAAGCCCGGAGCGAGTTCACGCACCGGATCACGATGGCCGCGGCCTGCTTCAGTTCTTCCCGGGTCGTCTCGCGCGACAGGCTGAATCGCACCGAGCCGTGCGCCAGTGCGGGCCGCACGCCCATCGCCAGCAGAACGGGCGAGGGATCGAGCGAGCCGGATGCGCAGGCTGCCCCGGCGCTCGCGCACACGCCGCTCTCGGAAAGGGCCAGCAGGACGGCCTCGGCTTCGAGCTTCGGAAAACCGATGCTGGTGGTGTTCCAGATTCGTGGAGCGTCCGATCCATTGACCTCGGCTCCCGGGCAGCCGGCCACTACCTCGGCCTCGAATTCATCGCGGAGCATGCCCAGCGAGTCTCGTGGCGCGGTATCTTCAAGCCAAGCAGAGGCCTCGCGGGCCGCGGCACCGGCCGCGAGGATGCCTGGCACGTTCTCCGTCCCGCCCCGACGTCCGAGTTCCTGGCTCCCCGGCGTCTGGGGGCGAAGCCGCACGCCCGAACGCACATAGAGACACCCGAAGCCCTTGAGTCCGTGAAACTTGTGCGCGGACAGGCTCAGCATCGCGCAGTTCAGGCCGTCCTGGCCGAGCCGGGTCGCTTCCTTTCCGACCCACTGCACGCCATCGCAATGAAAGAGCACGTTCGCGCTGTTGCAGATCGCCGCAATCTGCTCCACCGGCTGAACCACCCCGGTCTCGTTGTTGACCCACTGCACGCTGACGATCGCCGGCTTGCGCGCCAGCGCATCGGCGACCGATTCGAGCTGCACGATCCCCGCCCCATCGACTTCGAGCCAGTGCACGCGTGCCTCGCCCCGGGCTTCCATCTCGGTCAGCAGTTCGCGGATCGCGGAATGCTCGACTTTGGTGGAAGCGACCAGGGGCGGATCGTCGTGCTTCGGCTGCGCGTGCACCACGCCCCGGATCGCAAGGTGGATCGACTCGGTCCCGCTCGAAACAAACGTGATCTCGCGCGGTTTCGCGCCGATCAGTTCCGCGATCGACTTGCGGGCCATTTCCAGGTGTGCCCGCGCCGTCTGCCCCGCGCGATGCACGCTCGACGGGTTGTGCCACGCTTCGCGCATCGCAAGGCCCGCCGCTTCAATGGCGGCAGCACAAGGGCGAGTGGTGGCGTTGTTATCGAGGTAGATCACAGTCAAAAGTCAGCAGCGAAAAGCGAACATGAAGGCAGCACGCTTGCTGCGTGTCTGCGTATCCGTGAAGCGTCCAGGCAGCGACCTTTGTTCGCTGTTCGCTTTTCATTGTTCGCTTTCTTCCGCCGGCCCGCGTTTCAGGCCTTTTCAGCCGCCTTGCCGACCAGAATCCTCGCCACCACATCCTGCGGGTGCACGCCCTGGGCGTCGGCCCCGTGGTCGCCGTAGCCCATCGCGGCAACGACGCCGTAGCCCATCCCGATGTGGATCAGCAGCCAGGCGATGACGTCGGCGCTGAAGCGCTGGGTCACCTTGTGCTCTTCCTGCGCGAGCTTGATCTCCTTCGAGATGAACCCGTGCAGGTTGTCCATGTGACGCTTGATCGCTCCGGCGATGCCCTCGTCATCGACTTCGGTGATCGCCTGGAGCAGCACGCGATAGTCGTCGCGGCCGTGCTTGGTGACCATCGGATTGTCGCCCAAAAGCCGCAAGAGACGTTCCGCTGGGTCCTTCGCACCAGAAAGGTGCTTTTCCCACGTCGAGATCGTGCGTTCGCTCGAGCGATCGATCAGCGCGATGAACAGATCGCGCTTGGAGTCAAAGTGGCGATAGATGATGGGCTCGGTCACGCCCGCGGCCTTGGCCAGTTCCGCCGTCGTGGTCCGCGCGTACCCGACCTTCGCGAACAAGACCCCGGCGTGATCAAGTAACTGCGACCGACGCTGTTGGGCAGGCAACCGGCTCATGCTCGCAGTCGTTCCTCCCGAAGGGCCTGATTGGCCCGTCCTTTCGAAGTCGCTCGCGGCCGAAGAGACCGCACGGCCGCTTATCGGCCACCCAGCATCAATAGGTTAGTAAGGGATCACAACGGAGGCGATTCTGACGAGTTCGGCGGCGGAACCGGGTCGTATCCGCCCTTCGAAAACGGATGACAGCGCAAAAGCCGCTTCGTCGCCAAGCAGTCCCCCCTCAGCCCCGGTGGACGGTTCCGATTCTAGAAAATCAGCGAGCCGGCTTCGGCTTGCAAGCAGAGCATTTTGACGGTAGGCTTTGCGAAATCCCATATTGGGTGGTGGAACATCATGAGCGCATTTCAACGCAAGGTGAATTACGCGGGGCTGTTTCTTTGCATTTTGGCACCGACAGTGGTCGCGGACCTGCGATTTTCGGAAACTCATGTGGTGCGAGGACGCTGGACGTACACGCCAGTTATGAATGAATTCAACACGGTAGAAGGCTTTCTAGCACTTGCAACGCCAGGCTTCACATCGGGCGAGAACTTCAACGCGATGTGGATTTCTCGCGAATCGAGTAGTTCTCAACAATTCAGTCGCGCTGAAGCTTGGTATCTCGGCGATCAAATTCTTGCCGCTCGCTCGGTCGCGATGCTTGAGGGAATTGAGCCAGCCAGCCTCGTCAATTTGCCATTTGAACTTGGAGCCGTGGTACTTTCAGGAGAGGAAATCGAACTTCCAGCAGAAGTCAATCGGGGCCTTCTTGCAGATGATCCTCTTCAAGCCGTTCTCGATACGGTGGACAATCCGACCGAAGCCGTCGACGAGCTTGTTTCGTTTGGATATGCAGCCGCGCGACTTGGTGATGGCGGCGGGGAAACCGGCGTACCTCCGGAAGATGGATGTGAAATATGGATGGCGATACTTGCGCAGATGTTGGAAGACATCGCGAATGGAATTGATCCCCAGTCGGCATCGGCATCCGCGGCATCGCAGATGTCGAATTCATGCAATGGCTATTGCATTCCGTGGGTAGTCCCAGGTGCGCCTGGCCCTTGGACTACAACGTGGGCTAGCGGGTGGGCGCTGTACGCAAGCTCGACTACTTCGAACAGCTTTCAGTGCGAGTATGCTCGAAGCGTGATACATATCCAATCTGCAATAGACATCGTTACAGATATTTACTGCGCAACTTGGCCCTGTACTCGTGATCGGTTTAGGGCAGCAGTGGAATTTGGTTCGTGTTTTCCCCTGTTGGGCCATGCCCAGCCACGCCGGCCTGTCCCATTGCTCCTGCGAGCACGGTTGGAGCTCCGGCTTCTCCGTGGATCCCGTGCATATTTTGAAGCATAACAATAAATCTAGATTTGAAGGGGTGTTGTTCCTGTCAATCGCCTTTTTAGTGGCAGTGGCGTGTACAGGGTTGTCGGTTGTTATAAGTCCGTTCTTGCCCCGTGTTATTTTGCCGGAGCTTGCTGAAGTAATATTTCCTTTTGTTCAATGTCAGTACGGCTGGGAATTACGCGATATTAACAATTCTACTTGGGTCGTCAACGGATATAGAAATCCTTGGGCAACGGAAATTCGACAATGGCCATTAGAAGATTCTGGCCAACCAAGAAAAGCTTGGACGGGCTTCCAAGGAATCGCGAGGGTGGTGTTGCCGCCGAATCCGTCGTGGGCTACGTCAAATTTGCGAGCGCCTACAAAAAAAGAAACTCTAGATCGCACGATAGTTGTGGACGCAGCTGCCGGGTTTCCCTTCCGTTCCACTGCAGCGAGTTGGAAACAGACCCCCGGCATCCTCGATGAATTTGCAAGTGGTCCGTCTATTGTAAATTTCTCATTGTGGAATCCCAGTCTTCGATATTTGCCGACACGCCTATTGCCGACTGGCCTAATTCTGAATATTGTGTTTTACTTCACGTTTTTTTGTGTGATCCGATGGCTTCTTCGTCGACCCTGGCGTCGACATAGAACTTCACGGTATTCGACTTGGATGGAACGCTAACTGGTTGGAATCAGTTGCTGTCCGCCATGCGAAATTCCGTTGTGAACCCGGTTCATTTCGGAGGCGGAACCGGGTCGTATCCGCCCTTCGAAAACGGATGACAGCGCAAAAGCCGCTTCGTCGCCATCCACCCGCCCCGAAAGCCGCCGTGGATTTGCAGCGCCTCGGCTGCATAGTGCGAGCACGTCGGCCAATAGCGACACTGGCCACCCATCACGGGCGACAAGGTCCATTGATACAGCCGAACCAGCGCCAGCAGCGGGATCGCGACGGCCCGTGAAAACAACGAAACTGGGGCGCGGGTGGCATTCATCCCATGCGCGCCTCGCGTTTGCGCCATTCACGGTCAAGACGCTCGATGCCCTCGCTCAGCCACCTCGCATATTGATCCATGCCCGGATCATCGTGCCGGCGGGCGGTGATCAGTAAGTCATAACTTCCGAGTAATTCAAGGCTTGGGACATCGAACTGCATCAGGCGGAAGGCCTCGCGCAGGCAGCGCTTCAGGCGATTGCGTTCGACCGCGTTCCCAAAGGCGCGCCCAATGGACATCCCGAGCCTCGGGTGCTCCAAGCCATTGCGCCGGGAATGAATCGTCAGCGGGCCACAGGGCGTCTTCATCCGGGCGTCGTGCACGGCTTCGAATTGACGGCGATGCGTCAGCCGGTGCTTGGGCCGGAAGAGGAGCTTGGACATGTGGGAATGCTAGTTCAGGGGCGCTGGTTCAGGCCCGTCGACGGCTGGCGGGTAGAAGCCCGACCAGCAGAAGAACCGAACCGACGACCAGCACCCAGGGCCGGACTTTGCTGTCGGTGACCATGCGGCTGAGGGTGCTGTCGAATCGGCTGAACTCGGGCAGGTCGATCGGGTCGGGCTCGAGATTCGGGAAGACGCTCGCGCTCCCCGCCTTGATATCGGTATAGCCACCCTTGGTCGATCCGACGCCAATCGGCACTCGGTCGGCGGGAATCTGGTTCAACTGGCTTGCCGCGAGCGAGAGAACAAGCGACTTCTCGCCGTGCTCGAGGGCCGTCGCGAACTCCTGGTACCGCGTCATGCGTTCCTGCCGGTGTTTTTCGACCAGCAAGGCCCGATCGCGCTGCCAGTAGGCTTCCCGCACCTGTTCGGCGGCAGGGATAAGCACGCTGGCGAGCAGCAATGTCAGTCCGGCAATGACAAAGAGCCAGCCGGGATCGACCAGTACCGGGACCCGCACCGAAGGTGCATCATTCTGAATTGGGGCCTCTGCCGCCATAATCACCTAGACGGTATCGGGTAGACGCGGTCTGCAGCGCAAAAAACCGAACCGGTCCGGCTCGTCTTTGGCCACAATCCCCATCCGGCGCAAGGGGGCCTCGCGCCGTCAGGAACTTGTCTGGTTGAATGCAGTATCCGAGGGACGCCTTCTACCATCTGACCGTTCATGTCGCGTCGGGTTGTCATTACCGGGATTGGGGTTGTGAGTCCGCTAGGTGTCGGCCGCGGTCCCTTTTGGGACGGACTTTGCGTGGGCAAGTCCGCGATCGCCAAGCCGACCATCTTCGACGCCTCGGGCTTTGCCACCAAGCTGGCGGCGCAGCTCCCGGGCGAATTCTCCGCGAAGGACTTTGTTCCAAAGAGTTACCGCAAGGCCGTGAAGGTGATGGCACGGGACAGCGAGATCGCGGTTGCCGCGGCAAAGCTGGCGGCAGAAGACGCGGGACTTGTGACGCGGGGTTCGCTGGACGGTGCGCCGGGCACACCGACCTATCCGAGCGACCGGATGGGTTGCCAGATCGGTGCGGGGCTCATAAATGCCGAGACCGACGAACTGACTTCCGCGCTCGCGACTTCAACCAACGAGCTGGGCGCGTTCGACTATCGCAAGTGGGGTGCGGTCGAAAGCGACGGCGGCGGCGGGGGCATGAACAACCTCCAGCCTCTCTGGATGCTGAAATACCTGCCCAACATGCTCGCGTGCCACGTGACGATCATCCACGGCTGCGAAGGTCCGAGCAATACCATCACCTGCGCCGAAGCGAGCGGACTGCTCTGCATGGGCGAGGGCATGCGGGTCATCCAGCGCGACGCGGCAGACCTCTGCTTCACCGGCGGCTGCGAGAGCAAGGTCAATCTGATGGGCGCGCTGCGCTGGACGCTGCTCAATCGCCTCGCGCCCTGCGCCGAAACCGATTCCCCCGATTCCATCGTTCGTCCGTTCGATCCAGGCGCCAAGGGGACCGTGCTGGGCGAGGGCGGCGGGCTGGTGGTGCTCGAAGAACGGGAGAAAGCCGTCGCCCGCGGTGCATCGATCTACGCCGAGGTTGCCGGATTCGGCGCGGCACACTCGCCTCCGCCCGCGTACGAAGAGATCCGAACCAAGCAAAGTCTCTCGAACGACGATCAACCGGGCGACGGCGTGCGATTTGCCGTTGAAGCCGCGCTCGCCGACGCGGGCATCGCGGCCGGTGACATCGATGCGATCGTTCCGACGGGTTCGGGGATCCGCGAAGAAGATGTCCAGGAAGCCGCGGGTCTGCGGGCCGTGTTCGGCGAACGGCTCGCGCGGGTTCCCATGATCACGGTGACTCCGTCCGTCGGGCAGACGGTCGCCGGTCACGGCGGCATCCAGCTCGCCGTGGGCGCGCTCGCCGTGAAGCATCAGCACCTGCCCGCGCGGATCAATGCCGGCACCGTTGCAAGCGGATTGAACGCCGGCGCCGAATCGCAGCGACCCGCGCAGTTGAAGCATGTTCTCGTTGTGAGCACCGCGCTCGGCGGGCAGAATGCCGCGGCGGTGCTCCGGCGATCTTAATGTTTGACAGGAACGCCCGTTCCTACCATTCAGGGTGCGGCACGCGCCGCACAGCACAGATCTACAGGAGCGCGACCATGAGCGACTACAGAAACGACGGCAGAGGCGAATCCCGCGGCAGCTACAGCGGTGGTTATGGCAGCGGAGGCGGCGGGAGCGGTGGTGGGGGTCGGGGGCGTGGCGGCTATGGAAACAGCGGTCGGGATGGAAACCGGGATGGCGGGCGCGATGGCGGACAGCGGCGCGGGATTCCGCTTTCGGAGCTCGATCCGACGCTGACTTCGATCAGCCACAAGGTGATCGGGTGTGCGCGCGATGTGCATATCGCCCTTGGTGGTGGTTACGACGAATCAACCTACATGACCGCGCTCCAGCAGGAGATGCGGGCGCAGGGCGTGAACTTCAAGCACAACCACTCGATCCCCGTGAAGTACAAGGACCAGGTGGTCGGGCATTCGATCTGCGATCTGTTTATTGAGGACCGCTTCATCGTCGATGTCATGGCCCGCTACGGCGAAGTCTCGGGCGCAGAGCGCTCGGTGCTGCGGGCGCAGTTGAAGGCCGCGGACCTTGAACTCGGATTGATCATCAACTTCGCCGGGCGTCTCCTGAAGGACGGTCTCGTGCGTGTGCTGAATGTCGACAAGATCAACGCGGCCAAGGGCATCGCCCCCGGTTCCTACGACGGCGGCGAGGGCGGTCCTTCGGACGATTCGCCGATGTACGACTTTGATGAGAAGGCGTGAGGAGAGGCACTGGGCACTGGGCGCTAGGCACTGGGCACTGGGCACTAGTGGGTCAGGGCCGGGTCAAAGCTTGAACTGAATCCTCTCGGGTTTCCCCAGTGCCAAGTGCCAAGTGCCGAATGCCAAGTGCCTTTCCATGAGCAAGCGTGTCGTCATCACCGGAACCGGCTGGGTCACTCCGCTTGGAAGCGACATCGATTCGGTGTGGGCGCGGCTGCTGAAGGGTGAGAGCGGCATCGGGCCTGTCACGCACTTCGATGCCAGCACGTGCGCGACCAACTTTGCTTCGGAAGTAAAGGGCTTCAAGCTCTCGCAGTTTCTGGATGATGTGGCGCCCCACGAGATGGCGAGCATCGGCACGCACTACGCGCTCGGCGCAGCGGCACAGGCGTGGAAGCAGTCGGGCCTGGCGAACGCAAAGGTCAACCGCCGGCGCTTGGGCATCTACCTCGGCTCGGGCGAAGGTCAGCTCGATTACAACAACTTCCTGGCGTCCAACCTTGCCGGCTGGAAGGCGGAAACCCGCACGGTCGACGGCGGCGCGTGGGCAAAGCACGCGCTCGCGACCATGACCGCCGTGCGCGAGATCGAGCAGGAGCCGAACCTGGCGATGAGCCACGTCGCGGCAGAGTTCGGCTGCCGCGGCCCCGCGTTCAACTGCATGACGGCGTGTGCCGCGAGCACCCAGGCGATCGGCGAGGCGTTCGAGATCATCCGGCACGGCGATGCCGACGTGATGTTCGCGGGCGGCAGCCACTCGATGATCCACCTGCTCGGCATGACCGGCTTTATTCGCCTGACCGCGATGAGCCAGCGCCGCGACAACCCGCAGAGCGCCGCCCGCCCGTTCGATCAGACTCGTGATGGCTTTGTGATGGGCGAGGGCGCGGGCATGATCATCCTGGAGTCGCTCGAGCACGCCAGGAAGCGCGGCGCGACCATCATCGCCGAGCTGGCCGGCTACGGCAGCACGGCGGATGCGTTCCGCATCACGGATATTCAACCCGACGGCCGCGGCGCCGCGGGTGCGATGGCGCAGGCGCTCAAACAGGCCGGTGTCTCACCCCGTGAAGTGGGCACCGACGGTCGCCCGCCGGTGCAGTACATCTCGGCGCACGGCACGGGCACCAAAGAGAACGATAAGATCGAGACCGCCGCCGTGAAGGCGCTCTTCGGCCCGCTCGCGCCGAAAATCCCGTTCAGCAGCGTCAAGAGCATGCTGGGGCATCTCATCCAGGCTGCGGGCGCGGTCGAGCTGATCACCTGCATCAAGGCGATCGAAACGGGAATCGTCCCCCCGACGATGAATCTCAAGAACCCCGATCCCGTGTGTGATCTCGACTACGTGCCCAACGCGGCACGCGATCTCAACGCCGAGGGGGGTGTTGATCTCTGTCTGAGCAATTCATTCGGCTTCGGCGGGCAGAACGACACGGTTGCGGTGCGACGCTTCCGGGATTGACCACGCTTACCCCCGTGCCGACCCGCCGGTGGCCCCACCGGACGGTTCCACGTGTCCGCGTCTCTCCGCCCCGCTTCGGCGGCGCGCGGATTCGCCGCAGCGGGGCGCGGGCTCGCGCGGGTGGGGCGCGGCGCCGCTTCGGCGGGGTGGCGCGCCGCCACGGCGGGGTGGCGCGCCGCCATGGCGGGGTGGCGCGCCGCCATGGCGGGGTGGGGGTTCGCTTGCGTCCGGGGCGGTGGTATGGGTTTGCGGGTGAATTGGCGGCGTGGACCGTCGGGCCGGAAGACTCTCCGAATGAATGGGAGAGGTCTCCATATGGATGGGAGAGGTCCCCGGATGAACCGGAGAGAGATCCAATCGGTCCATACGGCAATCCCGACGGTGCGGCGGCGCGTCTGAAAACACCCGCGGCCGAGGGGGCGGGCGGGTGCGCGGGCGGGGGGCGGCTTCGGAGCGGGCGCCACGCGCCGGTCTGCCCGTCCCTACCTTGCTGCCCGCATGGCCGTGCTTCTTACCGCACAATCACTCTCCAAGACCTTCGGCACCAAGACGCTGTTCGAGGGCATCGCGATCTCGCTGCACGATCGCGAGCGGCTGGCGCTGATCGGGCCCAACGGCTCGGGCAAATCGACGCTGCTCAAGATCCTGGCCGATCAGCAGACGGCCGACGCGGGCGGGGTCACGGTGCGCAAGGGCGTGCGAACCGCCTATGTGCCGCAGAAGGACACGTTTGATGACGACGCCACGGTCCATTCCGCCATCGCCGATGCGCTGAAGGCGGCGATGAAATCGGGAACGCTCGCGCACATGCACGACGACCACGAGGCCGAACTCGCGGCGGATCTTGTCCTGGATCGCGCGGGCTTTGTCGATTTCCAGCAGCCCGCGAGTTCGCTCAGCGGCGGGCAGCGCAAGCGGCTGGCGATCGCGCGCGAGATCGCGAAAGAGCCCGATGTTCTGCTCCTCGACGAACCCACCAACCACCTCGACCTCGAAGGCATCGAGTGGCTCGAGGGCGTTCTGCGCGCCGGTCCCTTCGCGAGCATCGTCGTCACGCACGATCGGGAGTTTCTCGAAACCGTCGCGACGCGCATCGCCGAGCTCTCGCGCCAGTATCCGCAGGGGCTGTTCGCGGTCGCGGGCGATTACTCCGAGTTCCTGAGGCGAAAGCAGGAATTCCTCGACGGCCAGGCACGCCAGGAGCAGGCGCTCGCGAATCAGGTGCGGGAGGATCTGCGCTGGCTCGGGCGCGGTGCGCAGGCCCGGCGCACGAAGTCCAAGAGCCGGATCGATGCGTCGTACGAGCGCATGGATGAGCTTGCGGAACTGCGCGACCGCAACGCGACGGCGAAGGCGACCTCGATCGACTGGGAAGCGACCGGGCGGATGACTCAAAAGCTGGTGGTCGCCCGCGCGATCAGCAAGAGCCTCGGAGGCAAGCCGCTCTTCACCGATCTCGATCTGGTTCTCTCCCCCGGACACAAGCTGGGCCTGCTCGGGCCCAATGGCTCGGGCAAATCGACCCTGATCAAAGTCCTCATCGGCGAGATTCCCGCCGACCCGCCCAGCGAGGCCGCGCTCCGGGACGCGGCAGAAGCCGTCAACCTGCCCCCCGGCCTGCCCGCACCCGGCACGATCAAACGCGCCGAGCGCCTGCGCACCGTCATTTTCAGCCAGCACCGCACCGAGATCGAGCCCGGCATCACCCTCGCCGAGGCGCTCAGCCCGCACGCCGATGCCGTGATCTATCGCGGCGCGACGCTCCACATCAACACCTGGGCGCGGAAGTTCCTGTTCACAACCCAGCAGCTCAAGCAGCCCGTGCGTGCTCTCTCCGGCGGCGAGCAGGCCCGCATCCACATCGCGCGATTGATGCTCGAGCCCGCGGACGTGCTCATCCTCGACGAACCGACCAACGACCTCGATATCCCTTCGCTCGAAGTGCTGGAAGAAAGCCTCGAAGAATTTCCGGGCGCGTTGATCCTCGTCACCCACGACCGCGCCATGCTCGCGCGATTGTCCACCCATCTGATCGCGCTTGATGGTGAAGGCGGCGCACGCCACTTCGCGGATTACACGCAGTGGGAACGCGCGCACGAGGCCGCCCGCGCCAAGCCAGCAAAGAAATCCGTCCCTTCCGCGGAGAACGCGCCGTCCGCAGCGGCCGCGACGCAGGCGAGCCCGGCCCCCGCCGCACCGGCAAAGAAGAAACTCTCCTACAAAGAGCAGAAGGAACTGACCGAGATCGAGCCCGAGATTCACCGCACCGAAACGCTCGCGTCGGACCTCGAAAAGCAGATGAACGATCCGGACGTCATCGCGGATTTCCGCAAGTTCGAGGAAGTCTCCCGCGCGTTCGCGAGCGCCCAGGCCAAGGTCGCCTCGCTCTTTGAGCGATGGCAGGAACTGGACGCACGGCAGTAAAGATCGAGAACGGCTTGGCGGCGTCACCAGACGCCGGTTGCCGCGCTGGTATCGACTTCGTTCTCAATGACGCTCGGGCTTGGCAGCTTGCCCACCATGCCCGCCGTCCGCGGCACATCCCAGCCCTGAAGTCCGCCCCGCGTCCAGCGATACCAGCCGGCGGTGTAGTTCGCGCTCTTCGCGCCGTTGTAGAGCGAGCCGAACACGTCGGCCTGCTTCGTGAACGCGAATCGGCCGGTCATGTTGCCGCGGGTCGTCTTGGTACGCGGATCCCAACCGGGATTTGTCGAATCGGCGCGGTAGTAGCGGACCGAGCCATCGTGGAAAAGCAGATCCTGTCCTGCCGCCTGATCGGCGTAGTAGCGAGTCTGTCCATTGTGACGCGCGTAGTCGTCCGACAGAAAAACTTTCTGAGACGGAAAGCGCACATCGGTTGCTTGCTTCGGTCCCCACGCTCCCTGGACCGTCGTGTCACCTTCGACGGTCCACAATTCAGTCGTCGAAGGTAAGTTGGCCGGCATGGCGCATTGCACGTTCTGGCCTCTCGGATTCAACGTTCGGTACGACCGGCTCGGGCTCCACTGATAGACATCCCACTTGTAGGAACTCGAGAAAATCCAACGCCAGGTCGTAGCGGTGTTGTCTCCCCCGGACACCGGAAACGGCTTGTAGATTTCTTCCAGATAGTTCTGCCGCGTGAAGTCCGCCGGGCAGACCATGTAGCTCGCGGGAATCGGCAGATTCACATACTCAAGCAGCGCCGCGTGCGCATTGAGAATCTGCGGAAACCAGTTCTGCGGTATGGGCGCCTCGGTCGCAGTCAGGCCGAACATGCGCCGGTAAATCAGCACCGCTTCGTATCCCTGCGCTTCGGAATCGCTGGCAAAGTACTGAACGTTCGGAACAGTCGGGTTCTGCATCCCGGCCTTCCAGCTCAACGCCCACATCTTTTCGCCGTGGTCGTTGATGTATGAAGAGCTTGCCGAGGCGATGAATCGGTTGTTGCCGACGCACACCTGGCGCATGCTGTCCATCCGCACCTGCGAGAGCGCGGGAATGGTCAACGCTGCGATTCCTCCCAGCACGCACGCAGCAGCCAGCGCATCACGAAGGATAAAGCCTCGATTGCAGTTCATGATTCAACTTCCTAACCCCACGGTCCAAAGACTGTCCAACCCGCGAATCCCGATTCGTTTTCGTTCGATGGCGGGTTTCCTTCAAAGTCCCAAGCGTTGCCCGAAACGCCCCTTACCACGTCCCCGTCGCAGCGCTGGTATCCACCTCGCTCTCCACGATCGTCGCGTTCGGAAGCTTGCCGACCATGCTGTTCATCCGCGGCACATCCCAGCCCTGCAATCCGCCCCGCGTGTAGCGATACCACCCGGCCGTGAAACTGGCTTGAGAAGCGTTGTTGTCGAGGCCGCCCCAGATGTCGGGTTGCTTGGTGAACGAGTATCGCGATTTCATGTTGCCGCGATTTTGCGAACTGGATGGGTTCCAGCCCGGGTTGGTTGCATCGGTGCGGAAGTAACGCACGGAACCATCGTAAAACAGCATGTCCTGTGCCGCGGTCTGGTAGGCGTAATAGCGGGGCTTGCCGTTGTGACGCGCGTAGTCGTCCGACATCGCGACCTTGTTCGCGGGAAAGCGAACGTCGGATTCGAGCCGCGGCCGGAACGAATCCCAAATGCCCGCGTTGATGTCGCCCGGGTCGAAATACACGAGCGAGTTGCCGATCCAGGTCATGGTCGACTTGCGAGCACGTCCGTTCTCGAGCGCGAACAGCTGGCGGCTCGGGCTCCACCGGTAAATGTCGATCGTGTACGAGCTCGTGACGGCCCGCCGGTACGAGGTGAATTCGGAGCCGCCACTTTGCAGCGCTCGCAGGTCGCCATCAAGAAAGCGTTGGCGCGGCAGATCGTCGGGGCACACGAGGTAGTTGGCGGGGAGCGGAAGTCCGATGTAATCGGCAAGCGGAAGGTGCGAATAGAACGCGTTCGCGAGCCAACCCTGGGGCACGCTGATCTCGTTGACGAGAAGAGGGGAAAGCCGGCGCATGATCGTGTTCGCCTGGAATGCCTGGGCGAACATGTTGGTGTCGAAATAGCCCGTCCCGCCGATGCCCTGGAACTGCATGCCGCGTTCCCAGTTCAGCGCCGACATCTGGCCCGCAAAGTCGTTGGAGTAACTCGCGCTCGCCTGCGCGATGAACCGGTAGTTGCCGATGCAGACCTGGCGCGAGGTGTCCATGCGGACTTGCGAGAGGGCGGGCACGGCGATCGCACCGAGAAGCGCAGCCCCGAAAGTTCCGAATACAACATCGCGGAGCGCAAAGCCACGGGCACAGTTCATGCTGCCAACTCCCAAAGCCCCAGAAGAGGCGCACATCGTATCAGAAATGCAGCAGAACACAGGGCCGGCGCGATCGTCCGGAGTTCGGAGCACAAAGCGAGGCATTGTGCCGCGCCCGGCGAAATCAGACTCGGAGGCCACGTCCGAAAACGCTCGGGGTCATTCCAACTGAGCGTTTCCGAAAAGGCCAAAGACCAGCACGCTCAGCACGATCACCGTGACGACAACATACATCCAATCGCGTTTGTAGAGGAACGCCAGGAGCGTGAAAAGCACGCGCGTCACCGGCGTCAGGATGAGCAGCACCACGCCGAGCTGCATGATTCCCGCCCCCTCGAGTTTCATCGCATCGCGAAAAACCGAGAAGACGCTCGAATGCTCGGTGGGATTGAAGGTGCGAAAGTCCAGCGTCCTTGCGGAGTCGTTCCGCAGATAACCGGCCAACCCGAGAAACAGCACCGCTGCCGCGAGGGCCGTTCCCGCCGTCAGCAGCGTCGCCAGCGAAGCCTCAAGGTCGCGCTTGTGGCGGCCATTGGCGGGGGCCGTGCCCGGAGTGGCCAGAGCCTGCGTTTGGGCAGCCGCTTTGTCCTGCTCATTCATCACAGGCCTCCCTGCAGCACGCGGCGCATCATCTCGATCCCCGCGAAAACCACCAGCGCGGCGAAAACATAGCGGAGCGACTTGGTCTTGATTCTGGGCAGCACCCGCGCGCCCACAAGCGAGCCGGCCAGCGCGCCAAGGGCCACCGGCGCCGCGATCGCGGGTTCAACCTGCCCGCGCTGGAGATAGACCCCGGCGCTTGCCGCGGCGGTCACGCCGATCATGAAATTGCTCGTCGTCGTGCTCACCTTGAACGGCAGACGCATCATGCGGTCCATGGCAAAGACCTTCACGATGCCGCTGCCGACGCCGACCAGCGCGCTCAGCATCCCCGCGCCGAACATCAGCAGCCCGCCCAGCGGGACGTGGTGAACGCGATACGCCACCATGCCTTCCTTGGTCGGGTAGGTTGAATCCAGGCGGAACTTTTTCGAGATCGCGTCGGGCTCGGCATCCGGTGGGAGCGGCGCGGGCGGGCGGAGCGTTGCGTACGCGCTCCAGAAGAGCGCAAAGACAAACACAATCGCGATCGCGTTCTTACTCACCATCGCCGCGATGATCGCGCCGACGATTGCGCCGGTGACAGTCGCGACTTCCAGCAGAATCCCCACCCGGATATTCGTATATCCCTCGCGCACATAGGCCGCGGCAGCGCCCGAACTGGTTGCAATGACCGCGACCAGTGACGCGCCAACCGCGTAACGCAGATCAACGCCGAAGAGCAACACGAGCAAAGGGACGATGACAACGCCCCCTCCCAGCCCCGTCAGCGCACCGAGAAAGCCCGCACCGATCGAGGCGGACAAAAGCAGCAAAACAAACGTCAGTGCAGTCACGCCCGCAGTCTACAGAAGTTCCAGTGCACGCGTCCTGCGGCCGTCATCCGAGTTCGCCAGAAGTGACGCATCGCCTCTTGCGTCTGCCGGTACGCTCAATGCATCTCATCCGACGGAGGCCGCATGCACCAGATATCCCGACGTACTCTGCTCGCTTCAGGTCTCGGTTCTGCCGCGGCACTTTCCATCCCCGGCCTCGCGCGAAATGTCGCCCACGCCGCACCTCAACCCGAAGAAAAGCAAAGAATGAACATCGAGCACCGCACCTTCGGAAAAACCGGCCTCTCCGTCGCCGTCCTCGGCTTCGGCGGGAGCGAGATCGGCTACGAACGCACCGACGACGCAACCGTCTCCAAACTCCTCAATGCGGCGCTCGACGCCGGCCTCAACGTCGTTGACACCGCCGAGTGCTACATCGCCTCCGAAGAGCAGATCGCCAAGGCCATCGGCCACCGCCGCAAAGACTTCCACCTCTTCACCAAGGTCGGTCACTGGATCCCCGAAGGTAAAGACGAATCCTGGGGCTGGACCAAGGAAGGCGTGCTCGCATCGATCGATCGCAGTCTTCAGCGTCTCAAGACCGATCACGTCGAACTCGTGCAGATCCACTCCTGCCGCGTCGAGCAGCTCAGGGAGGGCGGCTGCGTCGAGGGTTTGCGGGAGGCACAAAGGCAGGGCAAGACCCGCTTCATCGGTTACTCCGGCGATCGCGAGGCCGCGGTGTACGCCGTGAACATGGATGTCTTCGATGCGCTCCAAACATCAGTCAACATCGCCGACCAGCAGGGAATCGATCTGTTCCTGCCTCAGGCCAAGTCGAAGAACCTTGGCGTGATTGCCAAGCGTCCGATCGCCAATGCCGCGTGGCGCTACGACGACACGCCCGGCAATGACTACCACGTGGAATACTGGAAGCGATTCCAGAAACTGAAGTTTCCGTTTGCGTCCGGCGAAGCCCGCAACGTGCAAGGACCGGATGGCCCGGTCGGAACCGCCCTGCGCTTCACGCTTCAGCAGCCCGGTGTGCACGTTGCGATCGTCGGTACCAGCAAGCCCGAACGCTGGGCTGAAAACGCGGCACTCACAAAGGCCGGCCCGCTGAAGCCCGAGCAAATGAAAGCAATCCGGGACCGCTGGAAGGAAGTCGCCACGGCTGAGTGGGTCGGGATGACCTGAGCGTGCGACTCAGAAGGCTCACCACAGAGACACGGAGGCGCCGAGAGGGACGGCGGGACAGAGAATCAAGAAAAACAAGACAGGCAGCAAGCAGAATCCTCGCCACATTCCGAAATCCGAAATCCAGACTTTGATTCTCTCCGGGTCTCTGTGGTGATTGTCTTTTCAGGACGCACAGACTTCCGCAAACTTCATCGCCAGAATCTCCGCGGAGCGCTCCGGCTCGCCCAGCCCCGTCTTCTGCCGCACATCCGCCTTCACGCACGCATCGAACAGGTCCGCCGCGGCATTCGGATCGATCTTCCCCGCCGTTCGCAGGATGATGTCCTTGCTCGGGCCAAAGAGCTTGAGCGTGCCGACAAGCGCAAACGGATTGACCCCGGCGCGGATGCCCCGCGAAGCGCCGTGCAGCTTGCGAGCCAGATCCGTCATCGCCCAGAAGATCATCACCGTGGGCTGACGAGAGATCTGGATCAGGTCGCGCACGTGGGCAACCGCTTGCTCCGAGTTCCCGCCGACCAGCGTGGCCTGAATGTCCCACACCTCTTCCTCGCGCGATCGCCCCACAAACTGCGCGATCAGGTCGGTCGTGATCACCCCCGGCTTGTCGCCCGCTACCGCAAGCTTCGCAAGTTCGCAGTCGATGCGTCCGAGTTCGGTGCCCACGCGCTCCACAAGCGCCTGCGCCGCCTTGAAGTCCAACTTGGCCGCGTGCCGCTTCTCCGCGCGCTTCACCGCCCAGTTCACCGCCGTTGGCTCATCGACTTCATCGCACGTGACGATCGTGCCCACCGCCTCGATCATCTCGTCCAGTTTGCCCTTGTGCCACTTGGTCGCCCGCAGCACCAGCGTCGCCCCGTCGCTCGGGTCCTGCGCATACCGCTCCACCAAGGGACGGTTCATGTCCTTCACGAACTGATCGGCATTGTCAACCACCACCATCTTGTGCTGCTGCATCAACCCGAAACTGCGGCACTCATCCAGCACCTCCGCCAGATTCGCGTTCTGCCCATCAAACGCCAGCACATCCATCTCGCCGTGCTTCGCCAGCAGCTTCTCTTTGAGCGCCAGCGTGTGCTCGCCCGCGATGAACGAGTCCGACCCGACCAGCAGCACCACGCGGCAATCCGTATCGAGCGCCTTGCGCGGACCGGAAGATGTTGCTTTCTTCGCCATTCCTTCAAGCGTATCGCGCGGGAGGCGGCGGAAAATACCCTGTCAATTGCGTACTTCCGCGAATCCCGGCATCCTGCCTAGCGTCGAACCACTTCCAGCAAGGTCGCCAGCCAGAAAGTCAGCGCCGCCGCCATTCCGACCAAAAAAGAAAGTCCCAAGGGCAAACTCGCAGCCATCGTGCTTTCGCACGCTGTGGTCGATTTCTTTTCCGCGCTTGTTATTCCGATTCTGAGCGTGCTCGAAGGCCGCGCCCACATGTCCCCGGGCGAGGGGGCCATGCTGGTCGCCGTCGGCTCCCTCTCCAGTGGCGTGATCCAGCCCATTGTCGCGATCGTCGGCGATAAGCGCGACACCCGCGTTCTCGGCACCGTCGGTCTCATCGTCGCCGCCGTCGCGATCGGCCTCATCGGCTACGCCGACAGTTTCTGGAAGCTCGCTCTGCTCCAGATCATCGGCACGGCGGGAGTGGGGGCCTTCCATCCGCCCGCCGCGGCCGTGATGGGGCACCTCGCCGGCAAAAACCGTGCGGTCGCGGTCTCCGTGTTCTTTGCCGCGGGAATCCTGGGCGGCTCGGTGGGCTCTGTCGCCGCGCCGCAGTGGGCTGCAACGCTCGGCATCAAGTCATTCATCTGGGGCGTCATTCCCGCTTTGCTTGTCGCCGTCATCCTCGCCTGGGCCACACACGGTTCCGCCCACCGCCACGCCCACGCCCATTCCACGCACCGCGCTCTTCCAAAGAAGGAACGCGCCGCCCGCTGGAACGCCGTCTGGGTCCTCTACGCCGTGAACGCGATGCGTTTCACCGTCAATATGGCGATGGTGCAACTGGTGGTGCGCTGGAGCGAGCTCTACACGCTCTCCCAAAGCGGCGTCGCTGGACCGATCACACCCACGATGAAGGCCGCACTGCTCACACCGGAGCTCCGCCTCGCCTCCGCCGGCGTGAACGGTCCGCTCCAGGCCGCGATGGGTTTGGGCATGGGAGTCTTCGGCCTTTTGGTCGGCTGGCTCGTCCCGCACAATCGCGCTCGCCTCGCCATGATCATCACGCCCTGTCTTGGAGCGATCGCCGTTGTCACCATGCCCCTGATGAGCACGATGTGGGCCGCGTTCCTGCTCAGCGTGCTTGTCGGAGGCGGATACGCGGGCACGATGCCCCTCTCGATCGCCGCGGCACAGCGGCTTTTGCCCCACCGGACCACACTCGCCTCCGGCCTGATGATGGGCGGGTCGTGGTCGCTGGCCTTTGTCGGCCCCCCAATCGCCCAGTGGATTTATGAGGGAACTGGGGGCAGTCTCGCCACCGTCGGCGTCGTTTTTGCCGTGATGTTGGTGGCGTCGGGCCTCATTATCCTGCTGATTCCCCGCCGATTGCTCGATCAGGGCGAGGCTGTCATGCACGCCAAAGACGCCGTTGCAGTTCCTGACACAGCCGGGCTGGTCGCGGAGTGACCGGACGACTTTGGGCAGGTATACTCGCGACCCGGTATTGACCGTGGGGTCCGACTCGCCTTTGGGGTCGGTCGGGAAAAGTTTGGGATTGTAGCTCAGCTGGCTAGAGCGCACCCCTGATAAGGGTGAGGTCGGTGGTTCGAGTCCACTCAGTCCCATTGATGGTTTGACGCCCCCCTCGGGCGTCGCAAGTTCCGGATGAAAGGGGCGGCCCGTAAGGACGCCCCCGTTTTGTTTGTGCCCTCAACTTTGGAACCGGTTCCATCCTGTTCCATCGCCGGGGGAAGAATGGACGCGGGGCCGCCGGACAATCGTTCACGCGGCAGCGGGAGTGCATCATGCGGATCGACGTCATCGGACGCAATTTAGAGATCACCAAGGCCATCAAGGACCACGCCGAGGGCAAAGCCGACAAGCTGCCGAAGTTCTACGACGGCGTGCAATCTGTCCGGTTCACGATCACCAAGGCCGACCACCACCACAAGGGTTCGTTTGATGTCGAACTCGTGATCGACGTCGAGAAGCACGACGATTTCGTCAGCCACTGCAAGAGCGAAGACGTCTACGGCGCGATCGACGAGGTCGTCCACAAGGGCTCCCGCCAACTCGCGGAGTTCAAGGAAAAGTTGAAGATCGAGAAAAGGTAATCCCGGGATCGGTCCGGGACCTTTCGGCCTGTGTACGCGGCCGCCCGACCCCATCCATCCCAGCCGTTCCGCAATCCGGACCGGCCCGCGGAATCAGGAGTGTCGCGCGTGCTCAAGTTCGCACAACTCATCGCCCCCGGCGCGATCGTCCCGCAACTGCGCTCCACCCAGCGCGACGAGACCATCGCCGAATTGATCGACGCCGTCGTCGCTTCAGGTGCCATCCAGGCTGCGATCCGCGACGAGCTCATGCTCAAAGTCCTCGAGCGCGAACGCAAAGGCTCAACCGGCTTCGGCCGGGGCGTCGCCGTCCCCCACGTCAAGCACAAGACCATCACCAAGATGACCGCCGCCATCGGCCTCTCCCAGCGCGGCATCGACTTCAACGCCCTCGACAAGCAGCCCGTCCATTCGGTCGTCCTGCTCATCAGCCCGGAAGACAAGCCCGAAGAACATTTGCAGGCGATGGAGGTCATTTTCAAAAACCTCTCGAAGGAAACCTTCCGCCGCATGCTCCGTCAGGCCGCCAGCGTCGAAGACGTCCGCCAACTCCTCACCGACGCCGACAACCAGCAACTCCCCGCCTGAAGCCTTTTTGCGTGAGAGTTCGCCGAGAGTTCCTTCTGCAACCAATGTGGTTTTCCAGTTCCGAGTTTCGCGCTCCCAGTTCCGAGTCCAAATGCCCCGCATCGAAGCCCAAGTCACAATCGTCAACCGCCTCGGGCTCCACGCCCGCCCGGCGATGACGTTTGTTGATTTGGCCTCAACCTTCGGCTGCGACATCACAGTGCGCAAGGACGACACCGAAGTCGACGGCAAATCCATCATGCAAATGATGATGCTCGCCGCGGCACAGGGCTCGGTGCTTCAGGTCGTCGCCAACGGCGACGACGCCGAAGCCGCAATCGCCAAACTCAAAAAACTGGTCGAGAGCGGATTCGACGAGGAATGACGCCCGCCGCTCACGATGTGGACGCTCCACGGTTCTCAGCGGCAGCTCCGCTCCATCCGAATCACCTCGAACCGATCATCATGCATTCAGACCGGCCTCAAGCCGGAATAAGCAGCCGCGATGTCCTCAGCCCGAAGGGCTGACAGAATCCAGCCGGGGGTGAAGCGAGGTCCCCCGAGCGCCACCCCCGGTACGACGCGCATGATTCCCGCACCCTGAAAGGGTGCAACTTCCGGACCGCGTTCGGATCGCTTTCGAAACCAAAGGGGACGTCGGCAAACGCGATTCCCACAATGATGATCGCCCGCCTTGGTGCGATCAATGATCCGAGGATCGGATGGATTCAATGAGTAGACATCAAGGCGGATACTCGTCCACCGTGAGCATAACGCTTTGGCGCGACGGCCAGTCTATTGACGTCGCTCAAGTCGGAGGCGACAAACTTTATTTCGAGCAGCCCATCGCGCTGCAGCCCGGCACCTACACGCTCGTTCGCACCGTTGATGGAAACGGGCGAACTTGGACGATCGACGTTGGCGGCGAAGGCGTTGCGACGGATGTGCTACCGTTTCGCACGCTGTAGCAGCACGGTTGGCACTATCGAAGCGCTGCGTCCCTCAGTCGGTAAACGCCGACTCCGCCAGCGCAATCGCCCTCGCAAGCGCCGCCGCCTTATTCACCGTCTCTAGAAATTCCGGCTCGGCCTTTGAATCCGCGACGATCCCGCCCGCCGCCTGCAGGTGATAGAGCCAGCCATCCGCGTTCCGCGCCCCGCACGGAATCACCATCGTCCGCAGCGCAAGCGCGATGTCCATCTGGCCATCCAACCCGACATACCCGATCCCGCCGCCGTACGGCCCGCGCTTGATCGGCTCGAGTTCATCGATGATCTGCATCGCCCGCACTTTCGGCGCGCCCGAAATCGTGCCGACCGGCAACGCCGCACGCAGTGCATCCCAGCAATCCAGCCCCGCGCGGAGCTTGCCGGTCACCGTGCTGCTGATATGCATCACGTGGCTGTACCGCTCGATCTCCATGATCGCGGGCAACTCAATCGTTCCCGGCTCCGCAACGCGCCCAACATCGTTGCGACCAAGATCAACGAGCATGATGTGCTCGGCCCGCTCTTTCTGATCGGACAACAAATCCGCCTCAAGCGCCGCATCCGCTTCCGGCGTCTGCCCACGCGGCCGCGTACCCGCCAGCGGTCGATTCGTCACCCAGAATCCCGAGTCCCCATCGCGTTCTTCCCGTCTCACCCGACACAAAATCTCCGGACTGCTCGCCACCAGAATGCACGGTCCCGTCTGCATGTACACCATGTACGGGCTCGGGTTCACCGCCCGCAGCGCGCGATACACATCAAACGGATCCGCCTTCGTCCGCTTCTCGAATCGCTGCCCCAGCACCACCTGAAAGATGTCACCGGCGCGGATGTACTCAAGCGCCTTGTCCAGCATCTTCGCGTGCTGCTCGCGCGTCATGTTGCTCTTCATCTCGGGCGCGGGCGCATCAGCGCCGACAACGCCCGCCGGCAGCGGCTTCGAGTGTTTCTGGATCTCATCGATGCGCCGATCAAGCGCCGCCGCGGCACGATCAAACGCCCCGCCCACATCTTCCGTGGGCGACACAAGTGCAAGCTGAATCACATGCACCAGTTTGTCCACATGATCGAAGATCACCACGCCGTCATAGAACGCGAACGCCACGTCCGGCAGATTCCGATCATCCTTTGGCACGCTCGCCAACTTCTCCGGCTCCGCATACCGCACCGCGTCGTACGCCGCATAACCAACCCACCCGCCCAAAAACGCCGCGGGAAGGGCATCGCGCCTCGATTTTGGTGTCGGAATCGCCAGCCGAATCGCCGCGCTGTGCTTCCGAACCCGATCAAGCGGATCGTCCGAGGCGTACTTCCCTTGCCCCTCGATCGTGTGAATCGGGCGGCTCGAAAGGATGGAATACCGCCCCTGCCGATCGCCCCCCTCAACCGACTCAAGCAAGAACGACGGAGCCGTCCGCTCATCCGGAGCAACCAGCCGTCGATACGCCAGCACCGGCGTCAACTGATCCGCCAGCAACCGAACCCGCAGCGGCACCGCCAGCGTCATCCCCGGTTGCTTCTTCCGCTCCAAGGTCACAAACGCGACAAACTCGTCCCGTGTCAAACTCAGCCCGAAATGTGGTGCTTGCCCGGCCATGCGGGGCGATCGTACGCGGAACGTAGACTCTGAATGATGCTTATGCGAATTCCATCCATCCCTTTCGTGCCAGGGCGTTTGTCCTCCCCCTTTCCCAAAGGGGAGGTGGGGGGAGGTGTCATCGCGCAGGCTCGGAGGAGCGATGAAGGAGGGGGTTTCGCAATGCCACGCGGCACAATCGCGTTCAAGATCGCACAGGGTTCTGGTATCTCCCGGCTTCAGCCCACGGTTGCACGACTCATCTCCGCATCTCTCGCCCTGCTCATCGCCCCCGCGCTCGTGCCCGCTCAGAGCGCTCGCCCGAACTCCGCCCAGCCTCAGCCCCCAATCGTGCGCATTCCCAAGCCCGTCGGTGCACCCATGGCCGTCGCGGCTCCGAGTTCCGCACGCGATGCGATCGCGCTGGGCGAACGAGTCCGCAAAACCCAGAAGCAGGCAGAGGTCATCCCCACACTTGTCATCGTCGCTGACGGAGCTTCCTATCTCGACGCCATTTCACGCTGGACCCCCGAGCTGCGTTTCCCCGTCCTCATCGACGATGGCAGCGTTCTAAGCGCCGACAACATCGCCCGCTTCATCCGCGCCTTCGAGCCCGTCGATGTCGTGCGCTATCAGGCCCCCGGCGCAGCGCCCGGTTCGTCCCCCGGCGCTGCCGCGATCGACCGCACACTCGCAAAAGTCTGGGGTGCCGAATCCACCGACATTGAAAAACTGAAAACTGCCTGGGCCGCGAAATCTCACGAGCCGCCGGGCATCGTCGTTGCCAACGAAAAGGATGGTGCATGGACCGCCGCGATCGCGCTCGCCGCCGCGCGAGGCCAACCCCTCATCTGGATCGACGACACACAGGCACCCCGCGACCTGCACAAGTTCTGGGCCGCCGAAGAGGCCGCACAACTCGATAAATTCCTTCAGGACACATGCGCCAAATCCGGCCTCGCGTGGAGCAACCTCGGCGACACGCTCGACGCCGTCACGCTCTGCGGCTCGTTCCCGAACATCATCGAAGTCAATCCCAAGGACATGCGCGCCCTCACCGATCGCATCGGGCGCCTCCGCATCGATGGCCCCGGCCGCTGGGCCTGGACCGGCCAGATTTTCGGAAACCCATCCGAAGCCGCCTACCGCGCCATGTGCCCGCTTTTCCTCTCCAGCGATGAGGCGTGGCTCTTCGACACCTATCCGAAGAGCCCCCCTTGGAGCGATTACAGCCTCGCGCAGTCGAAGGCCGCCCTCGCCGCCGCGTTCAAGACGCCCCTCACCGAGTCACCCGGCGCAAACGCCGCCATGTGGCGCGAAAAAACCCAGCGTCCGCTCGGCCCCGGCCTCATCTTTGTCAACAGCAAGGGCAACTCCGATTTCTTCGAACTCGAATCCGGCTACGGCTACTGCGGCGATCTTCCTCAACTTCTCAAGCCCGCCGCGCTGCACTTCATTCACTCGTGGTCGCTTCAGGCCCCCGGCTCGCGCGACACGCTCGGCGGCCGCTGGCTCGAGCGAGGCGTGTATCTCTACTACGGCTCGGTCAACGAGCCCACACTCTCCGCGTTCACGCCGTGCCCGCAGGTCGCCGAACTCCTGAGCAAGAACGCGGTCTTCTCCGGTGCCGCCCGCCGCGACGCCGGCCCCGCGTGGCGACTGACCGTTGTCGGCGATCCGCTCGCAACAGTCACGCCCGGAGCAGTCGGTGCAAAGTCAACGCAGCCGCTTGCCCTCGAAAGCACCAAGCCGCTCAAAGCAGAAGCCGCCGAGCTTGCCCGCAAGGGCGACTTTGCCGCCGCCATCCGCGCGTTTGTGCTGGCCGGCGACGAAGAAATGGCCGTGAAACTCGCATCCGCGCTGCTCCGCGATCGGCCCGCCGCCGCG
>JAEUJD010000007.1 GCA_016793015.1 Phycisphaerales bacterium
GGCGGTGCCACGAGGTGCGGTGTTGCTTTTGTGGCACCGCCCTTCCGGGCGGTGTTTTGGTTTTGTTCTTGGCGTTGCTGAAGCGTGATGAAGGCAGTCAAGGCACACCGGGCGGAAGCCCGGTGGCACACACCGCCCGGAAGGGCGGTGCCACTAGGGCCGACGCCACACCCATGGCCAATCGACCAAGCCTGCCTTCTTGGGATTGTTCAGCACGTAGCGAATCTGATTGGCGAGGTCCTCTTTATCGCGGACGATGTGGTCGTACGACTCTTTCTGCCAGAACTCGCCGCGGGTTGAGGTTGATTTGCGGTATTGATCGCCGGTGAAGCCCTTCCAGGAAAGCAGGATCTTCGAGATGTCGTGCGCGGGGGACGACTTCAACACCGCATGCACGTGGTTGGGCATGATGCACCATGCGTGCAACTCGTACCGGTCGCCGTCGAAGAAGCGCAGGGCGTTTGCGACCATTTCGGCGATGCCGGGCTGCCGCAGAGCGCAGGAGCCGTGGCCCTGGTCGAGCCAGTTCTCGATGCGCTCGCTGTGCAGGTCATCGAGACGTTTTTCTTCGAATGTCGTGAGGGGGCGGCCCATGGATTCGGCGCGCTGGATGATTTCAGCGCGTTCGATTTTCCATGCGCGGAGGACCGAAACGGAAGACTGTCGGCGAGTCGGAAGGTCACGGCGTATGTCGCACCTGCACGCCGCCAGTGAGGAAGATTCGCGCCGTGGCGGATGATGAGGGGCGGCCGTGGCACCGCCCTTCCGGGCGGTGTGCCTTTGGTTTCGTCCTGCATGGGCGAGCTCCGTAGCGTGGCGAATAGCTGAAGCAGAAGACGTTCTTCGTTGCCGAAGTTTTGCGGGCAAATTCAGAATACAAAGACACCGCCCGGAAGGGCGGTGCCACGAAGGGCTGAGAAAGGCGAAGACACCGCCCGGAAGGGCGGTGCCACGAGGGGCGGTGCCACAGGGGGGTGCCACGCGGGCGTGTTCAGATCATCCCGTCGAAGACCCGCGCCATCTTGTTGACCGTCTCGCCCCAGCGAAACTCGCGGAAGCGTTCGAAGCCTTTCTTCCGCATGTCGCTGGCCATTGCATCATCGGTGAGCACGCGGCGGAGTGTGTCCTTCAGCTTCTCGCCGTCATCCATCGGCACGTACGCCGCGGCGGCGCCGAGGACTTCGGGCATGGCGCAGCACTCGCTGCTGACGACGGGTGTTCCGAAGCTCATCGCTTCGAGCGGCGGGATGCCGAAGCTTTCGCAGATGCTCATGAAGGCGAAGCAACGGGCGTTCCTGAATTCGGAGGCGAGGTCGTCGCCGCTGAGGCGGCCGACCAGTTCGATTGCGGGCTTGTGAACCTTTCCATCGGCGCTCGGGATGGTGCGCCCCATCATGTTGATGCTCTCGGCGTACGAGGCATCGAAGATGCGGCCCACGACGCGGTAGGCGAGATCCTCAAAGCCCTTTTCGCGGCGGAGTTGGCAGACGGCGTCTGCGATCAGGTGCTGGCGCTTGTGGGGTGTGATGTCGCTGACGGTGAGCACGCGCATGGGGCGCGAGGCGAGCGGGGGCATCTGGGCGTCGTCGCGCGAGCACCAGTCTTCGGGGACGGCGTTGTAGAAAACCTCGCTGCGCCGGGGCGTGATCTTCTCCCAATCGCAGATCAGATCGCGGAGGTATTCGCTGGTGAAGCCCATGCAATCGGCGTGCTTGAGCGCGCTGCGGATCGCGCGACGGCGCAGCATCGCGCCGAACTTTGGCTTGAGACCCTTGTTTTCCCACATCCGGGGCAGATACGGCACGGGGTCCTGCGCGTGCGAGATCGTGGGCAGGTGCAGCCGCGCGATTTTCTGGCCGTTGAGTTGGAGCACGGCGTTCACGCTGTTTGCGCGAGCCCACTTCACGAGCGCGAAGTTTTCGTAGAGCAGGCGCGAGGTGAGTTTGGCGGTGTTCGCGGGTGCCCAGAGGAACGCGACATTGGCCCCGAGCGCTTCGCGGCGCATCGGCTCGTGGAAGGCGCTGGCATCGGTCATGACGACGGTGAACTTCCAGGCGGGGCGTGCCGCGGCAAGCCCGCGGACGAGTTCGCGGCAGACGGTAAAGCCGCCCCCGCTGCTGACGGAAAGCGCGTTGACGAGGATGTGGCGGGTGGTTGTCATTCGGACGCTTGGGCAATCATGGTCGCGTGACAGCGATTGCGCTTCTGGGCAATCGGGAGTTTCCGGGACCGGAATCGGGCAAGGGCGTTTGAAGCGGCGTGGGAGGGGCGTGGACTCTGCACAATTTGTCGGTGTTTTTGATCACGGATCGGGGCGGATCAAGGGGCGGGCTCGGGCATCTTCCGGAGCACTATTTCGTCTGTTTTTGCACTTTTCACTATCACAAAGTCGCGTCATTTCGTACCCTTTTTTCTCGGGCCTACGCGTGGTGTGGCCCCCGAGAAGCAGTGCAAAATTCGTCTGGCGGGCGCCAGTCAATCGTTTCTTCGCTGTGGATTCGCTCGCGGGATCGGCTTTGGGGATCAGCTTTGGGGATTCGGGGGCGGAGCGAGCGTGTGGACGGGCAATCGGTCGGGCGCTCTCAGCGGAGGGAGTCGGTTCAAATGAAAAGTCTTTCGGATCGGGCCAGGAGCTTTGTCGCGATTGCCGCGGGAGTGGTGTGCGCGCAGTTTGCGCACGCGGGACCGGGCGTGGGGTACGACGTGCATCTTGCGATTCAGAGCCGCAATGCGGGCGCGATCCAAGGCCGCGGCGTGCACATGCTGAACGACATCGTGGGCGGGGCGTGGGGCAACTATCCGCCGGACGGGCCGCACCTGATCGCGGACGATCCGAATTTCTACGCGGCGCATCAGGTCCAGTTCACGGCGGATCTGGTCTCGACGATTCCGGATGTGAACTTCAAGGGCATGATCGTACTGGATTACGAGCACTGGTGGCCGTGCTGGGAGTGGACGGACACGGCGGTGCAGCAGAGGTGGGACACGTACATCCGGACCAAGCGGCCCGAGTTGCTGGCGGGCAAGCCGTCGGGCGAGTGGCCGGGGATCATCCAGACCGAGTTCAAGAAGGAAGTGCGGAAGTTCTACGAGTTCACGATCAACCTGGCGAAGACGCTGCGTCCGAAGTCGAAGGTGTCGGTGTACGGGCTGCCTTTGCGGTCGTACTGGATCTTCAATTCGGTGCCGCAGTACGGGTTTGACCTTGCGGGCTATCGGCAACTGCACGAGCAGCAGCTCGGCTGGTACTTTGACCTTGTCGATGTGATCTGCCCGTCGATCTATCCGGTGTATAAGTCGGGGACGCCCGCGGGGGGGCAGATCCACGATCCGGCGGAGAACGAGGCGTACATCCTGGGGATGGTGAGCGAATCGGTGCGCAACTCGCGCGGCAAGCCGGTCTATCCGTTCTTCACGTTCAAGTACCACGTTTCGTCGGGGTTCTACAACCAGTACCTCAACGCGATCAACCTGAGGCAGGGGCTTGAGATCCCGCGTCAGGCGGGCGCGACGGGCGTGGCGATCTGGGATTTCTTCTACACGCAGGACGAGCTGGACGGCTGGCAGAATTACTACGACACGGTTGCGCGCGATCACATCAACAACGTGATCTATCCGGGCATGCCCGCAAACTTTGACGGCTCGACGACCTTCCCCACCACGGTCACCACGCCGCCGATTCCGGTGGATGACGGGGCCGCGACGAAGCCGGGAGAAGTTCCCACGAACAAGTAGCGGACGCGACAATTCGCGACTTTCGGGGCCTGCGTGAGCGCGGGCCTTTTTCTTGCGCCCGGAAATTCGAACCGCCTCGGAGGGGGCCATTGGCGCGGTGCCGGCTTCTCGGTCTTCGGTCTGTTCCAGCAGCGCCGGTGCTTCCGGCGGATAACGGGGGTGCGCGTTTCTGGGACGTGGCGCGGCTGCTTTTGTGGGCGGGATTCGTCGATGAAACGAGAGCCGTCTCTCTCGATCGTGGAGATGGAGCGGCCCGAGGAGAGCGCCCGCCATGCCGAACCTGTTCACCCGAATCTTCGCGCTCACGGCGCTCTGTGCCGCGCCGCTCGCGCACGCGCAGCTCGGCACGGTGTACGAGGGGCACCTGGCGATCCAGAGCCGCAACAACGGGGCGATCAACACGCGGGGGCTGTCGATCCCGAACGACGTGATCGGCGGCGAGTACGGGCTGCACCCGC
Organism: Phycisphaerales bacterium; assembly: GCA_016793015.1. Lineage (GTDB taxonomy): Bacteria > Planctomycetota > Phycisphaerae > Phycisphaerales > UBA1924 > JAFEBO01. The sequence continues at coordinate 4,194 of JAEUJD010000007.1, forward strand.
ACGGGGTGCACCTGATCGCGGGGGATCCGAATTTCTACACGGCGCACCGGGCCAAGTTCACGGCGGATATTGACTCATCCATTCCCGACAAGAACTTCACCGGCATCATCGTGCTCGACTACGAGGCCTGGTGGCCCAACTGGGAATGGACCGCGACGAACATCACCAAGGCGTGGGAGACGTACATCCGCACGCAGCGCCCCGAGCTTCTGGCCGGGCACTTGCAGGCGGAGGAGATGGGGATCATCAAGAACGCGTACCTCGCCGAGACGCGCAAGTACTACGAGTTCACGGTCAATCTGTGCCGCCAACTCCGACCCAAGGCACGGGTGAGCGTGTACGGGATTCCGCTGGGGACGTACTGGCTGTTCAACGGGGGCACGCAGTTCGGGATCGACCTGGCCCGCTACAAAGAGATTCACGAGGTGGATCTGGCGTGGTACTTCGATCTCGTGGACGTGGTGTGCCCGACGATCTATCAGGCGTATCCGGTGAAAACGCCGCCCGGACCGGGGCAGTTCGAGCCTTCGGGGCCGACGGCGCACATCCTGGGGCTGGTGGGCGTCGCGGTGAATGCCGCCAAGGGCAAGCCGGTCTATCCGTTCATGCAGTTTCGATATCACTTTGCGTCGGCGGTTGGGGCAACGTTCATGACGACGGAGAGTCTGGATCTCTGCTTGCGCCTGCCTCGGCAAGCGGGGGCGAAGGGCATCTTTATCTGGGACTTCTTCTACACCGACACCGAAGTGGCGGAGTGGCAGAACTACTACGACAACTTCGCACGGAACATTCTGTCGACAACGCTCTCGAACGGAAACACGGGTGGCCCGGGCGGCACCGGCGGGACAAACCCTCCGGGTCCGGACCCCATAGACCCGGGCACCAACCCGGGAACGAATCCTGATCCTGGAACCAACCCAGGGACAAACCCCGGTGGCGGCGGTCCGGACCCTACCGATTACTTCGGGGGAGAACCCGGCACCACCAATCCCGAACCGTCGGGCGGCGCGGGCACGCACGACGACGGCTCGACCCAAGCAACGTCGGGCAGTTCTGCAAGCGGTTCTGGGGGCGGGTCTGGAGGCGGAGGGGGAGGATCGGGGGGTGGAGGCGGAGGATCTTCTGGAGGTGGAGGCGG
>JAEUJD010000167.1 GCA_016793015.1 Phycisphaerales bacterium
CTTTGAGATTTCATTTCGACCAGTCGGGTCTCGGCGGGGTCTTTGTTCGTGCCGCGGCCTGGGGCCCATTGCCGGCCTTGCACAGCGTCGAAGCTTCATTGAGCTTTCGAGCTATCTCGATCCGCTGGCGCGAGAAGCTGATTTCTTCGCGGCCGGCTTCTTCACAGCGGGCTTCTTCGCTGCCAGCCCTTTCGCTGCCGGCCCTTTTGCTGCCGGCCCTCTCGCAGGAGCTTTTCCGCCCTTCGCTGGCTTGGCCGCGCTCTTCGCGCCCTTTCCCTTCGCGAGCATCGCTTCCACTTCCGCGATGTACTTCTTCGCGGGCACGCGCCGGATCGCCTCGCCGATCACATCAAGCGCAAGGTCCTCCACCCTCTTGAAGCGGACGCACGATTTGCCCATGTCGAGCTTCTTGCCCGTCTTGGCCCAGGCATCCTGGAACCACTTCATGTGCGAGGCATTGCCGTACGTGCACATCAGATACACCGACATGTAGTTCTTCTGCGAGGCCAGCGCCGCGAAAGGCAGCGCCTGCTCTGGCTTGCAGTGATATCCGGCCGGGTACACGCTGTGCGGCACGCAGTAGCCGATCATCCCGTAACTCATGTTCTCGATGTAGTCCTTATCGAGATTCTTCAGGATGACCTTGCGCACCGCCTGCAACGCCTCGCGCCGATCGGCGGGCAAGGAATCGAGGTACGCCTGAACCGTCGTGGCTTTGCTTTGCATGAACCCGAGTGTACCGGATCGGAGTGGAAATCAAGCCGCCATCAGACGCGTCTCGGTCGCGTTGGCCTTGCCCAGCTTGCTGACATTCCGGAGGAGCACGTCGTACGGGAACTGCCGCACAACTTCCCAGATGCCCGGCAATCTCGTCATAATCTGCGCAAGGCCGAGTTGGCCCGCGTACTCCTGCGTCTCGCCGTACTCGGTGTAGAAATAGCTCGTCGTTGCGAGCGCCTTCTGCGCACCGGCGATCAACAGATCCTCCGCGCCCTGCACATCCGCCCAGATCAGATCGAGGTTCGCGATGCCCTTGGTCGTCTGGAAGGTGTCGAGCTTCAGGATCGGCACATCGAGCGTCTGGTTGAACTCGCACCAAGGATGACGTTCCAGGTGCTCCACCGGCTGCTTGAGCGACGAGGAGCCCGACCATTCCGGGCTGCGAATCCACGCCGGGCAGTCCTTGGCCATGTTGGCCGACGACAGGTGAAACGGCGCTGTGCCGTCGCGATCGCCCACGGCCGCGGCATTCAAGTCCACGATGCGATCAATCCCCCGCTCGCGAATCTTCGCGATATTCCGCGGGTCCGGCTCGAAACTGAAGATCGATGCGTGCGGGAATGTCCGGCGCAGCGAGTACGAATCCGAGCCGTCGTGCGCCCCGCACTCGATGATGTTCAGCCGCGCCGCGGGATCGAGAAGGGACGACAGGATCGGGTAAATCGGGTTCATCGGGCTTGCTCCGTTCATGCCGCGGCACGGATACTCGTAGCGCCCGTGCGCTCGACCATCGTGCGGATTCGATTGGAAAAAAGGTGTTCTTTCAGTGTGCGCTGTTGCCCCGCGAAGGCGATCTCCGCCGTCCGCTCCGGATGCGCGCGGTAGTACGCGATCTTCTCGAACAGCTCCGTCTCGTTGCGGAAGCAGTCGCATTCCTCGCCGACGCGGAATAGTTCCGGCAGCTCCGGCGCGGCCGCGCAGAGCATGAACCCGCCCGCGGCCGTGATCTCAAACGCCCGCTGATTCAGGCCGGTCTCGGTGTTTCCGTTGTTCAGGTTGATATTGATGAGCGAGGTCCGGAATGCACGCAGGTAGCCTTCTTCACCTTCAAAGGCCGGCCCGCCCCGCACGCCGAGGCTCTCCCAGTTCGAGCCGTGCAGATGGAAGTCGCTTCCCAGCTTGTTCGTCAGCGCCCGCACATAGCGGTTCCGCTGCGCCACCCACAGCGCGGCAACATAGAACAGTTTGTGATTCTGATACTGCGCAAATTTGCTCGCGAGCGTCTCCGCCGAATCGTTCGGCGACGGCGCATCCGCAAAGCCGTACGCCTCGTGATACGCCTCAAAGAACGTGCTTTCCGGCCGCTCAAGCTTGCGTGCCAGCGCCATCGCGCCGACCAACTGGTGATCACCCTTGTGCGCTGCGTTGGCCCCAAAGTAGTTCGTCGCCTGCGATCCGATGAACGCGATTTGCCGCTCCATCCTTGAAACATCCAGCGGCGCGCGGACAAATTCCATCTCGGCAATCCGGTCCGGCGCCGCCTGAGGCAGGTACTCCACGCTCGGCACGCCGAACGCGCGCAGTTCGGCAGCCAGCGCGCGATCAAAGGCAAACTTCCACCACGTCCTGCTCCGCGCCGCCGCCAGCGCGACATTTGCCGGCAATCCCCTCATGCAGGTCAGAAGCGGATCCACCAGATGCGATGCCAGCGGCACGCCGATCCGCTCATGCAGCAGATCAACCCCCTGCGGATTCCCGAGCGCGGGCAGAAACCCAAGCCCTTCAAAGTTGGAATCCACGATCAGCGAAACCGGTGATCGCACGTGCGCCGCCTGATGCAGGTTCCCATCGCGCAGGCGCGATGCAACCGGATCAGCCTGCGGCCTCGGCATCGCATCGATCGGCTGCGGCAGCGCAACGAACTCGAGCCCCGCGTGTTCCGCGGCCCCGGTCCAATACGAGCCCACCGCTCCGATCCGCATGCACCAGACTCCCGCTTCCGATCTCGAGCCAATGACGCTCCGAAGCTGGAATATCGGTCCCAAACCCGAACAACTTGAGAACGCCGGAACTCCCATTTCGATCCCCGCTTACGCTCCCGGGCACATGACCAAGAAAGAGCCGACAGCGCGGATGTATCAGCGGATGATCGCGGGAAAAGCCGCGCTCGTCCTCATTGATGAACTCTTCCTAGACGAGAACGCTCGCAAGGGCCTCACTGCCTGCGTGACCGCCGCGGCGCAGTACGCCGAGCAGGATGAAGACGGTCTCCCCGCCCCCGAAGCGATCGAGCAACTCCAATTGCTCGATGAACACGTGGCTGCCGCCGCCGCACAGTGCCAGGCCGCTCTCGCGGCCTCTATCACCACCCAGGGCCGGCGCACATGGCTGCTCTACGGCTCCAAGTCCGAGCCTCTGCTCCGCGCCGTCGCCGCTCGCGCGAAGGCCGGCGGACCGATGCGCGCCGGAATCGCGCTCGGAGCAAACGTCGGGATCATGGTCCGAGCCGAAACCGATCCCAAGTGGTCCAAATACTCCGAAATTCTCCCGACCCCCGAAGAGAAGCGGTGGAACGACGATCTCGCGGTCATCGAGCAGCTCGAAGAGTTCGGCGATGATCCAGCCGCCTCGCGCCCGATCGAGCACTTGGCCTATCTCCCGTCCGAGGCCGCGCGAGTCGAATTCATCATCTGGCTGCGTGAAAACGGCTTTGAAGTGCTCATGGAGTACAAGAAGCCCGAGCCCGGGAAAGGCTGGGCGATCGAGTTTGTCATCGAATCGGTCATCGACATCGACGAGATCTACGAGCAAACCTGCGCCATCACAGTCGAGGCCGAACGCCTCGGAGGCGCGTACGACGGCTGGCAAACCCGCCCCGTCGAAAAACAGGGTTGAGTTGAAGCCTCGTTCTGGTATGCTCCTTTCTTCCGTAGCCAGGCCCGTGTAGGAGCGGGCGTGGCGAGTGCACGAGAGAGAACACAGGAGACAAGACGATGCGTACTTTGATTTTGGTCCCCGCCCTCGCGGCGGCAGCTGTCGCTTCCGGCGCTTCCGCCCAGCTCGTTTTCGGCACCACCACGCCGACCACCAGCAATCCCTCCGCCGTTTACCTCGATATCAACAGCGGCACAACCACCACGCTCTGGAATTCGGCCTCGAATAAGAAGGTCAACGGGCTCGCCGCCGACACCGTCAACGGCCGCCTCTATTCCAACGATGCCGCGCGCCTCAACACCTGGACATACGGCAGCGTCGGAACCACCCCAACCTTCATCGGCGGCATGTATCGCACCAACGACAACGTCACCTTCACCGCGACCGGCGTGAGTGGACTGGCCTTCGCCAACAACAAGCTCTATGCCTCGACCTCGTTCGGCAGCACGATCTACAAGCGCGGCATCTACGAAGTGAACACCACGCCCGACGGCGCCGGCCGCTGCGTCATGACCGCCGTCTGGACCGATCCCACCGGCGTCGGCACCCTCAGCGGCACCGCCGACTTCGGCGGCATCGATTTCAACATCGCCGACGGAAAGTTCTGGGTCACCAACAGCACCGACACGACCGCCACCGGCGGCACCTATCAGCGCGCGGTCTACACCGTCGATGCGCTCGGCGGCGGCGCAATGGTCAAGGTCGCCGACTTCCCCACCGGCCACAATCAGATCGACGGCCTCGCCATCGGCGGCGGTTACGCCTGGCTCACCGAGCAGGCGCCAAGCTCCGCCACCGTCAACATCTTCGGCCTCAACCTCGCCACCCTTCAGTACGACAAGAGCTTCACATTCACCCTCGCCGACGCTTCGCAGCGTGCCAGCGGTGCAGCGTGGGCTCCCAACGCCTACCTCACCATCCCCGCGCCCGCCGGCGGCATGCTCCTGGCATTTGGCCTCTGCGGCGCTGCTCGTCGCCGTCGCACCGCCTGATCCGATCGATTCTCACGCGTCATTCGCCCGGCTCGCCGCCGGGCGTTTGCTTTTTTGCCAAACACCGCGAAGTCCCTTCGCTCCGAATCGTCGAACTCACCGGCCGTGGCCCCCGTGCTTATCCCTCACCGCGGCCGCGGAATCGGCACCTTCAATGTCGTCGCTCCGACCGCATCCGAAAACGCCCGCAAAAACGCCGGCTGCTGCCCGCTCGCCGGAAACGGCATCCGCTCATCAATCACCGGTAATCCCGCTCCTCGCAGCGCCTCGAACGCCACGTCATACACCGACGATTTGATCAGCACGATCGATTCCGGCTTGATCGCGGCACACCGCGCGATCAGGCCCGGCACCAATGGTTTCAACTGCTTCAGCTTTGGACTGCTCATCCCGTCGGGCGCGACATCGATCATGAACACGCCGAATGCGCACAGCGCCCGCAGATACTCGGCCTTCCGCGCCCGCAGATCCGCGATCTCCACATCCCCGAACAGGGCGCGGCACACATACACGTACAGCCAGTCGTGGTTCGGCACATCGTCAAAGTAGAAGTACCGCGACGTATCACACGGCGGCGCCTCCGCCACCAGCAGCAGCCGCACTTTCCGCGGCCGAAATCCGGCCGCCGCCTCCGCCCGCTTTGCGATATCCGCCTTCGAGTGCATCGTCCAGCGTAAGCAGCTTCGCTCCACCCGCCTCCACGCCCGAGCCGTCAATCCTCACCCTGAAAATGCAGCAGCCCCGCGTTGAGCGGGGCCGCTGCGAGCGAGCGCAGGCGCTGTTTGCGTAGCGCTCGGTTCGTGGGTCAATTACGGGCAGATCAACTCGTTGTACGCCGCAGCGAAGATGACAAAGTCCGCATCATCAACCACGTCATCGCCGTTCAGGTCCGCGTTGCAGGGCGCCGGCGCATCCGGGCACAGCAGCGTGTTGTACGCGCCAGCAAAGATCACAAAGTCTGAATCATCCACCACATCGTCGCCGTTCAGATCGGCGGGGCAGGATGAAATCGCGATACTGCTGTAGGTGATGTCGTTCACCGTGAGCACCGTCGGGTTCCGCGGGTGCTGCCAGCGGAACCCGGCCCACGAACCATCGTTGAATCCGTTCGCATCCACCGCGCCCGGATCAAACGTGTTCGAGACTTCCTTGCCGAAGCCGCTCGTCACGTTCTCGAAGCTCACCTTGTACGCGGCTTCCGCCCCCTTGATGCCCGGCGGATAGTACCGATAGTGCATCTCCAGCAGGTCGCCCTTCGCAAACGCGTCCGTCCCGTTGTTGTGATCGCCGATCAGACTGAACTTCTGATTCGCGCCGCCGACAAAGACCGTGCCGTTTCCGATCACGAAGACGCCGCCTTCATCGATGAAGCCGCCCCCGCGATCATTTCCGAAGAAGATCCCGCCTTCCGGCTGCGTCGGGAAGAGGGCTCCCACGCCGTCGATGGTCGAAACCATGAGCATCCGGTACGAAATATGAAAGGGCTGGCGGTTCATCAGCGCCAGCCGCGTCGTCCCCCCGTCGCTGCTCAGCATCGCAAAGTGCCGGTTCGCGAACTTCTGCGGGTCGGTCGTTCCCGGCGGATTCATCACCTCATTGATGTGCGCATCTGTCGTCCCCGCCGTGTTCGACAAAATGACCGAACTCGGATAGTCGTTGAAATTCCGCAGTTCAACCTTGTACGCATCCGTCTGCGTGATATCCGCCAAAGCAATCTGCGAAAGGCCACACGCCGCGATCAACATCCCACACGTCTTGCAGTTCATGTCTGTGCTCCATTTGGCCGCCGAATTGCCGCACTCTTTCCGCCTGCTTTGAAACACCCTGCCGCAGCAACGATCAAGCCAGATCAGAGACTCGCACCGTTTCCTGTCGGCACCGTGAACCGTGCATAACTCGCTCCTCATTCCGTGACTCTCCGCACCACCTCGCCCCCGGAACGGGCGTGAGGGCTTTACGGGATACATTTGCCCTCGGGAGCCTCCTTTGATCGACCCCGCTGAATCGCAGTCCAACGCAAGCATGCACGAGGAACCGTCCAAGTCGCTCTCCGCGTCGCCCCCCGCCCTTCCCTCGCGGTTTCGAGTCGATCCAATTCTCCTGGGCCTCGCCTTGCTCGCAGGCCTCGCCGCAGCGATCGGCGCAGTTCGCTCGTTCTCAAACGCCGGTGCCGAGGCCCGGCCCATCGCGACCTCGATCACTGCGATTCTCGCTGTGCTCGTCACTCCGTTCCTGCTTGCGTGGGTCGCGTTCCGCTTCACCTCCCGCTCCAATCGCGCCGCAAACGTCGTGTTCGCAGTCGTGCTCCTGCTCGGCTTCGGTGCGTACGCCAGCCGGGGCCGCGCACCCGTCGCAGAGCCTGTGCGTCCCCCTTCCAATTCCACATCGCTCGCAGAGATCCGTGCCATTTCAGAGGAAGCCCGCAGAGCATCGCTCGCTGGCGACGAGGATCGAGCGCTCGAACTCACGGCCGAATCCGCCACCAAACTCGAGCAGGTCGCCGCGGCGACGACGGGATCAGAAAAGATCGTGATGGAGTACGCCGCGAGTCTGGCGCGGGCGCAGAACGACGTCCTCAAAAAGTACATCACCGCCGCCGGGCAGTATTCAGACGCCGGCGCCGCCAGTCTTGTCGGATTGACCGACACCGAGTCGATCGATCGTCGCCTCTCCCTGCTCGCCGCCGCGATCTCGGCGCACGACGGTGTCATCGCCTACTTCCGCGCCATCTCCGATCGCATCCCGCAAGAACTCGCCGCCCGCGGCGTCGCGAAGAAGGACGCCGACGAATTTCTCTCCGGCTTCGTCGCCAACGCCAAGGTCGAAAATCTCCTCGCCATCCACGCCGCCGAACACGGCATGCTCCTCGCCGCACGCAACCGCTTCGACCTGCTCAAGACGCACGCCGGAAAATGGAGTGTCAACCCCCAGGGCGATCTTGCCGCGGCAGCGGAGTTCCCCGAGGCCGATCTCGTGGAGTTCAACCGGATGCAGTCCGAGATCGAACGCCTCGCAGACAAGCAGGCCGTCCTTATCGAAGAACGCAAGTCCGGCGGTTGACCACGGCCTCGTGCCCGAACGAAACATCGCAATAAAAAAGCCGCCGACCATTCGGTCGGCGGCCTGAAAGTGTGAACGAAATCCTGTTCGTGCTCAGGCCCGACGACGACGCGCCGCCACCAGCCCGCCAAGGCCCAGGAGGCCCAGCGAAGCCGGTGCCGGAATCGTCGCGATCACCGCCGTCCCGTACGGCCCGGTATCGGTGCTCCACACGTTCACGCCCTGCACCTGGAAGCCCCACTGAACGTGGCGGCCGGCGCCCGGAATCGTGAACTGCGTGATGCTGAAGTTGCCCGCCACCAGCGGGATGAACGTGTCCACCGACGACGAGTAATCAGCCGCGAAATCGCGGATGAAGATCTGTGCAACGTGCGCCGACGTAAACGTGTTCGAGAGCACCGTGCCCTGGAACGTCACCGACATGCCCGACATGCTGCCCGTCACCTCGTGATACAGGTTTGCCTGCATGATCTTGTTGCCCGCAGCGCCCGGTCCGCCGCTGGGCGTGTACCAGAACGGATTCGGGTCGCCGATCGTGTTCGGCGAGAGGGTCAGCGTGCCCGCGCCGTTGTCGAACGACGCGTTCAGATCCGCCACGCCCCAGCCGCTGCCGAAGACGTAGCCGCCGCCGTTCGCCGGAAGCTCGAATACGTTCATGAATGCGAGGTAACCCGCCGGGCCCTGATCAACGCCCACAACAACCGCCTGCGCACTCGCAGCACACGCAGCGCCCGCCAACAAAACTGACATCAGTCGATTCATCTCTTCTCTCCTCGTAATTCAGCCGAAACTGTTACAGTAACGATTCACGGCCTCTCCGCAGAGACTAAGCGAATTTTGCCTCCGCCGCGACGACTTTGTCGCGAACCCCAGCAAAAACAGCCTTGAATCCCATTATCGGACGCCCCTTTCCGTGTTACATCGGGATGGGTTTCATGAAACAGCGCGCGGATGCGAGCGTCTCGTCCCACCATCTGTTTCAAGCGCCAGGCAGTTCGATGAGGCCCCGACTCTTCGAACTCAGGTTCGGTCATGCGTTCATCGACGCCGACGTATCGCGATTCCGGTCGCCAGCCACATCATCGCAATCGCCGAGGGCGCCGGGATGTACTCGATCACCGCCGCGGCATTCGCCGTCCCGAACAGATCATTCCACGACCCAGCCGCACCCCAGCCCCAAACGACATAGTGCTCGTTCTGCCACAGGAAGTTGTTCGGCTCTCCCGGCGCCCAAAGCGAGTACCCCACCGAAGCCCCGTCCTTGAAAAACGTCCTGGGCGACGATTCATACTCGCCCGTCACCCATTGCCATTCGCCGTTGTTGTTCTCGTCGCTGGCACCGATCCACGCACCGTACACGTCATCGCCCACCGAGATCATCTCTCCAAACATCGCGACGATCGCTGCCTGCTCCTCCGCACCCTCGATGCATGCCAGGAAGCCCCGCCGCTCCACGCCCCCAACCTCCAAAGAACGCTGCGCCGCAAGATCACGCATCTCATGCCACGTGCCCCATTCCGTCGTGAGTTCGTAATAGTGCCCCGTCACGGCCGAGTAAATCGGCGCCCCCTGCGCCCCGCCCGCCGCCAACGCCGCAACAAGAAACGGTGAGAGTTTCATCTGCTTCCCCTTGATCTCGAGCGCGGACCGGATCCAACGGCCTTCGTCGCTCCGCCCCCCGGGCGAGATCCGCAATCGTCGAGCGCACGGATTTGTCCGAGCCCCGCCGGATTTTTCGCACTGCCTACACCCAGCCCCGCCACTCCAAAAGAAGAAAAGCCCCGAGCAGTGCCCGGGGCTTCGAAATGCAGGAAATTCAAACTGGCTCAGCGACGCCGACGGATCGCAACGAGCGCACCCATCCCGATCATCGCGAAGGCACCGGGCGCCGGAACCTCCGTGCCGCTGATGGTGAACGGAAGTTCAACCTGGAATCCGCTGCCGGCATCGATCGCCGCGCCGAACGCCGCACCGGCGAGCGACTGCATCGCGTTGCCGCCGCCGTTCGTTGGAACAACCGGGGGCTGCCACGGTCCGCTCGCCAGCGAGCCCGCCGCCTGCCAGCGAAGCACATAGTTGCCCGGACCCACGACAAGGTTGACGGCCACATCGATCGCGTAGATGGCGCGATCGCGATTCGTGGTTGTCGTCGTAGTCACGCGATACGCAGAAAGCCCGCCGTTCGCCACCGAGGCCGAGGTCCAGCTGATCGCATCGCCATGGCTGTTCGCGATCTGGTAGTTCAGGCCCGTAAAGGTGAACGCCGAGGAGCCGGTCTGGTACATGTAGAAGGTCAGCTTCGTGACGTTCCACGTGCTGCCCACCGAGAAGTTGTCGGCGACGGCGTTGTTCGCCGAGATCTGAGCGCCAAAGCCCAGCGTCGTGCTCGGAGTCGCAAGCACGCTCAGGTTGGGCGCGCCGGCCACATCCCACACAGCTCCGTTGTTGTACAACACAACGGCCTGTGCAGATGCCGCAGTCAGCGCGAGCGATGACAAAACTGCAATCGTCTTCATAACCCGGTCTCCTCTTCCATTGGAATTCCCCCCGCGACCCACCGGACTCATCCGGCCCAAAGGCGCGGTCTTGTCTCAACTCTCAGGCTAACGAAACCAAGATTGTCGCACAAGCCACCAAACCCGTATTTTTCCGCATTTTTTCAACCCCCAAACCCCCTTTTCAGCGCTGTTTTGGCCCTCCGCGACGCTCGAGGCCCCCCTGCGAGCGTTCCCGACCCCCGCGCCGCAGGCCCGTCCGTCATTGCGAAAGTTGCAACCAATTGTTATGTGCGCGCTCGAGCGGGCCCGCACCCGCGTTGCATATCGACGCACGTTCTCCGCCCGCCGACACAGCTCAATTTCTGTCTGTAGCGTTCACGCCCGGCGGATAACCAAAACCATCGGCCCCGCGCCGCTCACGCGTTCGCCAATCCTCGCACGCGCTGCATGGTTGAGTTGCCCCGGTCGCTCAATCGCATCGCCGGAGCAGGCAGAACATTTTCAGAGGGGGAGAAATGTACAAGTACCTCGTGCTCGCAGCGGCCGCGCTCACGCCTTGCCTGACCTCGGCCAACGCCGAAGTCGTCACCATCAACTTTGAGAACCTCGCGCCCGGCACGGCGCTCACCTCGCAGTACGCCCCGCTCGGCGTCCGCTTCGCGACAACGCCCGTCGCCGACTCGGGTGGAGTGCTCCGCACTTCGGTCGAGGTGCTCGACTTTGTGCAGGGCGGATTCCGCTCCAACGCGCTCTGGCTCGCCGGCAACGCCATCACGCTCACCTTCGATTCCGATATCAGCGACTTCTCGGTGGTCATGCGCGACACCGATCGGGGGTCGCTTCTCGGCCGCGTCCGCGCGTTCGATGCCTTGGGCAACGCGATGGGACACATGACCGACATGACCGGCGCGTTCAACACCTCGTGGTTCTACGAGAACACCCTCCGGGTCGCTACCGGGGGTATCCGCTATATCGAGCTGACCGGCGACGCCGATGGCGCGATCGTGGACAACATCACGTTCACGCGCGTCCCGGCGCCGGGCGCCCTCGCTCTTCTTCCGCTCGGAATGCTCGGGCTCGCCCGGCGCAAGCGCGATTGACCTCCGCCTCGAAAACGGAAAAGGCACGGGCAGCAATCCGCCCGTGCCTTCTTGATGTGCGAAGCACCCGAGAGCCTTACCGGCGACGGCGCGCCGCAACCAGCATGCCCATGCCCAGGAGCGCCGAAGCGCCCGGAGCCGGAACCACCGTCACCTGTCCGCCGCTGGTCGACGAGATATCAGCACGCCACGCGCCCTGATCGTTGTTGCCAAAGCCGGTCACGACGTAGTAGTACGACGTGCCCGCCGTCAGCGCAACCGAGAACCCCGACAGACCGATGCTGGGGTTGTCGTCGTTGCTCGCGACACCGTTTACCAGCGCCGCCGCCGGGTTGAACGAGTTCTGATAGATGAACGTGAAGTTGTCCCACAGTCCGGTTGCGGTGTTCTGCCAGGAGTACGAGCCGGTGACAGTCACCGTGAACGCGATGACTTCATAGTGCGTCGCCGTGCCGACGCCCGAAAGGCCGCTGAAGCCCTGAAGAGCGCGGTTGTACGTCGGCTTGCCGGTCGTGTTGCCGAAGAGCGTCTGCGCCAGCGCAGGCGTCGTCGCCAATGACAATGCCACAATTGCGAGTAACTTTTTCAAAGGTCTCTCCTCCCTACTTGGCCGGCGGCATGCAGTCACGCACCCCAACCGGCGGCACTCAAATACCAATCCGACCGATCCCCCCCGCACACGCGACCGGGACCGTCAAGCAGAGACGCGGCGCGTGCGAAAACACGCGTGCCGACGCCTCAAGCCCAAATGCTTCTGAGTGATCTTGTCTCTCGATCCCCTTCGAAGCATGCCGTTCCCCGGGGCGGAAACTCCGAGGACTCCAAAATCGTAACCTCAAGTGGGGGGGTGGTGCAAGCCCAAAATCAGCAAAGTCACCGATGGAAATGGCGGGGATTGCTACAGAAACGGGTCATTTGGGTGCTTTGGAGGCAGCCCAAACTCAAGGCGCGGGGCCGGGGAGCGACTGGCTTGGGTGTCCGCGCGGGCGTTGTCCGGGTTGGCGGGTGTTTTTTGAGCTGGTTCTGCCGCGGATCGAACTGCTTTGCGGCTTGGCGAGTGCGGATGGCGGGGCGGAAGTTGGTTTGGCTTTGGGGATGGAGCTGGTGCGTGCTTTTCGCGACGGCGATTGGGAGCTGGGCGGGTGAGGGGACGCGGCGGCGCGGATGAGCGGGGAATTGTGCTTCGCTCGCTTGTGTGATTTTGTGCCTTGAGGTGGCGCCGTGCGTTGGTCGGGCGCGGGCCGGGAGTGCGGGTTGTTCTGAGCAGCGCGGTTTGGGCCGGGTGTGTGGATGGCTGCGGGGGTGCGGACGGAGTTCGGCGATGGTGCTTTTTGATTCCGGTGCGGTTCGGTGTGGCGTGGCGAGTTTGAATCGGTCCCGGGGCGCGGCGGGTTGGAAGGTGGAGATGTTGGTTTGGGGTTCGTGTTTCGGGGTTTGGCCCAGCGGGCGGCGGAGCGTTCGTAGCGGGCGATGTTGGCCAGGAGGGCAACGGTTTTGCGGATGTTCTCGCGATAGCGGACGCGGAGGGTGTTGGATTCGATGGTGAGGGTGAAGTGGCTCATGCACTTGGATTCAGTGACGGCCTGATTGAGCGAGTTGGCGAGGGAGTTGGTGTAGTAGGGGAGATGCATCCCCGCGATGAAGCCGGCGCGCTGGGCGGAAACGGACCGGATCTCGGCGAGACGCTGAACGACATCCGGGCGGGAGAGCCAGACGGAGAGGGCATCGACGGTGGTGCTGTAACGCTTGGCGAGGTCGGCGAGGGAAAGCTCGGGCTTGCAGACATCGTCGAGGAAATTCTCGGTGTTTGCGGGGACGAAGGGGCGGGTCTGTGCCTGGAGGCGAGGGACCATCGGGGGGTTGTGTTCGGCGGGAGGCATGGGGGTAGTTTACCATGTGGAGGATTGTTTGAAAGGTAAATGTTTGGTATTTTGGTTGGATTTTGTGTGGATAACTGTAAGGCTAGGTTTTTCAGTGATTTAGGGAAGGAAAAAGAGTTGTCGTGGGCTCATGAGCCAAGAAGCCCTTGCCGTATCTCCAAACGCCGTTAGGCTTGGAATTCGAATCGGGTCTGGGAATCGGGGGTCTTGGAGAGGCTTTATGCGTTGGAAAGAGCTGTTGGGCTTGGCGGCGTGTGTTGTTCCTGCCGCGGCGAACGGTGATTGGGGCCTCAAGTACGAAGTTTCTCCCAACGGCATTTCGTGGGGGCCGGCGATTGTCGTGGCTCCGGGCGGAACCGTCTATTTCCGCATGGGCGCTTACTTCGACCTCGGCACGCAGGTCATGACCAGCAACGGCGCAGGCAACGCTGTCGTCTTTGGGCGCGTCGCCGGTCAGCAGATCATCACCAACACGATCAACGGACAGGATTTCGCTTCCGAAATGACGCGATCTGTTTCGTCAGGGGGTGCCCCCTTCCTCCTCGTCTCGAACACTGCGTCGGGCATCCTGATCGGGTCGACGGGCGTCGCATCGTGGGCGGGAAATCTTGAGTTTGCCGGTTCGCTCAACTTCTACTTGGAATATCCCGAACCCTCGATGCTCGTCTTCCGGGGCAAGCTGGCCATCGGCACGAACACAACACCGAGGACGTTCACCTTCCGGAACAATCTCTTCGGGACCAATAACGAACCGGGCCTTCGCTTCTACAACGACGTTCCCACTTCTCCGATCGAACTCGGCGCTCCCATCGATAGTTCCAGTCGCACAGATCTCAACGCCACGATCCAGGTCTCGACGGCGATCTGCGGCGTTCCCACAATCAACTCTGTTTCCGGCCCGACTTCCGCTTCCCCATCGCAACCCGCGACCTTCACCGTCAGCGCCTCCAACGCAGCGTTCTACGAGTGGCAGAAGAACGGAGCGGCGATCACCCAGACCGGGCATTACATGAATGCGGGCACGGCGACGATGACCATCCCCTTTCCCGAGTCGATTGATGCCGCGAGCTATCGGGTGCGCGTCTACAGCCTTTGCGGCGCTTCGGTTCTCAGCGACCCTATCGGTCTCACAATCACCTGTGCCGCAGACTTGAACGGAGACGGATTCGTTGACGACATCGACTTCACCTGGTTCGCGGCAAACTACGAGAATCTTTTCTGCGAAGACCATCCCTGTGCTGCCGATTTCAATCTCGACGGGATGGTCGATGATGCGGACTTTGTCGTGTTCGCGGCACAGTACGATCAACTGATTTGTCCGTGAGAGGTGAGCGGCACGAACCAGGCTTTTTAGCGTGGTGGCTACCGGGCGGAGTCGGCGTCCGGCCCACTCACAACCCTGAATGGCGGCAGTTCCACCGACTGCTTGACGTGCTACGCCTCAATCTCTCCGTCGCCTGCGCGACCAAACGGCCAGAACGCCCGCCAAGCCCGATACCGCGCCGGGTGCAGGGATGACCGTCGCCTCGAACGTCGACGAGCTCGACCCATTGTCAAAGCGAAGTACGCCGCGATCGGTCGTGACCAGCGGCGAGGTCCATTGCAAAAGCGCGGCGTTGCCCGCGATGGGGCCGATGCTCGTGAGCATGTCCCAACTTCCAAACAGCGGGTTGGTCGGGCTCCAGATCAGGTCCGCCCCATCGATGCCGGCTCTCGAGAATCCGACAATTGTGTTGGAGTTGTTGACGAAGAACCGGGTGCCGCTCGTAAAGATGCAAACTCCGAGTTCGGCGATTTCGATCCTGGCCGAAACGTTGTCGATGAAGTAGCCCGATTTTCCGGACTTGGTGTAGGAAGTCCGCGCGTCGGTATCGGCCTCTGCCGTGATGATGAACGCCCTGCGGGTAAACGCCACGCCGTCTAACGTGCCCGATCCTGCTCCGGTGTGCCGGAACTGGATCGGGAGTGCGAACGCGCTGCCTCCCAACACAACCGCCATCGCTACGCCGCACATTCCGCTCGCGCTACCTATGAGCATCGCTCCCTTTCTTGTGCATCTGTCCAACACGTGCCGCCACGGATACGTCTCCAAACGTACCGCGTGCTTGGATCGATTGCGAACGAAACGGGTATCCACCTGCCGAAAGCCGGGCCGATAACCGCTAGCGGCCTCGTGTGGGGCTTTACCGATCCCCTTCCTTTATCAATGCCGCGTCAGCGGCACAAATAAAGCTCTTCCGATCTCGTCGCGAGAATGCTGAGTGCTATTTCGTCGCAGCCGCCACATGGGCCGGCGCATCGGCTGACTTTGTTGCCCCGGTCTCTTCCTTCGTCTCCCGCTTCTTCACAATGCTTCGCTCGGAGTTGCGGGCGACGCGCTTTGCGGCGGATGGCGCTCTTGACGGCATCCGAATTCACGATCAGGGCGGCGAACATGGAGCGGCTGGTCGCGTCCTTCTTATCGCAGTATTTGTGGGGGCGGCCAGCGCGCTCGTCGTGAACCCTCGGGGGTGAGAAGGAAGCCCATGTCGTCTTCGTTCTTGGCGTTCGATGTCAGCGGGTTGAAGACCTCGGTCTGCCTGTTGATTCGCTACAGGATGGGTACGCACCGGACCTCGGCTCGGACGGAGCTCGCGATGTAGCACTGCTCGTGTGCCGCGTGGTGCAAGGCACGTAGGTCTTCCGCTATCGGTCGGCTTTCGCCATCGAACTCAACCCGGGGGCGGAGTGTGACGAGCGTCATCGCCATTCTGCCGGATGCGTCCTTGGCGAGAACGCCGACCGCCTCATCCCGGTAGCTTTCAACCGAGTATCCGCGCTTCGCGGCGATGGACAGGAACCACAGCATGTGGCAACTGGACAAACTGGCGACGAAGGCCTCTTCCGGGTCGACCGCCTCGGCGACGGACATCGGGATCGGGACGACATGCGGCGACGAAGATGCCGGAACTTCGATGCCGCCGTCGAACTGCCACACGTGTGCGCGGCTGTAGCGGTTGTCGGTGAAGGTTGCGCCGTCGCGGGACCATTTGATCACGGCTGTGTATTCGCCCATGCGGTTGTCCTTTGGAGGAAGAGTATTGACACGTCGGAAGGTCCGGCGGGTGGGCCGACTTGATGTGCCAGTACTCGTGGCTCTTTCACGAGTGGTGCGCTGGGGAAGCAAAGGCACATTGACCTCTCAAAGCCGAGGTCAATGGCACGTCGCGTGGATCGGGATTCGTGCGTGCGGATGGAGGCAAGGTCGATGCCACCCGCCTCTTCCAGGGGTCCCTATTCGAGTTTGGAGTCGATTTGATCTGCCTACATACAAGCTGCAGCGGCTTTCAAGGCACACGTAAACGCCTCTGTGTGGCATTGGACGAGGAAGTGATACGCAACACGCCGGGTGTGAACTGAGCAATCGCTCAAGCAGGACAGGCATTGTCTCAATGTGCGACCGAAACTAATCGTGCATGGACGACAGCATACTTGAACACCCGCCTTGCATTCCTGATAGTCTGCCGATGAGCTTTTCAACAATGAAACCTAAGCAGCCAGCAAAATCCGGAAGCGTTACGACCGCTCTCAACCGTTTTCGGTGTGAGGCATTGTTTCCACTGGTGAAACGCGGTGCGGGTGCGATCGCGGTTTCGCGCTTCGGCGGCAGGCCGGCGCTTCGGCCACGTGAGACGTGGCCGATTTGTCGTGACTGCCGATCGAAGATGCCGTTGTTTATTCAGATCGATCTTACCAAGGTTGATCACCCCGACTCCACGCCGGATGCGCTCCGCCGCGGGCTGTTTCAGTTGTTTTATTGCACCGACGAGAACTGCGAACCCGACGACTGTGGAGCATTTGCATCGAACATGCTGGCGCGGATCGTGCCTGCGAAATTTCTCTTCGAGATGATTGCGGGCACTGGAGGGCCGAGATTCACGGCAAAGCAAATCGTGGGATGGAACGCACGCGCCGACTTGCCGAACGCTGAAGAAGCGATGGAGCTTGGTATCCGGCTATCGGGATCGAAATTGGACGAGTTCTACATCAAAAAAGCAGAACGCGGCAGCTCGATTCCACTGGACGGTGACAAACTTTACGGATGGCCGGGTTGGGTGCAGGGGATGTTCTATCCCGAGTGTCCGAAGTGCAAGAAGAAAATGATCTACTTGTACCAGATGGACAGCGAAGACCACATCCCGTTCATGTTCGGCGACAGCGGCGTCGGACATGTCTGCGTCTGCCCGGATCATCCGGAGCGTGCGTCGTTCTATTGGAGTTGCTGCTGAGGGTTCATCATGGGCCTCGCGAAAGCAAACGTCATTGATGCCGCGGGAATCGAGGAACAGACCTCGACGATTGTGCTGACAATCGTCGACGAGATGGATTGGTCGGATGCAGACGCGCATCTGCGGGCGTTGCAAGACAAGATCAATGCCTATATCGCCTTCATTGAATCGGGACAGATGGTGCAGGCCTATCCGGACAAGACATGGTCGAATGTTGCGATCGACATCTATCCGCTGTACGAGTATGACAGTCGCATCCGCGAGATTCTTGAGAAGGCGGCAAAGTCGATGGCTGATCTTGATGTGCAGCTGCGGATACGGCCCCACTCCGGCGGCGCTTGAAGCGCTGTTGAAATCCGTGCTTGGACCGCTGCCCGCTGCGAACGCCACTCGGTTGATATCGGGCGAGCGCCACCTCACTCCGGCAGGTGGCATTGACCTTGGATTCGCGCCAGTGACCTTGGCTTGGCACGGTCGCTGGGTTTCCTCGGCGGAAAGACCAGCGACAGGCTGACCTTGAAGGAACCGAGGTCGGTGGCAAGACGATCCTTACTGTTCTCGGGGATTGGGGGGCAACGTCAATCCCAACCGCCCCAGGGGTCGCATATTCCTGCGACGCATCACCGCCCGCATTCCCGCCGGGGCGGCAAACTTGGTCTTTGGCCCGATAAAACTTCCGACATCGCTGGCAATTCTGAGTTATCGGCACACCTTTTCACTGGGTGCGGATCACTGTGACCTCCGTAGTCGCGCGGCCGGCGGCCGCGCGGATCGATCGGACAACTGCACCCGTGGCCCGGCATTTCTCGGGCCGACAGGGTTCGCGAGCGGGTCACTTTTTTCATGAGGGGTTTGAAGATGTCGAAGATCGCAACAGCAGTTGTTTCATCGGTGGCCGTTCTCGCGTTCGCTTCGGGCGCGAGCGCTGTCGAGCTCACCACCAATGGTGGCTTCGAGCTTGGCAATACATCCGGCTGGTCGTACTTCCCGACAGCGACGTCGACGTTTAACATCACCGGCGATGCCGCCAGTGGCGCGTTCGCGGCGGAAGTGTTCAACAACTCCGCTGCTTCGGCTGCCGTCGTGAAGCAGGCCAACATGGGCGTGGGAATCGTGAACCCCGGCGACATGGTCATGATCTCGTTCGCTGCCAAGGGCAGCTTCGCCGCCGGAGGCGTCGCTTTCGCCGAGTTCTTCTCCGAAATCGATGGAGGCGGTGTCTCGAATTCGATTCTGCTCGGCGGCGCGCCGCTCGCGCTGACCGACTCGTACCAGACGTTCCAATTCATGGTCGCGGCGGGTGCAAACGTCACCGGCGGCATCACGCTGCAGTTTGCCGCAGTGACCGGCGCCGATACCGGCAGCGTCGCGGTGCTCTTCATCGATGACGTTTCGGTCACGGCCGTTCCCACACCGGCCGCGAGCGCCCTGCTCGGCCTCGCCGGTCTGGTCGCGGTCCGTCGCCGCCGCTGAACAGGACAGGTCGCGGCACTGTTGTGAGTGTCCCACATTTCTCTCAAGAAGCCCGCGCTCCGCGGGCTGTTTCTGTTGGGCGACATCAATCGCGTTTCCGCAGTGAATCGTGGAAGCAACTGCGGGACGTCTCAACCAGGAGGAACCGTGCGCCATTTTCTGATCGGATTCGCATCGACGTTGATCGGGTGCTCCTTTGCCTCGGCCTCGATCACTTACAAGTCGGTCACCTACACCTTCAGCGGCACCGCCCGCGCTGGGCTGGGCGATCCCAGTACCTTTTTGCATGAGGGCGGCGGAGTCGGCAATCAATTCATCGGCGATTCCGTCAGTTCCTACGCGCCGGGCTTCCCCAACCAGACCGAAGCCCACGCGAGCGGCAACATCCTCTATGAGGCGTTCGCCTCCGGGTTCATCGGCGATGCGTTCGGCGACATCCTGAACGTCCCAAGCACCAACCCGGCATTCTCAGCGGTCGAAAATCATCTTCGCGCCAATTTCGTGCTTTCAAACGCGTTGGCGTTCTTTGCTGAAGTCACGACGGCACAGTTCAAGCTGACCGGAATCACCCCGGGCTCGTCCGACGCCATCTCGATCGATCTGACGGCAGGAAGAATCTCGGGCATACTCCCACCGGGCGAGTATCTGATGGAGTGCGACGTTTCCCTCAGCAGTTCCGAGTTCGTTCCGGGCAGGCGAGGCGTTTACACGTTTGACATTCCGGCACCAAGCACACCGGCTTTGGCCGTCGCCGGCTTGCTCCTTGCCGCGAAGAGACGGCGGCGGTAGACCGACTTTAGATTTCGCTGGTGACATCTGCGACGAGAAAGCTCGGAACTCGTGCGAGCAAGCTCGAACTTCGCGTAGTCCTGCGCTCTTCACCGCGTCCGACCTCACAATCACCGCGGCAACCTCGTACCGGCTCGCCGCATCCTCACCGCGAAGCGGTGAACGGAGAACAGCCGGGGTAGCCGCGAATGCGGCACTCGCCGGTGTTGACACGAGATCAACGCCATCTGTCGCATTGATATGGTAGAAATGGTATTGTCAGCATGAAACCGGAACGCAAACAAGGGAAAACGCACCCATGCGACTTCTCCGAAATTTCGCCCGTTCGAGCCTTCGGCATAGTTTCGCCCGGAATGATCCGCAAGGACGAGCTCTTACTGCGTGGTATTTCAACTGCATGCATCGAGCGTTGAATCTTGCTTCGCCCCGCCTTGCGGCACCGCTACGACTTCCCGGCGCCTGCTCGGCGGCACGGCTACTTGCAAGAGCGATTGTGGACACCCCCTACGGCCAAACACTTCGGTTGCCTGAGCCTCTTCTCCTTTCAATTGCGATCACCAACTCCTGTTCGAAACCCTGCCGTCACTGCAGCGCTTCTCTCGTTCCTGATCATCGAGCACTGCACGTAAATCCAGTCACGTCAACTTGGTGGCGGCGAATAATCGAATCGGATATCCCGAACGTCCTGTTGACCGGCGGAGAACCGCTCCACAACCCTTCGCTGCGTTCACTTATCAGCACGCTCATAGAAGCTGGCAAAGGCGTCTTTGTCTTTACGCATGGCAATGCCAGCGAGGTTACACCGCTCGCCGAAGAGTTTGGTGCCCGCGTGACATTCGGGCTGTCGCTTTACGGTGACGATCGGACTCACGACAGCCTTCGGGGTGATGGCTCGTTCGCGTCTCTGCAAGAGACGACCGCAAAAGTGCGACAAGCTGGAGGTAGAACCCTCTTGAACTGCGTCGTTTCGCCCGGCAAGCCGGATGGTCTTGCATATCTCGGGAGCAAGAACTGTCGTCTTCGCCCGCACAGAGTGCTGATCAGCCAGACGATCGGCGTCGGAAGAGCGGGCAGGAGAGACGAGGCTCAAAAACCGGAGCGAGCGTATTCAGAGTGGCAACGGAGTATCAAAGCGAACCTGCGATGTCCAGTCGTAGTTGGAGTCAATGGGAATGACGATGCTTCCTCGCGCAACCGAATCGCCAAAATTGCTGAAGCAATCGTCAAACACGCGCTTGGAATCAAGCCGTTTGTTGGCTGCAGCGTGGGTCAGTGGGGAATGCATGTTTCGGCTTCCGGATCGGTGCACATGTGCGCACTCGGCGAAACGCTCGCACCTGTGGGATCCCTGACCGATTCACCGCTAGCCATCGCATGGCAAAAACTTCAGCAAATTGGCGTCAGCCAGGGCTTCGGATGCCACGTGGAAAAGGCCACGCGTAGCAAGTCGGTGTATATGCCGACCATTGGAGTCACTTGATCCATGAATGCAAAAAAACGTAACACCGAGCCGCCCGAGGAGAGCACCGTTATTCCCGCGATTGGCTGCGGCACACTTGGATGCGGCGGCGCTATCGCGATTGTTGGGTTTGTGATCGCCGGCACGATCTCTGCGATTTTCATTGTTCCCGCAATTGCGCTGGGCGGACTTACGGTGTGCGCGGTTGTTTCTATCCTCGCTAAGCTTGATTCACAAAGATAAGGGTGGCGATCATCAACCAGGCTTTAAGAATTTTCAAGCGACTTGCGAAGTGGCTTGAGCCGGTCAAGGCCCTGGCCAGCGCCGCTGTAGCTGTAGTCGCGGGACCGGGGATTCTTGGCTTTTTGACAACGCATGCAACCAATTCATACGCGCTCGCAAGAGGCATTCGTGTTCCAGCGGAAGGAGTTCCTTACCTTGGATCGACCGTTAGCCTGCTGAGCTTTCTAGTGATCGCCGCCATGATCGTGGTTGCGGCAATCGTCTACGTTACCGCGCTCGGGCTCCGATACTCCGGCGAGAGAATGATTCCCGAGATTGTAAGGACAGGCAGGGGAAGGATCATGACGCTGACCATCGTGTCATGGTTGTTTTTTCTCGTGCCGATCGTGGTTGTGCTTGGGGTGACGATAGTTTCCGGAGCACTTCCCCAAATGCCGTGGTGGAGTTGGCTGGTTGTTGCTCTCAACGAAATCGGCTACTTGGCTGTGTTGTACTGGCGATACAAGCGCGGCGTTTGGATGACAACAGTCGCTGCCAGTCTGCTGATCTTTGGTGCGATGCTTGGCGCACTGTTTATTCCTTCGGCATACGAGCGATTCCTTTATGCGACCGGATATGGCGGTGGGAGAATCATCATCGTTGAAAGCACGGACACGCCAGATACACCGAAGCGGTACTCGCTGGTATTGAGAACGTCGTCGTGGCTGATTGTGCGAGATGAATCAACCAATCTATGGAGCGAATTGCCAATTGAGCGGGTGCGAACGCTTTCTTATGCGACATCGAGTCGCTGAATCGGTCAGTTGCGACCAGGGTGGCGTCACTCGCCGTATATTCCGCCGACGCGATAGTCCGCCAGCACGCTCTTTGTAAAGCCCTCGCGGGTGAGAAGAAAGATCTTCTGCATGTCGTCTTCGTTCGTGGCGCTTGCGGTCATCAGGTTGAACGCCGCGATCTACTGCTTGTCGATCGGCTTCTGCACTCCACCCAATCCCCTTCCTTTATCCCTGCCGCGTCAGCGGCACAAATCCAGTTCTTCGCGCTTGCTAGGTACCAATACAGGCGACGACAGCACTTGTCCGTCGTCGCCTCACAAATCGAAATGTCGCTCAACGACTACTCGTCACGATCCTGCCAGTCGTCGGGCCTTCCGTCGTCGCCCCGAGATTCCCAGTACGCATCGTTATTGGGGTTGCACTGATTCGAGTGATTGTCAGCGTCGTCTTTCGGATCCATAGTGGCCTTCCTTATCTGTGGAATTCGTTTCGATCACACTGCAACAAGCAAACTGTGCGTGGACCTCCTTTCGATTGATGACGCGAGCATCGGCGTCACTTCTTCGGCGAACTCGGCGGGTTGTTCCCGCGCCCCGTGCCCGATGGCTTCCCCGGATTTCCGCTCGGCCAGTTGCCGCCGTTTCCGGAGTTCCCGCCACTCTTGCCGCCCCCGTTGTTACCGCCGCCTTTTCCGCCGCCGTTTCCGTTACCCATGACCTGACTCCTTTTGAAAAGTGCGGGTCGCTTTCCGGCACACCCGGACGAACGCGCCAGCAATCAGTTGGGTCGATGTGGAGAACCCCGCCCCACCCCGCCGTCCCTATCCCGTGCGAGGCGGCTCTTTTCAGAGGCCTCGCACGATGGTCTAACGGGATCATTGGGGAGCGATTGCTAGTGATTGCAAACAAAATCGTAAGTATATGTAAATAAACGACTTGCGCAGACGCAAACTGTCCGCGATCATCACCCGCAATACGAAACCACGCCCGGGTGCAGCTCGGTGAAAATCGACGCCTCAACGTCGGCGGTTCGCCAAACGCTCGAATGAGGCGGGGCAGCGCAGAGTTGGAGCGAGTTCAACTGGCTCGCGACGGTCGAGCAATCGTGGCTCCAAGTCTCGAAAGACTGCGCAGTTGCGGGCAAGCCAAGGTCTGCGGCGAGCAAACTATCAAACGTGGCGCAGCGCTCCGGCGACAAGAACCGAAGCACCTTTGATGAGTACGAAATCGCTCCCAGCCCTTTGACTTGATTGAGGCTGTGCATCGCGTCGGCCAGCGATACATTCGGTTTGTCGAACGCAGATGCCGCCTTCTTCAATGCGGCCGCGACCGCGGCAGGATCGTTCTTTCGAACCATGCCCCACACCCGACTGCCGCTCTTCCCACCCCAGCGGCAGACCGACAAGATAAACGTCTGTACGTCATTGACCGGAAAACCGTTCGTCGCCAACGCTTTGCTTGCCCGCTCGATACTTGCAGTCTTCGGATTTCCCTTTAGGAACTGGCCGATGAGCTCGGGGAAGCGAGCAGCGGGTAACCGCCGGTTTGCAAACACGATCACACTCTCGTCCATGTCCAGCGTCATAGTGCTCATGGGCCGAGCGTACCGGAACGTCGTGAATGGTGCGAACCGGTATTCTGACGAATAGGTTCATTTGACTTGACCGCTCTGTACACTGAATGCATGAGTGCAACCCCTGAAATTGATCGCCTGCTTGTCGAGCTTGAAGCGAGTCGAGGTGACTTGGCCGCATCAAAGCGACTGCGGGGAAAGCTTCGGGAGTTGGGACATCGTGGGGGGCTGCGTGGCGAGTCCGCGCCGACTGGCGTGAAGCCCAAGTACACCAAAGGACACAAGCCAGAGAACATCTGGGCGCGCGGGGTTTGCGGGCGGCTTGAGCCCGACTTGGCGTCCGCAATTCCAGCGGGTTTCACTTTGCGTGTGAGCGATTCACGCATGCTGCCGTACGCGCAGCCGGTGCTTGAATGTGAAGATTGCGACGGCACGACTCGATGGCTGGCGACCAAGCCGCCTTCGTTTGCGGCAGACATCGTGCTCGAACTGCATGGGCCGAACGGGCGCTGGACGCCTGCCGTGGTCATCGAGTGCAAACTCGGGTCGTTCGACACGCACAATGTTCTCGCGTACGCGGCGAAGGCCCGAAGTCATCGAGCCGTGTTTCCGGCGCTGCGGTACGGAGTGCTGCTTGCACATTGGCCCGCGGGCATCACCGGAAAACTAGCTCGGCATGGCGAGAGCTTTGATTTTCTCGCAACCTGGAAAGCGGAAGGGCCAACCGATGCGGAATGGGACGTCCTTTTGACGATCCTCCGCCACGAACTCGCGGCAGCCGCGACGCTGCGCGGACTTGCCGCTCCGGGGAAGAGCGAAAAGCTGAAGGCGCGATGGATTCATCGCGGGTTGATGGCAGGATGATCATGCAGTAGCCCACACTGCCCTTGGCTCCCCGCGATGATCAAAAATGCCTTTCAAGATGCAGCCGCAGGTTTCGATAGCGACTCTGTCCGTTCTCGGTATGCACTTTGTTTGCAAACTCTGCAACGGGCAAGAACGACTCGTGCGCATCGAATCGGAACACGTGGAAGAAACCGCGCTCACAGACGACATCCGCGAAGTTGAGGCCGTGTTCTTTACACGCCGCGGCTAGGTTCTGTCTGACGGATCATCCGGAGCGAGAATTCGCAGGTACCGGCGGATGATCGCGAGGTTCACGAACGCCAGGAAGCTCGACGCGAGTTTGTCGTAGCGGGTCCCCACGCGTCGGTTCTCCTTCAACCAGCCGAC
>JAEUJD010000183.1 GCA_016793015.1 Phycisphaerales bacterium
TAAGCAGGTTGTTGCTATTCAAGCAGAGCCGAGTTGGAAGCGACTCGTGCAGCCTCGGGGCCATCGCATCGAGGATCTCGTTCCAAAGCCCCGATGCCATTGACTTGGTTCGGTCGAGTTGCTTATGAAACTCCGCACCTAATCCGATCGCGTAGAACGCAGCGGTCTCGGTTGGCTTGAACTCGCGAATGACGACTTCGCAATCGCGGCCGTCGAGCGCCTCATTTGCGACGACTCTTAGTATCTCGAAATGTGCTGCGTCGGAGGGGGGATTGAGCGTTTCGGCCAAGTCTGAAGAATCGAATGCCTGTAGTCGTAGCTGCGGGTAGCGAGCAACGGCGCGAGAGAGGAGTTCTTCGTGATAGGTATACCCGCCGTTGAAGACGCGGATGCCTCCGGCTGCGGCGATGGGTGACAGCCGCCGGAATTGCTCGGATGTGCGGCAAACGAGAAGAGTTTCATGTTCGCGCCGAAATTCACCGAAACGGATGATGCCGAGCGACGTTTCGAATTCGAGGAGATCGATGATCAGATCAAAGAACTCCTGATCCTTGACGGCGAGCCCTCGGATTTCGGTGTCGTGCACGAGCATGATCTCTTCGAACCTGCGGCGGTCGCTCCGGAGGAGCGTCGCGAGCCGCTTTCGAATTGCCCGTCCGAGCTCTTCTTCTGTCTGCGTCAACATCGAATCATGATGGATGCTCTCACGCGAGGCGGTCAGTTTCAGTTTGTCCGTGTTGAGAATGCTGCCCACGAATGTCGCCCAGTGCGGCATCAGGCCGTGCACGTGTTCGCTCACAAACATGCCGTGCGAGTACAGGCGATTGGCTTGAGACCAGCCGGTCGTCCTGTCCGAGCGGATGAAGGCGTAGCCCCGAACGCCACTTCCGGGAAGGTGAACCGCGAATGAGTCGAGTGGGCGAAATCCCAGCAGCGATTGGCACGCGTCGGCCAGCTCAATCTCGTTCTCCGGGTTGAAGTTCCACGGCGATAGGGGCCGGTTGATGCTCACTTCGTCTTGACCCACGACGACCACGATCGGTGTCACGAGCATTTCCGCGTAGCGTCTGGCGAGATCGATCAGGCGCTCCCGTTCAAAGTACTCCGCGGCATCGGGTTTGGAATCAAGATAGACGCTCGTTCCCGCAGAAATCTTGCTGTCCGGCAATTCACGAACGGCGTAGCTGCCGTCTGCGCGCCCTCGCCATTCCACGGCAGGAGCGTTCGGGTCGCGTGCCGATCTCGTCACGACCACAATTTCGTCCGTGACCATGAAACAGGAAAGCAGACCGATTCCGAATCGGCCGAGAAAGCCGGAGCCGCCTGAGTCAATATTGTCCGCGACTGCTTGGGCATCTTCGCGCTTCGAAGATCCACCCACCGTCGAAAGGAACTGGTGGACTTCTTCCGTTGAAAGGCCGATCCCGTTGTCGGTGACACAGATTGTCCCGCTGCCGTCGTCGCGTGAGGTGAGTTCTAATCGAACCGCTCCAGAGTAATCAGGTTGGATCGACGCGCGTGCGGTGATTGCATCGATGGCGTTCTGAATCACTTCGCGCACAAAGACATCGGGTGAACTGTACAGGTGATTTGCGGCAAGATCGATGATTCCCCGCAGGTCTACTTTGAACCGTTCATTCATTCCATGAATGTAACAAGATCGATGGCGGCACGAAGCCAAGTGCCCGCGGTACGATCGGCCTGTGGCTGAATCAAACAACACCGCTCCAACTGCTCGTTCTGGCTCTGCCGCCGCCACCCGCATCGTCTTCTTCCTTTCCGGCGTCTGCGTCGCGGCGTGGGCCCCCTTGATCCCGTTTGTGAAAAACCGCTTTGCGCTCAGCGACGGCCAACTCGGCGTGCTGCTGCTCTGCCTCGGCATCGGCTCGATCGCCGCGATGCCGCTCGCCGGCGCGCTCACGAGCCGGCTCGGGTGCCGGCGCGTGATCGGGGTGTCGCTCCTTCTGGCGTGGTGCATGTTGCCCCTGATCACGGTCATTTCGCGTGTGGATTTGCTTGCTGCGGCATTGCTTCTTTTCGGTGCGTCGCTGGGCGTTGTCGATGTTGCGATGAACATCCACGCGGTGCTTGTCGAGCGTGCCTCGGGCAAGGCGATGATGTCAGGTTTTCACGGCCTTTGGAGCGTCGGCGGCATCGCGGGTGCGGGGCTCACGAGCCTGCTCATCTCCTCGGGCGTGTCGCTGCTGCTCACCTCCGTCGTGGTCGTCACGATCTCGGTCATCCTGCTGGCGGCGTGCTTCAAGGGCCTTCTCCAGAGCGGGGGCGAACACGGGCCGATACTCGCCTGGCCCCACGGACGCGTCGTGGTGCTCGGTGTCTGCTGCTTTGTGCTCTTTCTCGCCGAAGGCTCGATTCTCGAATGGGGCGCCGTGTTTCTCAACACCGTTCGGGGAGTGAACGCGGCACACGCCGGCGTCGGGTTTGTCGCCTTCGCATCCGCGATGACGGTGTGCAGACTCGTCGGCGATCGCGTGGTACACGCGATGGGTCCCGCGCGGGTCGTGCTTTTCGGCGGGCTCTGTGCCGCGGCGGGCTTCCTTCTTCTCGTCGGCGCGCCCTGGACGTGGGCGTCGATCGCCGGGTTCGTGGTGGTGGGGATCGGTGCGTCGAATATCGTGCCGGTGATGTTCTCTGCCGCGGGAAGGCAAACGTCGATGCCCGCGCATCTCGCGTTGCCCGCCATGACGACGCTTGGTTATGCGGGCGGGCTGATCGGACCGCCCGTCATCGGATTTGTTGCACAATGGTCGAGTTTGTCCGTGAGTTTGGGGTTGATCGGCGTGCTGATGGCGGTGATCGCGATCGCATCGGTCAGGATGCGGCTCTGACTACTCGCGACTCTTCAAACGTCTTGAGAGAGCGAGAGGAATCAGTCGAGTATGCTGGTTTGCATGCTGGAAAACACTCACCGACGCGTGTTCTCGTCATGGCTTGTCATTTGGCTGCTGGCCGTCGGAGCGGGCGCAGAAGGAAGCATATCCGACCCCCCTGCCGAAGCAGTGCCGACTCTGTATCCCGGCAAGCAGGCCCCGGACATCGAAGTCGAGGAGTTTCTACGCGGGACTGAGGTGAAGTCGTTCCGGCCCGGGCATGTCTATGTCGTCGAGTTTTGGGCAACGTGGTGCGGTCCGTGTGTGGAGCGGTTTGGGCACCTTTCGGAGATCCAGCGCAAATACGCTGGCAAGGTGACGATCATCGGGATCAACATTTGGGAGGAGAAGGAATACTCGGAGAAAACGCTGCCGAAGGTGCGAGAATTCATGAATGCGCAGGGGACCCGGATGTCGTACACGGTGGCGTACGACGGCGCCGCCGCGGGAGCGGCGAACGCATACATGAAGGCTGCAAATCAAAGCGGAATCCCCACGGCATTCCTCGTGGATCAGGCTGGCCGTGTAGCATGGATCGGACATCCGGCGGTGATGGAAGCGCCGCTCGCCGGTGTACTTCGAGGTGATTTTGACATCGAGACTGCGAAAGCGAAGTTTGATCAGGCGTCTATGTCGCGTGCGGAGATTCGGACGCAGAGGTTGGAGGCGCAACCGCTGATGAAGGAGTGGTCGGCGCTATGGGAGGCAGGGAAGAAAGACGAGGCACTTCCTTTGATGGAGGAGGTCGTTCATCGCTGGCCGCGAATTGGCTATGACCCCGCCTACAAGACAATCAACTACTTGCTCGCGGAGAAAAAAGATTCTGCTGCGGCAAGACGATTCGCGGATGTCCTGATCGACAATGTGTACAAGGACAATTCCTCCGGGCTCTATGTCGTGACATCCGCGATCGTGGACCCAGAGATTCTTGCGCCGACGGACATGCTCGAGACGGCGCAGAGAGCGATCGATCGTGCTCTCGCGATTGAAGATACGAAGCGATGGGATTTGATGATGACGCTCGCTCGTGTTCAGTTTTTGAAGGGTGATGCGGCATCGGCGGTCGCAACGCAGGAAAAAGCAATCGAAATGATTGAGAGCGATCTCGAATTGAAGAAAGAACTAGAGACCGACTTGGAGAAATACCGCGGAGCCGCAAAGAACGTCGACTCCACGCCGAGCGGCGCGGCTACTTCGCCGAGTAAATGACTTGCGCCGATCGCGCCGGCACGTACACCTGCACACTCTGCTCAAACTGATCCCACGACACTTTCTGAGACGGATACCGGGCATCGCCCTTAACCAGGGCGTGTCCGCCGAAAGCCGAATCATCGGTATTGAGAATCGTCAGGAACTGCGTTCCCACCGGGCCGAGCGGCGGCACGCCGACGCGCCAGTCGGTGCGAGAGTGAGTCGGATTGAGATTGGCCGCGACAACAAGATTGGCACGCTCGAAGACGAGGCACTTGCCGAGCTCATCGACCTGCATGGCGCGAGCCGGGGGCGAAGCGAGAATGCCGAATCGATCGTCCAGCGCCATCAACGCGCGATCGAACGCTCCCAGATCGCTGTAGCGGAGAAGCGGATTCTCCGCGAGCGACCACTGACGCCGGGCGTACTTGTAGGAGAAGCCGTTGCCCTCGCGTGGGAAGTCGATCCATTCCGGGTGACCGAACTCGTTGCCCATGAAACTCAGCCAGCCTTCGCCTCCGAGGAAGAACGTCAGCAGCCGGACCAGCTTGTGCAGGGCGATGCCCCGGTCGACGAGCAGACTCGGGGTCGTCTTGCTCATGTGGGTGTACATCTCGGCGTCCATCAGCCGGAACGCGAGCGTCTTGTCGCCGACGAGTGCCTGATCGTGGCTTTCGGCGTATGCGATGTGCCCCTCGTTCGCGCGCCGGTTCGTCAGCGTGTGAAAGACTTCGCCCATGTTCCACTCTTCGTCGCGCTTTTCCTTGAGGATCTTGATCCAGAAATCCGGGATGCCCATCGCGAGTCGGTAATCAAAGCCCAGCCCGCCCTCGGCAGTGGGGCGGGCCATGCCCGCCATCCCGGAAACATCCTCCGCGATCGTGACAACAGCAGGCCGGACCTCGTGCGCCACCTCATTCGCCAGCTTGAGATACGTCACGGCATCTTCATCGATGTTCGCGTTGAAGTAATCTTCGTATGAACTGAACGCTTTGCCGAGTCCGTGATCGAGGTAGAGCATGCTCGTCACACCGTCGAAGCGGAAGCCATCGACATTGAACTCTTCGAGCCAGAAGCGCACGTTGCTCAAGAGGAAGCGCTGAACCTCGTACTTGCTGTAATCAAACAGCATCGAATCCCATGCCGGATGCTTGCCGCGAGGCCCGGCGTGGAAGTACTGAAAATCGGTTCCGTCGAGCAGGTTCAAGCCTTCGACGGTGTTCATGACCGCGTGGCTGTGCACGAGGTCGAGGTAAACAGAAAGCCCAAGGCCGTGCGCGGCATCGACGAGGCGCTTGAAATCATCTGGTGTTCCGAAACGCGAAGAAACCGCAAAGAAGTTGCTGACGTGATAGCCGAAGGAGCCGTAATACGGGTGTTCCTGTACCGCCATCAACTGAACAGCGTTGTAACCGTCCTTCGCGATCCGCGGCAGAACATCCTCTCGAAACTCATCAAACGTCCCGACGCGTTCCTCTTCGACAGCCATGCCCGTGTGGGCCTCATAGATGCGGGGGCGTGCTGCTTGCGCAGGTTTCGGGATCTGCACCGGATTCGGATGCTTCCACGCATACTGCGGGGGAAGCCAGACGCGTCCCGTGGCGTTGCTCCCATCGGTGTCGAAGGTCACGCGCTGGACGTACGCCGGAAGCCGGTCTGCTGCGCCGCCAGCGTGCACAACGTGGATCTTGACTTTGGAATCATGCTCCAGACGCGCGGGGCCACCGTCCGGGATGAAGATGCTCCAGACACCGAATGCATCGCGAGCGAGCACGTGCGTGTGCTTGTCCCAGAAGTTGAAGTCGCCGATGAGCGCGACGCGGGTGGCGCCAGGAGCCCACTCGCGGAACCAGATTCCGGGCTTGCCTTCCTTGCTGCCGCGGGTGAAGCCGAAGTGCTGGTGGCCGTTCGCAAACGCCTTGAGCGAAGCGCTTGCCGCGTGCGCTTCGCTCGCGCCGAGCAGGCTTGCTTTCGCCTTCAGAAAACGGGCGTGACGCTCTCCGAGCGCGGCACGGAATGGCTCGAGCCACGGATCGAGGTCGATCAGGCCGGTCCCGGGCTGGGTTGGCTTGCGTTTATCGGTCAACGAGCAGAGCGTATCAGGAGTCAGCGGTGTTCTGCCGCGAGTTCGTGCCGGAGGGCGTGCAGGAGATACTCATATTGCTCGAACGAGTTGTAGAGCTGGGCGCTGATGCGCAAAACACGCTGGGGTGTGCCGGGAACGCCCCAGACGGGAACCTGGATCATCCACCGATCGATCAGGCGTTCCTGGAGCGAATCGCCGTAGCGGCTGGTGGGCGGGCGCGTCGAAGGGGGAGCGCCGTCGCCTCGGGGCGGAAGGAAGATCGAGGCGATTGAGCCGATCATGCTTTCGGGCGCGACGGGTGTCGAACCGATCGCGTTGGTGATGAGGCGCCGGGCGCGCAGCGTGAGGTCGCGGTTGTGGCGCATCACGGCCGCGAAGCCGCCTCCATCCGGCAGCATCGCGTTCATGCACCGGATCGCGGCAGGAATCGCCAGGATCGCCGAATAGTCGCTGGTGCCGATATAGTCGAACTCGGTCAGGAATTGCGAGCGACCTGTCTTCGGAAGTTCCGCGTTGTTGCTCAGGACGAGCGGACGGAAATTCTTCTGGAGTGCCTTTCGCACGTAGAGCAAGGCCGAGCCTTTGGGCGAGCAGACCCACTTATGGCAATTTGCCGTGTAGAAATCCGGATCGAGTTTCCGGATGGAGAGGCCTTCGACCATTCCCGGGGCGTGCGCGCCGTCGATGAGCGTGAGGATGCCGCGGGCCTTGAGCGCGGCGATCAATTTCTCGACCGGCATGACAAGTCCGCTCGGGCTTGTGACATGGCTGATGAGGGCGACGCGCGTTCGGGGTGAAGCCCCGGCCAGGATCGCGTCGATCACCGCTTGCTCGCCCCGATCAAGGGGTAGTGGCCACGGCAGTTTCGGCACGATCACCTTCGCGTCGGCGCGCTCCGCGATTCGCCGCGCGTTGTTCAGGCAGGCCGGATACTCGTGGTCGTTCGCCAGAATCTCATCGCCAGGCTTCAGCCCGATGTTTTCGAGCGCGACGGCGACCCCGGTTGTCGCGTTCGGAAGAAACGCCAAATCGTCCCAATCGCAATCGACAAAGCCCGCTGCCGCATCGCGGGTCTCGTCCATCAGGCCCTGCAATTCTTCAACGAAAAACCGGACCGGTTCTGCTTCCATCCGCGCCCGGATCGCATCCTGCGCAGCAAGCACCTCGCGCGGGCAGCCCCCGAATGAACCGTGGTTGAGAAAGACGATCGAAGGATCGTGCGTCCAGTGCGATGCGAGTGGGGGACGCGCTGGAATGACTGGTCGCGAATCGGCTT
>JAEUJD010000101.1 GCA_016793015.1 Phycisphaerales bacterium
GGCTCGGCCGACGGGGCGTGCCTCGATCTGGATTCGCGCAAGGGCAAGGCACCGGGCGGTTCTCAGTACATGCGGGATCGCTCGCGCCGGGCGTTAATTTTCATTAATGCCGCGGGAACGGGGCGGGATGTCTCGACCATGCTGCACGAGGCGGGGCACGCGTTCCATTCGATGCTCTCGATCAACGAGCCGCTGCTGGCGTACCGGCATGCGCCGCTGGAGTTCTGCGAGGTGGCGAGCATGAGCATGGAACTGCTCACGCTGCCCCACATCGGCGGTCCGGACGGGTTCTACGCGTCCGAAGAGGACCTCGCCCGAGCCCGCCGTCAGCAGATCGAGCGGGCGGTGTACCTGCTGCCGTGGATCGCGACGATCGATGCATTCCAGCACTGGATCTATGCGAATCCCGCGCACACGCGTGAGGATCGGGCGGCGGAATGGCTCCGGCTCGACGCGCGATTCGGCAGCTCCTGCTCGTGGGAGGGGATTGAAGAGGTGAGGCGAACGGTGTGGCATCGCCAGCCGCACGTTTTCTCGGTGCCGTTCTACTACATCGAATACGCGATTGCGCAGCTCGGCGCGTTGCAGTTATGGCTGATGGGGCTGGAGAAAGGCGAGAAGACCGCAGTCGATGCGTACATGGGCGCGATGAAGATCGGCGGCGCCCGTCCGCTGCCTCAATTGTTCGAGGCGGCCGGCCTCCGCTTTGATTTCGGGCCTGAAACCGTGCGCAGGCTGGTTGACCGGGCCGAGGCGGAACTGGACCGGCTTCCCGAGTAACACCGCACTTCATCTCCCCCAGCCCGCACAGACGGACCACGAACACAGAACAGCAGCAAGCCCACCACAAGCGGGACAAAGTCGCGTCGCCCGCGAACCGATGCACGCCTACCTGCATGGAGGCGGTGCGTATGGGTCCGACCGAAAAATCGTTCAGTCAAGTCAAGGCGATCCTGGGCAAGCTCGATCGCTCGATCGACGAGGTCCGGGCGAGACGTACCACGGGCGATCACAAGCCCTTTCCGATTCCGGCCGCGGCACCCGCGCCGCTGATCGTCCCCGCGGCCCGTGCCGCCGAGCAGCCGAGCAACAGGCAGAACAGTCCTTACGGACGCGCGACCCCGCTGCCTTCGGGCGGCTGAGTGTTTGCCTTCTGCTGCTTCTCGATCCAGCGGTCGATGCGCTTGTCGAGCACGCTGAGAGGCAGGGCCCCGGCGCCCAGCACCTCGTCGTGGAAGGCCCGAACATCGAACCGGCTGCCGAGCGCCTTCTCGGCGCGCCCTCGCAATTCGAGGATCTTGAGTTCACCGATCTTGTACGCGCACGCCTGGCCCGGCCAGCCGATGTAGCGATCGATCTCGCTCACCGTGTCGAGTTCGGTGCCGGCGCTGTTGGCGAGCATGTAGTCGATCGCCTGCCGACGCGTCCATCCAAGCGCGTGCATGCCCGTATCCACCACGAGGCGGCAGGCTCGCCAGATCTCGTCGCTCAATCTTCCGAAATAGTCGTACGGATCGGAGTACACGCCACGCGACGTCGGATTTGCCGGCGTGCGCGGGCTGTCGCCCATTTCAAGGCCCAGGCTCTCGCTGTAGAGCGCCCAGCCCTCAACAAACGACGTGTACTGCAACATCGTGCGATAGGGGTGCAGGCCTTCGAGTTCGTCCGCGATCGACAACTGGAAGTGGTGCCCCGGCACAGCCTCGTGGAGCGAGAGTGACCACATCCCGTACTTCGGGCGCTGGCTGAGGTCGTAGGTGTTGACCATGAAATAGCCGGGGATGCCGGATTTGATCGAGCCCGGGTAGCAGTATGCCGCGGGCGAGCTGGGCGCGGCGAACCGCGGGATCGGGCGGATGCCGTACGTCAGGCGGGGCATCACGCCGAAGAGTCGGGTGAGATCGGGATCGATCGACTTGCAGATGACCTTGTAGCCGTCGAGCATCGCCTTATCGCTCGTGAAGTAGAAACGCGGATCGGTGCGGAGAAACTCGACGAATTTGGCGAAACGCTCTTCGCCCTTGTACTTGTCCTTGTCCGCCCAGTCGGTTTCGTCGATCACCCGCATCATCTCGCCCTTGATGCGAGCGACTTCTTTGAGGCCGATGTCGTGAATCTGCTGCGCAGAGAGCGTCGTGGTCGTCTCACGCCGGAGATTGGATTCGTAGTACGGGATCCCGTCGATGCCCTGGCCGGCACCGATGGTTTCGCGGCAACCGGGTATGTACTCCTTCTCCAGAAAGTCGGCCAACGCGCGGAACGCGGGGACGACCTGCTCCCGCACGGCCTTGGCCCCGCGCGCGGAAATCGGGTCGCCCGCGGGGCGTGCGCGGAAGGGCGCGTAAAACGGGGAGATCGTTGGATCGTTGACCGCGTCATCTCCCGCGAGTCCGCGCGTGAGCTCGACGCTCTTGGCAAGGATTACCTTGGGCGGCACGCGGCCCGCACGAAGACCGTCCCGCATGTTGGCGATGTGCTGGCGGATCAGACCCGGGATCTTCTCGAGGCGTGCGGCATAGTCGGTAAGCAACGCATCGTTCTGAAGCGGAATCGAGAGATACAACTGAGGCAATTCGATGTGCGGGCCGGAGAGCGCGGTGATCGGCTGCTGCTCGGGAAAGAATCGCGCCGAATCGAGCGCGACCGCGAGCGTGTATTCGAGCAGATCGAGATCGATCACGTCGGCCTCATCGAGCGCCACGCGATCGAATGCCCGCACGCGATCGAGGATCGAACGGAGCTGCGCGCGGTCGCGGGCGATCGCCGGTGCACTCACGTCGCTCAACTGGTCATTGAAGCGAAGATCTCCCTTGGTGCTCGCGGCCTCCGGGCTCGATCGCATCTGCAGGTCGTAATACTCATCGAGCAGCCCGAGCACCTGGGGCGATCGACCCGCTATCCCGGTCCTCGTCGGAGCAGACTGGGGCGTGTTCGGGGGCTCCGACGCGAAACACTCCGGCCCGATGCCTCCCGAGGCGAGAACCAAAGAGGCGGCAAGGGCGCAAACACGCAAACGACAATTCTGCTTGGGCATCGCGCGAGTCTACAGCCTCGGCAGGGGCCGGGATGCAGACAGGACATCGACTACGGAGTTCGACGGAGGCGGGCGATTGGACCTTGCCGCGAGAGATTTCGGGCGTACCATTGCCCCTTGAAATGTCGGTTTCGCCAGAATTTCTGGGGATTGGTGTAACGGTAGCACGAGTGACTCTGACTCACTTAGTCTAGGTTCGAATCCTAGATCCCCAATTGCTCGTCGAGATCGCTTGCAGCGTTGTCCGCGTGCCCTTAAAGGGGTGATGGACAGGCTTACGGGCAGACCAATAGGTCGTACGCCGCGGCGAACTGAACAAAGTCGGTGTCATCGGTCAGCGTGTCGCCATTGAGGTCGCCCGCTTCGTTCGTCAGTGCGTTGTAAGCATCTGCGAACAGAACGAAGTCGGAGTCATCGACGAAGCCATCGCTATTGAAGTCGCCGACGCAATACGCCGAGACCGGAGCGCACACGTTTGCAATGCCCGTCGGGAGCGAATAGGTGAGCGACCAAGCGCCTTCCGCCGACGTGACCGAGAGCGTCAATGCGACGGGCGTGCCGCAGGGGTGCGACGGATCCAGCGAGATGACTGCGGGGAGCAGATTGGCGAACATTGTCCCCTGGGGCATGTCGGGGTAACTGACATCCGCGATGGCGACGGACGCGGTGGGCGTGGACGTCGAGAGCGTTGCCTGCACATTCGTCGCGGCGAGCAGGCCGCTGCTGAGAACATCAAGGTAAACCCGCAACTGAGATTCGCCCGGATCGGCAACGGCGTTGGCGTTTCCGTTCGCGGAGGTGTCGTCCACCTTCAGCGATCCGGCCGAAACCAGCCGCGCCGCGTTCGGGGCTGCGGTGATCGAGAAGTTGGCATCGGAAATGTCGAAATAGATCGCGTTCACCGGCTGGACACGGATGCGGCAGTTGGTCGCGGTCTGCGGCAGCGCAACCGCGTGCACTCCGTCATTGGTCACTTCCGACGCGAGCACTGTGGGGAAGGTGTTGCCGCCATCGGTCGAAAGCAGGATATTGACCTTGGTGTGCCCGAACGGCGAGGTCTGCGTGCCGGCAACCAGCCATCGCACAACAGCGGCGCCCGAACGGGCGGTGTTGGTGTTGGGCTCGGTGATCTTGAACGGCCCGCCCGCGGTGTAAGAACGGAGGAGAGCCTCGGTGAAGCCGACGCCCCCGCCGCCGGAGCGGTTGTCGCGTGCGGTCAATCGGAATCGCAGGAATCGCTGGGTTGTCGGGACAATCTCGCCCACCGATCCCGCGAGGTTTCCGGTGAGGACCGTCGAGAGCTTGGGGAACGTGCGTTTGAAACCGGTCGTGGTGGGCGGGAACGAGCGGAAGATCGGACCGCTCCCTCCATCACCGGCGGAGAGCGCCCGGCGTGATCCGCCGTCGCGCTGCTCCCAGACGTAGGTGAGGGCGTCGCCATCGACGTCGGTCGCGGAGCCCGTGAGCTCGAAGGGAGTGCCGATCGGAATCGGCGCCTGGTTGATGACCGAGGTGAGAACCACGGGTGCGTGGTTGGTCGTCGGGATGATCACCGAGCAGGTGCGAGAAGCCGAGAAATCGGTGATCTGCTGCACGCTTCCCTGGCTGTAGTAATTGTCGCGACCGCTCTGCACGTTGTCGGGGCTGCACGAACCGGCGTAGGACATGATGGTTGAGCCGCTGCCCGGCTCGTAACCCGCGCCCGCGCCTCCCCACTGCTCGGCGGTGCACGATCCGCCCGTACCGTTCCAACTGTGCGGCGCGTTGAACTGGTGGCCCATCTCGTGGCAGAACGTCTGCGGGTTTGAGAATGACGCGAAACTGAACATGTTGCCGCTGAGACCGTTCGACTTGCTGCCGGTGCAGACAACGCCCAGATTCGCGACGCCGCCTCCGACCCAGGCGAAGACGTGCCCGACGTCGAAGTTTTCGAGGCCGATGTTCGCGGAAAGCACGCTCCCGTTGCTCGCCATCATCTCGTTGTTGGTCGAAGTATCAAAGGGCTGCGCAGCGGTGTTGGTGAAGATGACCAGATCGTTGTTTGCAATAAGCACGAGGCGGATTGCAAACTCCTTTTCCCAGATGACGTTGAGCGCGTTCACGGCCGTCGTCACGCCGGAAAGGCCGCCCGCCACCGTACCGCCGCAGATGTTGACGCACATACGGGGATCCATCGAAACCGCGACGCGATAGGTGCGGAGCTTGTCTCCGGTGACGGCGGCGACCACGTTGGGCTGCGTCTCGACCGGTTCGCCGACCGTGGCGCATTCCCACTCGGCGGGAGCGCGGGTTGACTCGCTGACGTACACGGCATCGGCGCCCAGGTCGGTCGGGGCGATTGCGTAGTCACCGTCCTGCGAGAGCACGGTCGCGAAGAAGCCCAGTTCGTTCATGCTCAGTCGCGCCGTGGCCGTCGGGTCGTCCAGGCCCTGCGCTGAATACGTGCGGATCTGCGGATACTTCGCGGCGAGCGCCGGCTCCATGATCGGGGATTCGACAACCAAAAACGCCTCGAGCATTCCGTCGGGGCGGGGCAGCATCACCACGGACGGATTTTCGGCTCCGGGCGTATTTTCGAGCGGCGCGGACGCGAGCGCAGACTTCTGCGCCGCCCGGCTCATGCGGAAGACGGCCGCGGACTGGGGAATCGCGCGGAGAGCGTCCGCTCGGGCGATCTCGGCTGGCGATGCCAGCGACCATGCCCGCTCGGATTGTGCCAGCGCGACCGGTGCAAGAGCCGCCCATACCGCAACGCCGAATGTCCATCCGCGTGTCATCAAGACCTCCGATGTGATCGCTGTCTACCTCTGATTATGTCGTCGGACGCGGGATTTGCAGAGTCCCGATTTCGGATTTCCGCAAAAAGCATGCGACCCGCCCGTATTTATCCGGACGGGTCGCGTTGGTTCGTTGCCGAACGTTTGGCCTCAGTTGGCGGAAGCCTTCGCCAGAATGCGGGCCTTGCCGCTGTCATCCATGCCCTGGAATTCCTTGCGGCAATCTTCGCAGCAGAACGCGATCGTCTTGCCCTGATAGGCCACGGTCAGCGTCGGATCGACGGCGTGCTCACCGATCGGGCAGAGCTTGTTGATCGGGGCGCTCGACTGGCTAGCGGGAGCTGCGGCAGGGGCGACCTGCGTGGCCGGTGCCGCTTCGGGCTGGGCCTTGCCAGCATCCTTGCACGCGCCGTCGCTCTTGCAATCGCCCTTGCATTCGCCGCCGTTTTTGCAGCAATCCGCGCCGCCTTCGCAGCAGGCTTCCGACGTCTCACATTTGTCTTTGCAGGCGCAACCAACGCTGAAGGCGCCTAGGGCGAGCGTCAGCGTGACACAGGGGATCAATTCAAAGAGCTTCTTCAAGACAATCGTCCTTCCGTAAGTGCGAGGCAGACTTGCCGCGGCATGTTTTCAGGCGATCCAAATTCCATCCCACTCCCACCACCGATTATTGTAACTCGACCGGAGACCTCGCAAAAAGCCCGCGACCCGGCATCAACCGGGCCGCGGGCGATCAGAATTCTCGCTTAGCAGCACGAAGGTGCGGCGCAGCAATCGGTCTTGGACTCGGTGGAGGGCTGCTCGTCCGAAGCGCAGCAGCCAGACGTGCAGCCGGGGCAGCCCGTGCACGCACCGTCCGAGCAGCAATCGCTGCACTGGCACGAGGTGCAACAAGCCGAAGCGTCCGAGGTCGCTTCGGGTGCCGAGGAGAGCAGAACCAGGCCAGCGGTCGAGAGAGCAAGGAATAAAGCGTTCATATCAAGTCCTTTCGTATCGCAGCGGCCGAGTGGCCGAGGCGGTTTCTTGCAGGGGTCGCTCGCCAAACGCAACACGCGCCTGGCGCGGAAGACGCAGAGACAAAAACTCACAGCATGCAACGAAAGGAACTAGATCGTCCAGCGGCAGAATCGCTCGCAGGCGAGTCGACCCACAAAGTCCGGCGGATGAATCGACGCCGGAACGCTGGTGCAGAGGCGAACCGCACGTGGAGGCCACGTGAGCACGAACGCGGACTCAAGCTCGATTGGAATTCGGGTGAGCTCAGCGCCGGGCCGCCGATCTGGCACGGCCGGGACACGCGGTTCCGAGAGCGTCAACGGGCACTGGCAGCAGCGCTCGGGCAGCGTTGCAATTGCCGGTACGGGGACGTTTGTGGTCGTGCGTGCGGATTCGCCGTCGCCCTCACAGCAACAGACTGCATCGTGCGCAGCCGGAGCGGCGGCACACGTCTCCGCGCCCATCGCTCGACGCGCATCGGGCATCCGTCCCGCGCACCAAACGAGCGCGAGCGACTGGAAGATCAACCCGAAAATGACCCCGAATCGGACCATCGCAGAGATTCTACATCGGGCGAGTTGCGGATGTTCAGAGAGACTTGCCCGCAGGTGCCGGATTGTCCGATAACTGCCTGGATTCGGCCAAGTCGTCGCGGATGCCCTTGGCGGCATCGGGCGAATGCGCTTCCAACTGCGTGCGGAGCAGATCGGCGTATCGACCCTCAAACGACAGCAGTTGCTGGTGAGTGCCGGTTTCCACCACGCGACCGTGCTCAAGCACCACGATGAGGTCGGCGTGTCGGATCGTGCTGAGCCGGTGGGCGATGACGAAACACGTGCGGCCTTTCATCAGCACGCCCAGACTGCGCTGGATCAGCGCTTCACTCTCCGCATCGAGATTGCTGGTTGCTTCATCGAGAATGAGGATGGCGGGATCGGCGAGCAGCGCACGGGCGATCGCAAGGCGCTGCTTCTGCCCGCCGCTGAGGCGAACGCCCCGCTCGCCGATGAGGGTCTGGTAGCCGTTTTCCAGTTTTTCGATGAACTCGGCCGCGTTGGCGGAGCGTGCCGCTCTCTTGACGGCCTGCATGACTTCGGCTTCGGTGACCAACCCCTGTCCGGTGGGCGCGATGCGGCCGTACGCGATGTTCGCAGCAACAGAACCATCGAAAAGGAACACGTCCTGCTCGACGATTCCGAGCAAGCGGCGATAGGACCGCACATCGATATCGCGCAGGTTGATGCCGTCGAGAAGAATGCGACCCGCGGGCCACTTGCCACCGGGGGCATCGGGATCCGGAACTTCACACGGATCAAAGAACCGCGCGATGAGATTGCAGAGAGTGGTCTTGCCGCTGCCGCTGGCACCGACGAGCGCGACGGTCATTCCCGCGCGGACTTCGATGGACACATCCTTGAGCACCGGGCGCGGCGCGTGCAGCGTTGCAGGCCCCTCCGTCGCTCCGCCTTCCTTGCTCTTCGTCGCCGTGGCGGGATACGCGAATGAAACATGCTCGAGCGACATCCGCCCCTGCACCTTGGACCGTTCGATCTGAAGCTTGTTCTGCGAGTCCGTATCCCCGAATTCGCCGGGCTCTTCGAGCACGTCGAGAATGCGGTCAAATCCGGCAAGGTTCGTCTGCACCGCCGTCGCGGTATTGGTGAGCGTTTCCAGCGGGCTCAGGAGCATGAGCAGATAGCTGGTGAACATCATCACCTGTCCGATGGTCAGGTTGCCCCTGATCACCTGGGACCCGCCGTAGACGAGCACGCCGGTGCTCGCGACGGGGATGAGCAGCGACCAGACCATTTCGAGCACGCGCGACCACCACCAGACCAGAATCTCCTGGCGCGACATCAGGTGCCCCGCTTTGGTGAAGCGGCCCGATTCCGAGAGCTCGCGCGAAAAGCCGCGGACCACCCGCATTCCTCCAAAGGCCTCGGTGCTGTGCGCATCGATTCCGCTGCGGGTGATCTTGATATCGCGATAGATCGGTCGGATGCGGTTGATCCACGTGCGATGGCTGAGCCAGACGGCGGGAATGAGGAGCATTCCGCCCACCAGGAGCCGCCAATCCACCATCGCGAGGATGACAAGCGTGCCGCTGAGCTGCACGATCGCGCGCCACGGGTTGTAGAGCAGGCTGAAGAGCAGTTCTGCCGCCGCACCCGCATCTTCGCGGAGGATGCCGACGACTCCGCCGGTCTTCATCTGGTAGATGCGGTGCAGGGGCAATCGTGCCGCGTGCTCGAAGACCTGCATGCGCATGCTGGCCTGCACGCGTTTGGTCAATCGCGTCACCTGCCAGCGCCCCCACATTCCGACCAGGATATTGCAGAGCGTGAGGACGATCATGCAAAGGCCGAGCACCCAGAGCAGGCTGACGCGATCCGACTTTTCGATCGCGCCCCAGTCGATGTTCACGCCGGTCCTGGCGATCAGGCTGCGCGCCCAGTCGGGGATGCCGGCCGGGCCCGGGTGATCCGTCACGATGTAGTCGATCGTGATCAGTGTGCTGGCGGGCATGAGCAAACCGAGAGCGGTCGCGACGGTCAGGGTGCCAAGTGCCGCGATGACGGTCCGCCGGTGCTCGCGGATCTGGCGCCAGAACAGCCGGAAAAGTTCAAAGAAGCCCCGTCCGCGATCGCCCTTGCGGGGACGCTTTCCGGAGGCTTCCGACGCATCGAGTTTGGACCATGCCGGGTCCTTGCGCTTCGCGAGGTACTCGCGGAAGCGCGACCGGCTGCTCCGTCGCTGAAACAACATGCACAACAGTATGGGGACAGACTTCGTTCCGCTTCACTTCGGACGCCCGCGGACTACCTTTCTTCCATGGTGCTTCGATCGGCTTTTCTCGTGCTAATTGCTTCGGCGTTGACGGGCTGCGCCGAATCGCGGACCGCGAGCACGCCGACAAGCCAGGGCCCATACCGCGCCGCCGCCGCACCCACGAACCCGGTCAAGGGCGAACCCACCTACCGGCACGTGGTCGCTGCGGATCACGAGATCGCGTCCAAGGCCGGACTTGAGATGCTGCGTAAGGGCGGAAACGCGGTGGATGCCGCCGTCGCTGCAAGCTTTACGCTCTCGGTGGTGCGTCCCTACTCCTGCGGCATCGGCGGTGGCGGCTTCATGATGATCCATCTGAAAAGGCACCCGAAGATCACGGGCCTGCCCCGGACGATCGCGCTCGATTATCGCGAGGTGGCGCCGAGCTGGGCCAGGGCGGA
The DNA here is from genome assembly GCA_016793015.1 of Phycisphaerales bacterium. Classification (GTDB taxonomy): domain Bacteria; phylum Planctomycetota; class Phycisphaerae; order Phycisphaerales; family UBA1924; genus JAFEBO01. Next base: position 10,038 of record JAEUJD010000101.1, read on the forward strand.
TTTCTTCGAGACCGATCCGAAACTGAAAGACGATCCGGCCGCTTCCACCAACGGAGCACACGCCGTCGCGATCCCCGGAACGGTTGCCGGGCTGCTTGATGCGCTCGAAAAGTTCGGCACGCTTTCGCGCGAGGCGGTGATGGCGCCGGCGATCCGTGCCGCGGAAGAAGGCTTTGTGGTCGATGCCGATTACATGCGCGCCGTTGCGTCGTCGAATGTTGCACGGGGCGCGAAGGAAGCCGGATCACAGTTCGCAGAGTTTCGTACCATCTATCTGCTGAACGGCCGAGTGAAAGAGGGAGACCTGCTCAAGCAGCCCGCACAGGCCCGGGCATTGAAGCTCATAGCGCGGGACGGGGCCAAGGCCTTTTACAGCGGCGAGATTGCCTCTGCGATCCGCAGCGTGCTCGGCGCGGGCGGAGCGAACGTCACGCTCGCCGAACTCGCGGCATACCGGCCCCGGGAACTGCTCCCCCTCACAACGAGCTTTCAAGGAAAGAAGGTCTTCGCGTTTCCGCCCCCATCGAGCGGGGGCATCGTCATCGTGCAGACTCTGGGAATGATCGAAGCCCGGCGCGAGGAGTTTGACTCGTTCGACTACGACAGCAGCCCGCAGATCCACTTCCTGACCGAAGCCTTCAAGCACTCGTTCGCGGATCGCTCCCGCTTTCTTGCCGATCCGGCCGTCACGGATATTCCGGTTCTGAACCTTACGAGTCAGGCGAACACCCGTGATCTCGCGTCGCGCATCGATCTGTCTCGCACGCAGCCGATCGAGTCGTACGGGAGCAACATTCCGCGGGCCGCTGCGCATCCGCCCACGGACTCCGGCACCAGCCACCTCAGCGCCGTCGATTCGTGGGGCAACGCCGTCGCCTGCACGGAAACCATCAACCTGCAGTTCGGATCGCTCGTTGTGGTGCCGGGCTTTGGATTTCTGCTCAACGATCAGATGGACGACTTCACCACCCGGCGCGGCACGCCCAACGCATTCGGCCTGCGCCAGGACGATCGGAATCTCCCCGCCCCCGGCAAGCAACCCCTGTCCAGCATGTCCCCCACCATCGTGCTTTCGGGCGAAACCGACACGTCGCCTGTCGAACTGGTGGTCGGAGGCTCGGGCGGACCGTGGATCATCACCGGAACCTTGCAGGTTCTGCTCGACTGTGTCACATACGGCATCCCCGCTTCGAAGGCCGTGGCGCAGCCCCGGATTCATCACCAATGGATGCCCAACACACTGCGCATCGAACCCGAGATCGCAGATTCGACCGAAGGCAGCGGCAAACAGACCCGCACCGTTCGCGCCGGGCTCGAATCAAGGGGACAGGAACTCAAACTCGGTAAGTCCGAGTGCGTCATCCAGGCGATCCGACGCTCTCCGAGTTCGCCGGGCCGTTTCGAAGCGGGCAGCGATCCGAGAAAGGGCGGCAAGCCCGCCGGAGAATGAACGCCGTTACCTCCAGTTCGGTTTCGACGCCGGCACCCGCCTCGGGCTTTGCCGAGCGCCTCGCCATCGCAGCGGGCGATATCAAACTCTCGCACTCGATCTTTGCCATGCCATTTGCGCTGCTGGCGTCGTTCCTTGCACGACCGGCGCACATGCCGTGGCGCGACTTCGGTTTCGCGCTCGTGCTCGTGATTCTCTGCATGTTCGTCGCTCGCAGCTGGGCCATGCTCATCAACCGCCTTGCCGATCGCCTGCTCGACGCTCGCAACCCCCGCACATCGCGCCGCGCCTTTGCTTCGGGGCGACTTTCTGCCGCATTCGGCGCGGCGCTCGCGCTCTCGCTGGGTGCCGCCTTCCTCGGGCTCACTTCGGCTTTCTGGTTTGCGTTCGCGAACCCCTGGCCCGCGATTCTCGCAATCCCCGTGCTCGCGTGGATCGGCCTTTACTCATTCACAAAGCGATTCACATGGGCGTGCCATCTGTTTCTGGGCACATCGCTGGCGGCCTCGCCGCTTGCCGCGGCAATCGCGATCAACCCCCAAGTGCTCGGCCTCGCGGGCGGTGAGAGCCTCGACTTCCCGTCGGGAGCTCGCGCAGCACTCTGGTTCCTCGCGGCGATGGTGACGCTGTGGGTCGCCGGCTTCGACATCATCTATTCACTTCAGGATGTGGATGAAGATCGCCGCGAGAGGCTGTACAGCATTCCTTCGCGTCTGGGCGTGCGTGGCGCGATCTGGATCAGCCGCGCCCTGCACGCGTTGGCGCTGATCTGCCTCGTCCTGGCCTGGCGCATCGAACCCAGGCTGGGTTTGCTGTTTGGCCTCGGCGTGGCGCTCGTTGGGGTGCTGCTGACCGTCGAACACGTGATTCTGGCGAAACGGGGCAAGCAGGGGTTGGAAGCGGCGTTCTTCACAATGAACGGACTCGTGAGCCTGGTGGTTGGCGGGCTGGGTATCGTGGATGCGGCAATGTAGTTATGGGACGCAGGGGCCGAGCGCGAAAATTCTGCCGCTCGACCGAGAATTCCTTCCCGCCTTGTTCGCCTCGGTGAAATCGCGGAGGATGAGGTTCGATAAATCAGGAGGCGCGAAGGGTGGTCGCGGAATTGGATGCAGCCAATCCCGTGCGCCACGCGGACAGAGGATTGAGGCGAAAGAATTCTCTTTCGCAGTGGACGATGGAAGGACTCCGGCTTGAGGCGATTGATCCCCGGCATGCTGTCATTGTCACTGTGCGGCGCCTGCGGCGCAGCGGTGGTCAACGCGCTTGTGACTCCGGACAATGCCAACTTGTTTGTGATCAGCGTGAATCCCGCAACGGGTTCGCTCACGCAGTTTGCAACCAAACCCCCGGGGCGGTGGATCGACCTTTCGATCGCGATCGACTCATGGTCGATCGGCATGCTGCGGCACGCGATGCAGATCGGGTCGGAAGTCTGGATCTCGGATCAGCTCTCGGATTCGATCTATCGGTATTCCGTGCAGCCCGAGGGTCCACGGTTTCTCGGGACGCTGACGAGCGTGGCGAATCCCAGGGGCATGGCCGTCGTAAACGGCGAAGTCTGGGTCGCGAGCGGCAGCGTCGCCGGCGGCACCGGCGTGGCGCGTCTCGATCCGGCCGGTAACCCGCTCGGCTCGTTCAGTGCGGAGGATCCATTCGCGGTTTTCCCGCTCGATGCGACGTCGGTGCTGACATCCAACATCCAGCAGAACCGGCTTGATCGCTTCCAATCGTCCGGCACGATCGGAGCGTTCGGAGGCGCGTGGAGCGCGTCGAGCCCGATTGATTTTCCGATGCAGATCGAGCGTTGGAATGAAGGCGGGAACGATCGGATCGTGGCGGTCGGATTCAGCGGCGTCAACCCCGGCCTGTACATCTACAACGCCTCGACCGGTGCTTTCGTGAAGCGGCTGCTGACGATCATCATCCTTCCCGACATCACGCTCATCAATCCGCGTGGCGTTGCCCCGATGGCAAACGGCGAACTGCTCTGGACCGGCTCTCAGGGGATCTTCGCGCTCAACACGACGACGTCTTCGAGCCGAATCGTGTACACCGGCGAGAACTTCTCGTGCGGATTTGTCGGTGCGATCGACTTTTCCAGGTATTGCCCCGGCGACCTCAACAACGACCGCCTCGTGGACGACGCGGATTTTTCGCTTCTGGTTGTCGCGTACAACGCGCTGCTCTGCCCGGAACTCGAAAGCGGGTATCCGGCCGGCTGTCCCGCCGACCTGAACGGCGACGGCATGGTGGACGATCTTGATTTTTCGATCTTCGTTGTTGGGTACGACGCGCTTGTATGCCCCTGATTTTCAGGCTCGCCTTCGCAATCACGATTCTCTTGCTTCGGGGCGGGCCCGCCGGTACGCTCGACGCTCTTCCTTTGATGGAGCATTGAATTGATGCGATGGAACATGCGCGTGGCGACCGTTTCGCTGCTCTGCGCCGGCCTTGCCCCGGTCGCGTGGGCGCAGTCCAAGGTTCAGTTCACCTACCTCTGGCATCTCGAACAGCCGATCTACTGGCCCGATCGGCAGGCGACCGGGTTTGACCGCTACGAGCGCGCAAACGAATCACGCTCGCGGAAAGCTGGCGGGGCGACGCACCCCGAGAACAACCTCGACGAGATTTTCGGAATCGACGATCGCAAGGCGGTCTATCAGGGCCGGACGCGCGACAGCGTGAACCTGATCCGTTGGGCTGCGCGGGCGGGCGCGCAGATCTCGTACTCGGGCGGATTGGTCGAGAACATTCAATCTCTGGGCGGTGCCAATCAACTGGGGTACGGCGCTGGCTGGATGAACCCCATCCGCGAGGCTCGCGGGTGGACCACGCTGAATGGCAAGCCGCGGCTCGATGTCGTGATCTTTCCCTTTCACCACGCGCTGATGCCGCTGGTGGATGAGAACACGATGCGAAAGCAGATCCAGGCGTACAAGCGGATCTATCCGGACGCGTGGGGTTCTGCGGTTCCGATCTCGCGCGGGTTCTTCCCGAGCGAGATGGCGTTCAGCACACGGATGATCGGGGTGCTGGCGAGCGAGGGGATCGTGTGGTCGGTTGTGAGCGCGGAAAAGATCGCGCGGGCGCAGCCGGATTTTCCGATCGTTTTCGGATCCGGTGGCATCAACTGCGATCCGCCCAACAGGGCGGACCAGATCAATCCGCTCAATTCGACGGTTGGAAACGGGTGGTATCGGCAGTCGATCTCGCGCGGGTGCTCGCCGGTCGAATCTGTTTTCTCGCTGATTCCGAGGCGCGCGCAATACATCGACCCGAACACCGGAAGCGCTTCGTCGATCATCGTGATTCCGGCCTCCCAGGGGCTTTCGTGGCGCGATGGGTATGCACCGATCGGAACGACGGACTTTGCGAACCTTGCCGCACTGAACACGGGTTCGCGTCCGGCGCTCATCACACTCACCCACGACGGCGACAACGCCTGGGGCGGCGGGTATTCGTATTACATGGAAGCGACGCCGAACCTTGTTTCGAGCGCGAACGCAACGTATCCGGCAACCACCGTCGAGCAGTATCTCGCCGACTATCCGGTTCCGGCGAACGACCTCGTTCACGTTGAAGACGGCGCCTGGGTGAATGCCGACGGCGATTTTGGTGCCCCGCAGTTCATCAACTGGAACTGGCCTCTGGTCAATGCCCAGGGCAACATCGACGTTGCCAACGGGTGGGCCGAAGATGCGCGGAACTGGGCTGTCATCACCGCCATGCAAAACCGGGTCGAAACCGCGGAGGCGATCACGCTGGCGCGCCCGGTCGGCTTTGCCACGTACGGCGGCACCAGCGGCACGCCGCTCGACGCCGGGCGCATCGTCTACCCGGACAACAGCACCCTCCCCGCCGAACGCGCCTGGCACTATTTCATGGGCGCACTGAACAGCGGCTACATGTACTACGGCACCGCCCTCGACATGGAAGTGAAGCCGACAATTGCCTGCAACAACGCGGCACGACTCGCCGATCCGGTCATCGCGAGCGCGGGCGCTTCCGGTGACACTGTCGCACCGACCATCTGGATTCCGCAGCGAACGCCCTGGAATCCCGGCTCGAACAACTTCGGCCCGCAGCACAAGTACCAGCAGGTCATCAACAGCGGCGACTTCGACATCTGGACATTCGCGTACGACGCGAGCGGCATTCCGGACGGCCAGGTGATCCTGAAATACCGGCTCGACAACGACGGGATGAATCCGCTCGGTTCCACGCAGAACGAGACATACGCGGGAGGGAACGAGGTCGGTGCGTGGCAGAGCGTCAGCATGACCAAGCGGGCGTTCCCGGCGGGCAATTTTTTCAACGATCCGGGGATCAATTTCTATGTGATGCCGCAGTACGTGGCGGATGAGTATTACACGAGGCTCACCGGCATTCGATCGAAACTCGTGGACTACTACGTCGAAGCGACGGACTCGCGCGGCAACGTCAAGAAGTCGCCGATCCAGCATGTGTACGTCGGCGACGGCAGCGGCGCACCGACCGGCGGCGGCACCGTTGTCGCGCTCAGCCCGGAAACGCCAATCGCCGGGCAGAACGTCACGGTGACGTACGACCCGGCCGGGCGCAACCTTGCGAGCGCTGCATCGGTCTATCTCCATTACGGCTATAACCAGTGGACTCCGGTCGTCTCGCCCGATGCGCTCATGACAAAGGACTCGCAAACCGGCAAGTGGAGCCTCACGGTTCCCGTGATCCCGTCGGCAACGAAACTCGACATCGTCTTCAACAACGGCGCCGGCATTTGGGACAACAACGGCGGAAGCGACTGGCATTTCACGGTTTCCGGCGGTCAACCGATCGACACGTGGGACGTGAGCGGCGTGCGCGATCCGGATTCGGTGCTCATCGCGACAAGCGCGAGCAACAGCATCAATCTCTGGGCGGGGCTCAAGGGCGACATTTTCTACATGGCCACGCAGGCCGCGGCGGGAAGCAACGACCGGTTCCTGCTCTTGTCCGGCCCCGGCGGCCCGGGCGCGCTGCGGGCGCCGATGTGGGGCAAGGGCGGACAGATCGGCGCGTGGGCGTCGTTCGTCGGCAATGAAAGTTCCAACGGGTACAACGGCTGGTTTGACTTGCCTGTCGGGAACGTGACGCAGAACGCCGCGACGAACAACGGCGGCGTGCTCGCGGCGACGATCGACCTCAAGAAGCGCTTTGGCGGAGGCACCACCCTTCCGAACACGGTGTTTGTTGCGGTCGGGACTTACCCGACGGCGGACGCGGCCTTGCCGGCTAGCGCCGACTGCATTCCGGGCGCGAGCGGGAACGCGCTCGCGAACGCGATCGAGATCAGGCTTTGCCAGTTCTACAGCCCGCGTTCGCCTCAGGGGTGCTGCCCGTGCGATCTGACCAACGACGGCGTGGTCGACGATGCGGATTTCGTCGTTTTCGCGAACGCCTACGACGGGCTCATCATGAACGGTGCGTATCAGGGCGCGGATCTGACGGGCGATGCTCAATGCGACGACGCGGACTTTGTCCTTTTTGCTGCGGGGTATGACGCCCTGATCTGCCCCTAACCGGATTTTGACGGCGGCTCCTGTTTCACCGACGCAATAGCGTCGCGTCTACGGCGTTTCGCCCGTGGTGAACCGGCAATGTCCGACGGAGGCGATGAAATTGAAACCGACCAACTTGGCGATCTCGTGCGCGTGCGTTCTGGCGGTGCCTGCCCTTGCGCAAACCCCGACCTTCAACGAGGTCGTTTATGCGAACGTCCTCCGCGACAACGGCACGCCCATGCAGCTTCACCTTGACATCTATTGGAATCAGAACACCGCTCCGCTCTCGAAGGCTCCGTGTGTGGTCTGGATTCACGGCGGAGCCTGGGTGAGCGGCACTCAAAACGTTGTGCCCGCCGGGGCGCGTGCGCTGCTTCAGAGTGGATTCGTCGTCGCCAGCGTGGAATACCGATTGAGCGGAGATGCGATTTTCCCGGCTCAGATACTTGACGTGAAGGGAGCGATCCGCTTTCTCAAGCGCAACGCCGCGACCTATCGCATCGATCCCGCCCGAATCGCAACGTGGGGCAGCAGCGCGGGCGGCCATCTCGCCGCGCTGGCGCTGACGAGCAACAATGTCTTTGAGCTTGAAGGATTCGTCGGCGGAGGTGGGCCGTTCGCCACGGTTCGCACCGCTGTGGATTACTTCGGACCCACCGACCTGCTCAACATGAACCCCGATGTTGTCACTCCCCCGGGCTCCACGACGGATCACGACGCGCCGAGTTCCGGAGAATCTGAGCTCATCGGCTTCGGCGAGCCGGGCCAAGGGGTCGGCGTGCTCCGGGCAAATCAGAACAACCCGGCCGCTCCTTTTCCGGAAAAGATGCGTCTCATCACGCTCGCAAATCCGATCACGCATGTCAATCCGCGTGATCTTCGCATCTTCATTGCCCACGGCACGGTCGATACCACGGTCCCGATCAAGCAAAGCCAGAAGCTCTTTGATGCGCTTTCAGCGGCAAACGCGGCACCGATTTTCGTCCCTGTTCCCGGCGCCGGGCACGGCAATCTCGGAGCCCAAACAGACCAAACGGCTCGCGATTTTCTGATTGCCGAACTCACCCGCTGTTTTCAGGATATCGACCGCGATGGCATCGTCGACGACGGCGACTTTGTGCGATTCGCGTTCAGCTATGACGCCCTCGTTGATGTCGAGGGGGACTTCAACGGGGACGGGGTGACCGATGATGATGATTTCGTACTGTTTGCCGCGGCGTATAGCGCACTTGGTTGCGACTGATCGCGCACCGACCGATCACTTCAACAGACGCTCAAGATAATGAATGTCGACGCCGCCTTTACGGAAGTCGGTGTTTTCCACCAACCTCTGGTGCAGAGGGATCGTGGTCTTGATCGGGCCGACGTTGAACTCGCGGAGTGCGCGGGCCGTTCGGTCGAGCGCCAATTCTCGCGTGTCGGCGTGGACGATCAGTTTCGCGATCATGCTGTCGTAGTTCGGAGGGACGACATAGCCGCTAACGACGTGCGTATCCATCCGCACGCCCGGGCCGCCGGGCGGCTCCCAGGTCGTGATCTTGCCGGCGCTTGGGCGGAAGCCCTGCGCCGGATCTTCAGCATTGATGCGGCACTCGATGGCGTGGCCGGTGATCTTGATATCGCTCTGCTTGTACGGGATCTTCTCACCCGCAGCAATGGCGATCGACATCTTCACGATGTCGATGCCGGTGATGAGTTCGGTGACGGGGTGCTCCACCTGCACTCGAGTGTTCACCTCGAGCATGTAGAAGTCGCCCTTTTCATCCAGCAGGAACTCGCACGTCGCGGCGCCGGCGTACTTGACGCTCTTGATCATCTTCGCGGCGGACTCGGCGACCTTCTGAAGCTTGGCACGATCAATATTCGGCGCGGGGGCTTCTTCGATGACTTTCTGGTGACGACGCTGGAGCGAGCAATCGCGTTCCCAGAGGTAGACAGCGTTGCCGTGCTTGTCGCCGAGCATCTGGATCTCGACGTGACGGGCTTTTTCGAGATACTTCTCGATGAAGACAGCGCCGTTGCCAAATGCCGCGGCGGCTTCCTGGCTGGCGACGCGGAGCATGGAACGAAGGGAAACTTCGTTGTGGCAAACCTTCATGCCGCGCCCGCCTCCACCGGCGGAAGCCTTGATAATGACCGGATAGCCGATTTCGTTGGCGATACGAACCGCTTCTTCTTCGTCCTCGATCGCGTCGGGAGATCCGGGGAAAACCGGTACACCGTTGGCCTTGGCGGTGCGCTTGCATTCGACCTTATCGCCGAGCGCCGACATGGCTTCGGGGCTGGGGCCGATGAACTCGATCTTGCAATCGCGGCAAGCCTGACTGAAATCGGGGCGTTCGGAGAGGAAGCCGTAACCGGGATGGATCGCATCGACATCGGCGACTTCGGCGGCGCTCAGGATGCGGGAGATGTTGAGGTAACTTTCCTTCGAAGGGCCGGGGCCGATGCAGATCGCGCGATCGGCGAGACGCAGATACGGCGCATCCTTATCCGCGGTCGAATAGACGCAAACCGTTTCAATTCCCATCTCGCGGCAAGCCCGCATGATGCGAAGGCAAATCTCACCACGGTTCGCGATCAGAACTCTCTTGAACATTCCCGCTCCACTGACGTTGCAAACTAAGACCCAACCAAAGGCGAAAGAGACACCCGAATCGCTGCTCGCGTCGTTCGCGCTGCGAGCGATTTCAATTACGCGGGACGAACGAGGAAGAGCTTCTGACCGAATTCGACGGCTTCCCCGCTCTTGACAAGAACGCGTTCGACCGTGCCGCCCTTTTCGGCCTTGATCTCGTTAAACACTTTCATCGCCTCGATGAGGCAGACGACGGTGCTGGGATTGATCTTCGCGCCGTTTGTGACGAAGGGGGCCGAATCCGGATTGGCGGCGGAGTAGAACGTGCCGACCATCGGCGATTCGATCGCAATCAGGCCGGCATCACTCGATGCCGCGGCGGGCGCTGCTGCACCACCGGCCGGAGCTGCTGCTGGGGCCGGCGCCGCCGCTTGAGCGGCGGGCGCCGCGTACATCATCGGGGCGTGTGCCGCGGGAGGGTGGCCCCGGCGGATGGTGACGGTTTCCTTGTCGTCTTGAAGATCGATCTCGGTCAGGTCGTTTTCGACCATGAGCTTGATAAGGTCCTTGAGTTTGGTGGGGTCGATCATGTTTTGTCCAGAAAAGCAAGGAAAGCGAACGAGCCCGGAGCCGTTCAGCGAAGTGTTGACCAGTCCATCGTCATCGGGAGAGAGCAGAGGTTTTTCGCGCCGTCTGCCTCGACCACGTAGTCGTTTTCAAGGCGGACGCCGCCGACACCGGGAAGATAGATACCCGGCTCGACGGTGCAGACGTGCCCCACCTCGAGGCGCGTGCCGGTGAGCATGTGCGAGAGGCGTGGCTCTTCGTGGGTCTGAAGGCCGATTCCGTGCCCGAGTCCATGGCCGAAATTGTCGCCGAAGCCTGCCTTGGCGATGATGTCGCGGGCGATCTTGTCGATCTCGGAGGTGGATTTACCAGGGGCGATGGCCGCGGCTGCCGCCTGGTGGGCCTCGAGCACGATCGGGTAGATCTCTGCGATGGGCTTGGGCCATTTACCGAGCGTGAACGTGCGGGTCATGTCGCTGTGATAGCCCTGCCAGATCGCGCCCCAGTCGATGAGCACGGGCTGATTGGCGGCAAGCTTGGTCGATCCGGGCCGGTAATGCGCCATGCTGCCGTTGGCGCGGGCGGCGATAATGGTCTCGAAGCTGGGCTTGCTCGAGCCGCGATTCTTCATTTCCGCTTCGAGCCGCGATGCGACTTCGAGCTCGGTGACTCCGGGTTCGAGCGTGGGAAGGAGAGCCTTGAGGGCCTCTTCCTGAATCTTGACGGCCTTCCTGATCAGCGCGATCTCGGCCGGGTCTTTCACGGCCCGCATCTTCATGACCAGGCCAAGGGTTGCCGCGACCCGCTTCGTGCCGATCCGCTTGGCGAGCTGGTCGCGTTCGGCGACGGTCATGATCTCGGCCTGGATGCCCACGCGCTGGACGTTTTCGCCGGTCAGCAGCTCGCCGATTGCCTCGCCCATGGATCGCTTGCGGATGACGATCTCGCACAGGTCGCTGAACTCGCCGACCTCTTCCTGATATCGAAAATCGCTGACAAGCACGGGACGGCCCGGGCCGAGAATCAGGTAGCTATCGCCACCCAAAAAGCCGGTCAGATAGCCGACGTCGAGCGGGTTGGTCACCAGCAGGTGCGAAAGCTCCAGCCCCCCCATCGCTTCGCGGAGCTTTCTCATTCGCCGAATGAAGAATTGGCCCGGCGCATCGCTCTCAATAGGAGAAGACGCCTCTCGGGTTCGTGTCGGCTTGGTTTGACCCGGGCGTTTGCCCGCTAGGGCCTGCGGAGGGAAGGTAGACATAGGGACTTGCATGATACTCTGAAGCCCCCGTGGTTGCGACCGCCTCTAATCTGCTCGGGGGTTGATCGGGCGATGAAAGCGTGGCGCGCTGGGAGTCCAATCCCCCTTCCCCGATCCTTTCGGCGGGGACGGGGATTCGAAAGGTGCTTTCGAGATGCGGGATCGGCCCGGAATTCTGGCTGTGTCGCTCGCGTTGCTCACGCTTGGGGTCTTGACCATCGGGCTTCCCGCGGCAGGGGCGATCTTTTCTGCCACTCAAGAGGCCAATCTGCTCGCGCCGCTTCTGACCGAACCGGGGCTGGTGTCGGCAAAGGGAGGCTCGGAGTCTCTGGGACTCCGATTTTTCGCGTGGACCGTCACCCTCCAGAGCATCGCAACCGCAGTTGGGATAGGCGTTTGCGCAATGGCGATGGGGTGGCCGATGGCATGGCTGCTCCGGCTTCGTGGGTGGCAATGGTTGCCACTGATCGCAACTCCTTTGCTGCTCCCGAATTACCTTGCGTTTGGCGCGTACAACCTGCTTCGGGCTCCCGGTTCGGTCCTCGGCGACTGGCTGGAACGGTCAGCGCGGGGTGAATCGGGGTGGATCCCCGTTTTTGCGGGAAAGGTGCTGGCGTTTGGCTCGCTCAGCTTGTGGGCGTCGCCCTTGGCTGCGATCGTGCTGGCGATCTGGCTTGCCCGCATCGAAAGTTCAACGCTCGAGCAATTTTCGTTGGATGTGCCTCGGCACCGAGCGGGGAGATCGCTCTGGGAACGGACCCGGCTTGCGGCACCGGGGATCTGCGCCGGAATTGCGCTTGTTGCAATGCTCATGCTCGGTTCAGCGGTGCCATTGCACGTCGCCAGGCTGGAGACTCTGACGATCCGCGTGTGGCTGGCGATGGATTTGCTGCCTCAGGATCGGCAGTGGCGGGCGTGGATCGTCGCCTGGCCAATGCTGGGCTTGGCGTTGGTCGGGGCATGGATGGTCCTTTGGATGGCTGCAAAGGAACGGCCGGAGAAGGCACTGCGCACACCTCTCGGGCGAGATTCGATGCGGGGTACGGGGCTACTGGGTTCTGCCCTGGTCTTTGCGGGGTGTGCGCTGGTGCCGTTCTATCTCTTTGCTTCTCACCTGGCGTCGGCGGGCGGGCTGTTGGGTTTTCTTCGCGTCTATCGGCATCAGATTGTGACCAGCGCGGAAATCTCTGCCGCGGCTGGGATTGGGGCGGGATTGATGATGCTGTCGGCGTGGATCGGAATGCTTTCGGGAGGCTGGTCGAGACGGATGATCAAAGCGAGCGTGTTTCTCTTTGCGTTTGGAGCGATGGCGCCGGGGGTGATGATCGGCGTTTGGCTTGGGGCATTGATCCGTCGGGCCTGGCCGGCAATCGAAGACAGCTCGCTCGTTCTGGTGATCGCGCACCTGGCCCGGTTTGGAATCGTGCCGATTGTGCTCGGCTGCTGGCTTGCAATGGGTGAAGCGAGGGAGCAGGCGGACCAGCGTCGCCTGGATGGCGCGACGGGGCTTTCGGGCGTGCTGCGGACAGCGATTGCGGGGAATTGGCCAGCGCTCGGGGCAGGGGCAATCGCGGTCGCGATTCTGAGCTTTCATGAGATTGAATGCTCGATCGTGCTTCAACCTCCGGGGGTGGACACGTTTGCGCGCGCGATCCTCAATCAACTGCACTTTGCCCGAACGCAGGAATTATCTGCCGCGGGGATTCTTTTGCTGAGCATCGGGCTGGTTTTGGGCGGATCGATGCTGTGGTGGCTGGGCCGGTGGGCGATGCCGGAGCGAACAGTCAGACGGCCGTGAAGCCGCCGCGCTTCTTTCTGGAACCATCTGCGGTCGAATCCGAACAAGCGGAGGCGGGTTTTCGTAGGATGGGGCCGCATGAACCGAGGGTGCGCCGTACCGCTGATGCTTTGTCTTGCAGTGGCTGCGCCACAGCTGAGCGGGTGCTCCGATTCGGCGGATGCAAAGGCGAGCGTGATCCCGGTACGACGGACGATCGGCGAAGTTGGTATCAGCCCCGGCCAATTTGCATTTCCGAGGTGCCTCGACAGTGATCATCGATCGCTCTGGGTGATTGACAAAGCGGCGCGGGTGCAAAGACTAAACGCGGATACGGGGCGTGCGCTGAGCGGATGGCGGATGCCGGAGTTCGCTGCGGGGAAACCGACGGGCCTGTGCGTGTTCGATCCGACGGGGCGCGATGAAGACGAGATTGTGCTGATACCCGATACGCACTACCACCGCGTGCTGATCTACAAGCCGGGCGCGGACGGCACGAGCGAGAACAGGGAGATCGGGAGCTTCGGTGCGTATGGCACGGGACCTGGGCAGTTCATTTATCTGACGGATGTCGCGGTGCTGCCGAGCGCGGACGGACGCGGGATCGCTCGCCTGTATGTGAGCGAGTACGGCGGGAATGATCGGATCTCGATCTTTGAACCGGATGCCGCCGGCGAGTTTCGGTTCGTGCGAGCGTTTGGAGCATTCGGAGACAGCTCCGACGCGAAAACGATCCAGTTCAGCCGGCCTCAATCGATGGAGATCGATGTCGGACGCCAGCGGCTGGTCGTGACAGACGCGTGCAATCACCGGATCGGCGTGTTCACGCTCGACGGCGAGTTGATCCGGTGGATTCCGGGTGCGGGGTCACTCACGGCGGACAAGACCGAATTGCACGATCACTCCGAACTATTTCGATATCCGTATGGGCTGGTGCTGCTGCAGGATGGATCGGCGCTGATCAGCGAGCAGGGGGCAGCGCGCGTGACACGCGTGGATCTCGATTCGGGCAAGGTGCTCGAGCGCGCGGGCAAGCCGGGGCGTGGCGAGGGAGAATTGATCACGCCTTGGGGCGTGACGGTGCACGATGGGGATGCGTTTGCACTCGACTCGGGCAATAACCGCGTGCTCTGTTTTCCGGCGCCGCTCGGTCGCCTTTCGCTGGCGAAGCAGGATCGTGCGGCGGCGCCCCATTCTCGGCGGGCCGCACCAAGCGGGGGACAACCATGACCCTCGTGCTGAGTGCGCTTGTTGTTGGTCCTGTTCAGTTTGATTCTCCCGTGTGGCTGGCGATCGGCGCGGGGCTCGCCGGTGTTTCGGTTCTCATGGCGAGGCGGAGCATCGCGGGGCTTGGTCCGGTGGCGCGCTGGGTTTCGCTGGGCGCCCGCTCGTTGCTGCTGATGTTGCTATTCGCGACGCTTGCGGAGCCGCAGCTCCGGCGCGTGGGCAAGGACGTTGCGATTCTCAACGTGCTCGACGCGAGCCAATCGGTGCCGGCGGATCTCCAAGCGCGGGTAGACCGATTCCTCGAGCGGTCGCGCGAGCTTGATCCGCGCGATGACGATCGGATGGGGACAATCACTGTCGGTCGCACCGCGATCGTGCAGCAATTGCCGACGAAATCAACCAAGCTGGTGGAGCGTCAGAATGTCGGGTCGGCCGACGCAACGAACCTTGCTTCGGGCGTGCGGATGGCGCTCGCGTTGCCGGTGGATGATGCCGCGAGGCGGATTGTGCTTGCGACCGACGGGAACGAGACCGAAGACTCGCTGATTCTGGCGGCGGAAGCGGCAAAGGCGGCGGGCGTGCCGATCGATGTGCTGCCGCTGCGATTTCGCTACGACAGCGAAGTGCTGGTCGATCGTCTCGTCGCGCCCGCGACGGCACGGCAAGGCGAAACGATGAGCCTGCGCGCCGTGATCCAGTCGACCAAGGCGGTCAGCGGCAAACTTGTGATTACGCTGAACGGGCAACCGATCGATCTCTCCGGCGGCGGCGCGATGCTCGGGATGGACGTCGAATTGAAACCTGGCTCGAATGTTTTCACCGTCCCCGTGATCGCACCGCGGCACGGCGCTCAGGAGTTTCGCGCGATCTTCGAGCCCCGCATGGCGAATGGACGCCCGGAAGGCGACACGGTTCTCGAGAACAACGTCGCTTCGGCCGTGACGTTTGTGAGCGGCGAAGGGCGCGTGCTGGTGATCTCGTCGAGCGACAAGGAATCGGCCGAGCTAGTGAGTGTGCTGAACAAGGCGGGAATCCGGACGGAAGAAGTCGCCCCGGAATTCGCGCCGCGCACGCTTACCGAGTGGAGCGCGTTCGACGCTGTTGTGCTGGTGAATCAGCCGTCGTTCAATTTCAGTCAGGCGCAGCAGGAAGAAATCAAGCGATACGTGCAGGATTCGGGCGGCGGTTTGGTCATGACCGGCGGACCGGATTCGCTCGGTGCGGGCGGCTGGATCGGTTCGCCGGTTGAGGATGCGCTGCCGGTGCGGCTTGATCCGCCCCAGAAGCGCCAACTGCCCAAGGGCGCGCTCGTCATCATCACGCACTCCGTTGAGATGCCAAACGGCGTCTACTTCGGCAAGCAGACCGCGATGGCCGCGGTCGCGGCGATGTCGCGCCTCGATCTGGCCGGAATCATCGAGTACAACTACAACCTGAGCGGGACCGACTGGGCATATCCGCTGCGGGAGGTCGGCGATGGCTCGGGAATCAAGCGGGCGATCAACAACCTGGTCTTCGGAGACATGCCCGACTTCACGCCGGTGGTGCGTCTGGCGTACCAGGGGCTGGTCAAGGCCAACGCGGGCCAGAAGCACGTGATCATCATCTCGGACGGCGATCCGCAGCCGCCCCCGACGTCGCTGCTGCAGGAATACGTCAACGCCAAGATCACGATCTCGACGGTGGGCGTGTTTCCGCACTCGGGCATGGACACGCGCAAGATGTCGGACATGGCCAAGTTCACGGGTGGTCGGCACTACGACGTGAATACGCAGCAAGCGCTGGCGACGCTGCCTCAGATTTTTACGAAGGAAGCGCAGACGGTGAAGCGGCCGTTGATCTGGGAGGGCGAGCCGTTTTCCCCGGCGATCGCGGGAGGGGTGCTCGACACGCTGCGCGGGGTGAAGGCGGTGCCGCCGATTCATGGGTATGTGGTTGCAGCGGACCGCGAAGGCCTGTCACAAGTCACCCTTCGCGGCAAGGAGAACGACGCGATCGGAGCGCAGTGGCAGTTTGGACTTGGCCGCAGCATCGTGTTCGCGAGCGACGTCAGCAGCCGCTGGGCGGGCGACTGGCTTTCGTGGTCTGGTTTCAAAGGATTCTGGGAGCAGCAGATTCGCTGGGCGATGAGGCCGAGCAGCTCGCCGAACGTGCGCGTGACCACCGAAGTGCAGGGGGCGCAGGCACGAATCTTTGTTGATGCGCTCGACACGAAAGGTGAGCGTCTGAACTTCGCGGCGTTCCGAGGCCGGATCGCGATGCCGGACGGCACGAGCCAGAGTGTCGAGATTCGGCAGGTTGGGCCAGGACGGTACGAGGGCGTTGTCAAGAACCCGCCACCGGGCACTTCGATCGTCGGGCTTGTGTATTCGGCACCGGGCGAGAACGGGATGATCGAGGGATCGGTCCAGGCGGCGATCAACCGGCCGTTCGCCGACGAGTTCCGTGTGCTTGAAGACAACTTTGCTCTGCTCGAGCAGGTGCGCTCGATCACGGGCGGGCGGCTGCTGACAGAAGATCCGACGAAGAACGACCTGTGGTCGCGGGATGGCTTGAAGATGCCGGTGGCGCTGCGTCCGATCTGGAGTTGGCTGGCGCTTGCCGCGGCTGCGGTTTTCCTGGTTGATGTCGGCGTGAGGCGTGTTCGCGTGGATCTGCTTGCGATGGCGCGATCGCTTCAGCGATTCATCTCGCCTCACAAGGCGAAGGAAAGCCAGCAGATCGATCGTTTGCAGGCGGCACGAGAATTGGCGCGGCAGGCGATGGCCTCTCGGGGCGATCAGCCGGTGGACCCACAGAGCGCTGGTGTCAAGTTCGAGGCAGAAGCTGGTGCGAAGCCCGCGGCACCGATCATCGATGCAACTCGACCAACCGACGCGAAACCACAGCCCAGCGCGGAACCCGGCAAAGACGCTTCCGGAAAGAAGGATGCGACGGAAGGAATGTCCGCGCTCTTGAAAGCCAAGAAGCGTGCACGCGATGAGATGAACGAATGACAGAGCAGAAGGCAATAGGACCAATAGGGCTGAGAAGACCCATTCGACACATGCGACCCTTTCCCTGATTTCGACCAACTCCGGAACCTCACCATGTCGACCGAAATGTCCCCCGAACAGATCAAGCAGGCCTGCGAGCAGTTTCGTGCCACGTTCGGCACGCTGAAGGCCGAGATCGGCAAAGTCGTTGTCGGTCACTCCGAGGTGGTCGAGGCCGTGCTCATCTCGCTCTTCGCGGGCGGCAACGTGCTGCTCGAAGGCGTTCCGGGCTTGGGCAAGACCTTGCTTGTGCGAACGCTGGCGCGGTCGCTGAGTCTTCCGTTCAGCCGCATCCAGTTCACGCCGGACCTGATGCCGGCGGACGTGATCGGCACGAACATCGTGATGGAAGACCCGGCAACGGGTCGCCGCAAGTTTGAGTTCCAGCGCGGACCGATCTTCGCGCAGGTGGTGCTGGCCGACGAAATCAACCGGGCGACGCCCAAGACGCAATCGGCCCTGCTCGAAGCGATGCAAGAACGCAGCGTGACGGTCGCGGGTGTCTCGTACAAGCTCGACAAGCCGTTCCTGGTGCTTGCGACGCAG